>NZ_JBHWKX010000040.1:0-32313 GCF_042730885.1 Streptomyces sp. NPDC059909
GCCCGGTTACATTCCGAACCCGGAAGCTAAGCCTTTCAGCGCCGATGGTACTGCAGGGGGGACCCTGTGGGAGAGTAGGACGCCGCCGAACAATCATTGCGGGAAGCCCCGCACCATTTCTGGTGCGGGGCTTTTCTGCGTTCTGGGACGATCTCCGGGAAACCGGAAACTGCCTTGCCCGGGGCCGGTGCCGTGACGAGGATCAGGGGATGGAACATGTCATCCGGCCCGTGTGCGCCGAAGAGTGGGCCAAGGTCCGTGAGCTCCGGCTCGCCGCCCTGCAGGACCCTCTGTCGTCGATAGCCTTTCTGGAGACGTACGAGAGTGCTCTCGAGCAGCCTGATTCGTTCTGGCAGCAGCGAACCAGCACCGGAGCGGCGGGGCGGGACGTCATTCAGTTCGTTGCCGAGGCGCCGGACGGTCGTTGGGACGGCACCGTCACGGTGCTGGTGGAGAGGGTGGGGGCCGAGCCGCGGGTCGGCAAGGCCGCGATCGTCGAGCAGACACATGTGGTCGGGGTGTTCGTCCGGCCCGAGGCGCGGGGTGCGGGGCTCGCCGATGAGCTGTTCCGCGCGGCGCTCGAGTGGTCGTGGGCGCTGGATGCGCCGGCGGTCGAACGCGTGCGGTTGATCGTCCACTCGGAGAACCGGAGGGCTGAAGCCTTCTACCGCCGGATCGGGTTCGTCCTGAGCAGCGATCCCACTCCCGTTCCGGAGAACGAGATGGAGCGCGAGTACGAGATCCTGCGTCCCCGCGCGCCACTCAACGACTGACGACCAGGGAGAGGCGTCCACACCGGGGCAGGGCTTGTTGGCCTGCCCCGGCGTGCTGTGTCCTACTCGTCGATCGCCGCGCCGTACAACGCGTCCAGGGACGGGGCGCCGAGCGAGCCGGCGCCGTACGTCCACGAGCCGGTCGCCGTGACCCCGCCCGAACCGGCCGAGAGCACCCACACGACGCCATCGTTCGTGTTCTCTCCCGGGGCCGCGGCCAGCAGACCGTAGCGGCCGTCCCTGTTGGGGTCGGTCAGCCTGACCTGCCCGCCCCAGCGGTCGCCCTTCTCCGCGGTGCCCGGCACGTTCGCCGAGTTCTGATCCCACGACTTGGCACCGGTGGCGGTCAGTCCGCCGGCCGAGCCGCGCAGGACCCACACCGCGCCCGCGTCCGCGACCGTGCCGATGTCCTCGCCGGCAGCGCCGATCGCCACGTCCGCGTACCCGTCGCCGTTGGTGTCCGCGACGGAGAGGTCGGTGCCCCAGCCGTCGGCGCGCTCGGCCGTGCCGGGGACTCCGGGCGAATTCTGGGTCCACCACTGGGGCGGGCTGCCCGCACCTTCAATACCCAGCGGCCCGTCGGGGCTGCCGTAGTAGACGCCGACCTGGCCGCCGGTCATCCAGTCGCCACCGTCGTTGGGGCTGTGCGGCTCGCCGGTGACGAGGTCGTCGTAGCCGTCGTTGTTGATGTCGCCGGACGCCACGACCGGGCCGCCGCGCAGATCGCGCTCGTACACCAGACCCCGCTCCTGACCGGAGAGGAACACCGACCAGCCGTGGCCAGGCTCCTCGCCCACCGAGACTCCGGAGACGATCAGGTCGGCCAGGCCGTTGTCGTCGTAGTCACCGGTGGTGAGGGACTTGGGCAGGATCTCGCGCCCCTCCGCGGCGGCGGCGAGGCGGTTGCGCGCGGTGCGCTCCAGCGGTGCGCGACGCGCGGACTGCGGCTGCGGGACGGCTTCGTACGCGTACAGCTCCAGGTCGTCGCGCTTGAGGACGGCCAGTTGGTCACCAGGGGTGTCAGGGCTGAAACGGGCCGCGGCGAGGGCGCTGCCGAATTTCTCGCCGGCCGCGGGCTCCGCGGTCTCCAGCCAGTCGCTGTTCGCGCCGACCAGCCCTCGCGACGATCCCCACAGAACGGTGATGCCGCCCGCGTCCGCCACCGTGCCGATGTCCTCGCCCGGGATACCGACGATCGCGTCGTCGTAGCCGTCCGCATCGAGGTCGCCGGTGGCCACGGCCCTGCCGAAGCCGTCGCCCGTCTCCGCGGAGCCCGGCACCCCGGACGTGGACTGGCTGATGACGGCGATCCGGCGGGTACCGATACCCGTCGACGCGCCGTACTGCACGGTCACGTACCCCGCGCCCTTCCTCCCGCTGACGGTTGCGCCCGGCGCGCCGATGAGCACGTCCTCGTAACCGTCGCCGTTGAAATCGCTGTTGCGGTCACTTGCGTGGGTTCCGCCGGGGGTGCCGGCGTAGGCGGAGGGAGCGGCGATGACCGCTCCCGCCATCAGGAGAAACGAGGCCGCGGCAACGGCGGCCGTACGGTACTTGCGCACGAGCGGCTCCTTGGCTCAAGGATGACCGGGCGAGTGCGGGGGTGGCGGAAAGGGCCCGTTCCTTCCCGGCGCCCTGTTTGACCGTGCGTGCGGCAAAAGGGTTGTACGGGGAGGTGTGGTGGGAGCTCGGAGGTGTGGTGGGAACGGCGCCTACCGGGTGAGGGGCTCGCTCCAGCGGGCGCGGGCCTGTTCGCGGGAGCGGAGCAGGGCCAGGGTCGGCAGGCCCTGGTCCGGGCCGGAGGTCAGCAGCTCCGGGAGCAGGGGGAGCGGTGCCACGGCGGCGACGTCCTCGAGGACGAGCGTGAGTGGTGGGTCGAGCCGACCGTCGGATGACCGTGCGGCCATGCGGCGGCCGTGCTCGACCACGCTTGAGGTGAGGGCGGTCAGCAGAGGCATCGCACCCGGGCGGGTGCGGGGATCCTCGATCGGTTCACCCACCATATAAAGCGTGCCCCCCTCGTCCACGAAAGATTCCAGGGCGAGCGAATCCGCTCGATTGGGTGTGCAGGCGTCGCGGATATGTACGGACGCCAGCGAGGCGAGCGCACGGGTCGTCAGTTCCTGGGCCATCTCACGGCGTTCGGGATGTGCGGTGAGCGCCGATTCGAGCAGTCCGGCGAGCCCGGAGGCCGCCCTGGGGTGCGTACGCAGGACACGTACGGGTTCATGGGCACCGCTGCCCTGGGCCCAGCGGTGGACCTGCTTGAACGGGCGGCCGTCCACGGCGGCGGCGTGCAGCCAGCAGCGCAGGAGCGTTTCAGCGGTGTCGGCCAGCGCGGCGTCCAGGCGGGCGTGGGGGCGTACGGGCGCGAGCAGTGTGGTTGCCCGGGCTGCGGCGGTGTCGGCGTCCTCGCAACCGGCGGTGGGCGACCAGTGGAGGCGGGCCGGGGTGTCGCAGAGGTGGCCGGGGTCGTAGACGAGGACGGGGCCGAGCTTGGCGCGGGCGTCCTTCGTCTCCGCCCACACGGTGGGGTCGGAGGTGACGACGAGCGCGGGGCCGTCGGCGTCCCGGATGGCCTGAACGGCGGAGGGCCGACGGGTGGACGGGTCGCCGTAGACGACGAGGGGGCCGCGGGGGGCGGGGACGGTCGCCTCCGCGAAGGGGCCGGCGCCGGCCCCGGCGGCCCTGGGCTTCGTCGCGACGGAGGGAACGGCGTGCGTGTGGCCGGCTTCGAGGGGCCGGCCCGCTGCGACGGTCGGGCCGGCGTCGAGGGTCGGGTCGGCCTCGACGGCGTGGCCGTTCTCCGCGGGGTGGTCGGTTGCGGTGGGCCCCACCACATCGGACCCGGCCAGCCCGGTCCGCCCGGTCGCGAACGCCGCCGTACCTGCCGTCGTATCCGCCGCCGCGGGCTGCCGCCTGTGCGCCGCCCGCGACGTTCGCACCGCCCGCCAGCGCGCCAGCGTGCCCAGGACGAAGACGGTGAGCACGACCAGGACCATCAGCTCGCCGATGAGCAGGCCCCAGAACAGCCCGTACCCGGAGAGCTGGTCCGCCGGGGTCGAGGGCCAGGCGGCCGGGAGGTCGTGCGGCTCCGAGGCCAGGCTGCGCATGGCGAGCGGGGTGCGTGTGAACGTCACCCCGTCCGGCCACGCCCCGTGCGCGAACAGTCCCGCCAGGCCCGTCGCCGTCCACACCAGCAGCGTCAGCCCGAGCAGGAATCCCAGCAGGCCCACCAACAGGCCGTCGGGAATACCCCGTTCCTCGCGGAAACGGGGCTCGCGCCCGCGCGACGAAGGTGACGGTGGCAGTGGCGATGACGCTGACATCTCACGCCACCGTCGACTCGGAGGACTCGCTGAGGTGCGCCTGCTGTTGCTGCTCGATGCGGGCCGCCCGCTGTTCCGCCTCCCAGTCCGCCGCTCGTACGTCCTCGGGCACGTCGTCCCGTACGGACGATTCCGTCATGGCCCGGTCCGTGTAGACCAGCGGGCGCTCCGCCTCCGTGACCAGGTGTTTCACCACCTGGACGTTGCCGTTGACATCCCACACCGCGATGCCGGGCGTGAGGGTCGGGATGATCTCGACGGCCCACCGGGGCAGGCCGAGGACCCGCCCGGTCGCCCGTGCCTCGTCCGCCTTCTGGGCGTAGATCGTCCGTGTGGAGGCCATCTTCAGGATCGCCGCGGCTTCCCGCGCCGCCGCCCCGTCGACCACGTCGCTCAGGTGGTGGACGACCGCGACGAAGGAAAGTCCCAGCCGACGGCCGAACTTGAGCAGCCGCTGGAAGAGCTGCGCCACAAACGGGCTGTTGATGATGTGCCAGGCCTCCTCGACCAGGAAGATGCGCTTCTTCCGGTCGGGGCGGATCCAGGTGTGCTCCAGCCACACACCGACGATGGCCATCAGGATCGGCATCGCGATCGAGTTCCGGTCGATGTGCGACAGGTCGAAGACGATCAGCGGCGCGTCGAGGTCGATGCCGACCGTCGTCGGCCCGTCGAACATGCCTCGCAGGTCACCGTCGACGAGCCGGTCCAGGACCAGCGCGACGTCCAGGCCCCAGGCGCGTACGTCGTCTATGTCGACGTTCATCGCCTCCGCCGACTCGGGCTCCGGGTGGCGGAGTTGCTCGACGATGTCGGTCAGCACGGGCTGCCGGTCGGTGATGGTCTCGGTGACGTACGCGTGGGCGACCTTGAGCGCGAAGCCCGAGCGTTCGTCGAGGCCGTGCCCCATCGCGACCTCGATGATGGTCCGCAGCAGCGCCAGCTGCCCGGTCGTCGTGATCGCCGGGTCGAGCGGGTTGAGGCGGATGCCGCCGTCCAGGGCGGCCATCGGGTCGAGGCGGATGGGAGTTATTCCCAGCTCCTGGGCGATGAGGTTCCACTCGCCGACGCCGTCCTCGCCCTGTGCGTCCAGGACGACGACCTGCCGGTCACGGAAGCGGAGCTGTCGGAGCACGTACGTCTTCTCCAGCGCCGACTTGCCGTTGCCGGACTCACCGAGGACCAGCCAGTGCGGGGCCGGCAGCTGCTGCCCGTACAGCTGGAAGGGGTCGTAGATGTAGCCCTTTCCGCTGTACACCTCGCGGCCGATGATCACGCCCGAGTCGCCGAGTCCTGGTGCTGCGGTCGGCAGATAGACGGCCTGGGCCTGGCCCGTCGACGTACGCACGGGCAGCCGCGTCGTCTCGACCTTCCCGAAGAGGAAGGAGGTGAAGGATTCGGTGAGGACGGACAGCGGATCTCGCATCTGATCAGGGCCCCTATCGGCGCGTATCGGCGCGTGTCGGCGCGCTAGCGGCGGATGCCGGTCGCGAACGGCAGCGTGTTCACAAAGGCCCGGTGGTGCTCGCGGTCGCACCACTCCAGCTTCAGATACGACTTGCCCGCCGAGGCCCTGATCGTGCGCTTGTCCCTGGCCAGGGCTTCGGGCGTACGCGACGACACAGTGATGTACCCGACAAGATTGACGCCTGCCGCGCCACTGGCGAGATCTTCACCCCGCTGGTCGAGCCTGCCGTGCGCGGCGATGTCACGGGGGTCGACCGTGCGGTTCATCTTGGCGGCGCGGCTCGCCTCCGCCTCGTCGTTCGTCTTCTCGGTCAGCATCCGCTCGATGGCGACCTCGGTGGGTTCGAGGTCCATGCAGACGGCGACCGTACGGATCACGTCCGGGGTGTGGACTAGCAGCGGGGCGAGGAAGTTGACACCGACGGGGGTCATCGGCCACTCCTTCACCCACGCGGTGGCGTGGCACCAGGGGGCGCGCGTGGACGACTCGCGGGTCTTGGCCTGGAGGTACGTCGGCTCCATCGCGTCCAGCTCGGCGGGCCAGGCGTTGCGCTTGGTCATCGCCTGGATGTGGTCGATGGGGTGGTCCGGGTCGTACATCGAGTGCACGAGGGACGCCAGCCGGCCCTGGCCGAGGGGCTGGCGTACGCGGATGTCGGCCTCGGCGAGCCGGGCGCAGATGTCGGTGAGCTCGCGGGCCATGACGACGGCGAGGCCCGCGTCCTTGTCGAGCTTCTTCGTGCCGCCGGCCTGGCGGGCGGCGCGCGCCATGGTGCTTGCCTCGGCGGCGAGTTCGCGCGTGTAGTGCATGCAGGCGACGAGGTAGGCGCGGTGCTGCTCGCTGGAGGTGGACACCATCGACTGGAGCTGGTCGTACGACTCCCGCAGCCACCCGGGCGAGGCCGCGTCGCCGCGCTGGGCGACGTCCTTGGCGTGCGCGTCGGGGTCGGCAGGGAGGGTGCGGGCCAGCATCTGAAGGCGTGTCACGAAGCCGTCGCCGTTGGCGACATGCTTGAGCAGGGTGCCGAAACGGTCCACCAGGGCTTCCTGGTCCTCGCTGTCGCGCAGCCCGACGCCCGGGCCCTCGATCTCGATCGCGGCGGTGACGGTACGGCGGTCGGCGTGCAGCAGTACGGCGATCTCGTCCGGGCCGAAGGGCGCGGCGAGCCAGCTGATCCTGCCGATGCCGGGCGGGGGCCCGACCTCGACCTCGCGGCCGTCGATGCGGGTGCCCGCCTCCATGGCTCCGGAGCGGTAGAGGGTGCCACGGCGGAGGGTGCGCCGGTAGCTGCGGTTGATCTCGAACCAGCGGTAGAAGGTGCGCTGCTTGTACGGGACGTACACCGCGGCGAGTGCGAGCAGCGGGAAACCCATGAGCAGCACGATCCGCAGGGACAGGAGGGGGACCAGCAGGCCGCTCATCATGCCGAGGAACGCGCCGGCGATGATCAGGGCGATCTCGCCGGTCTCGCGGTTCTTGCCGACAATCGCGTTCGGCCGGGCCCGGCCGATGAGATACGTACGGCGGGGCGCGATGGGCTGGGACTGCGTCGTCAACGCCCTCCACCTCCTGTGCTTCCTGTGCCGGTGCCTGTGCTCTTGCGATGGCTGTGGGGGGTGCTCGTGCCGGGGGCGCTGCCGCCGCTACGGGGCGGGGGTGCGGCGGAGGGGACAGATCCGCCGCCGACCCCGCCCGCGGTCCCGCCGCCGCGGGAGCTGTGGGCGGCGACCCCGCCGGCGATGGGGCTCGCGGGCCGGGCGGCGGCCCCGTCGTTGCCGCCGCGCTGGTCGCTGCGGCTGGAGTGGGTCTTGATGCCCTGCGAGACGAGGGCGGCGGGGGAGCTGATGACGGCGGCCGCCTTGTTCTCGGCGCTGTTCTGGATGCGGTTGTTGCGGGAGGCGGCGATCTCGTCGCCGAAGCCGGGCACGAAGCGGTAGATCATCGCCGAGGCGAAGATCGCGAGCAGGATGATCGCGAGGCCGGTCACGACCGCGGAGAACGAGTCCGGCCCGTCGTCGCCGGAGAGCGCCCCGGCGAGGCCGAGCACGATGATGATGACCGGCTTGACCAGGATCACCGCGATCATGATCCCCGCCCAGCGGCGCACGTGCCCCCAGAGGTTCTTGTCGACGAGCCCCGAGTACACGACGACACCGAGCAGCGCGCCGACGTAGAGCAGCACGGCGCGGATGAACAGCTCCAGGTAGAGCACACCGGCCGCGAGCACCGTCACCAGCGACACGATGATCAGCATGATCGGCCCGCCGCCGATGTCGTTGCCCTTCTGGAGCGCCTCCTTGAAGCCCCCGAAGAACACGTCCGTCTGGCCACCGGTGCCGGCCGCGATGACGTCCGTGATGGCGTCGGTCGCGGAGACGAGTGTGTAGAGGATCAGCGGGGTGAAGGCCGAGGCCAGGACCGTCAGCCAGAGGAATCCGACGGCCTCGGACATGGCGGTCGTGAGGGGTACGCCACGGATGGCGCGCTTGGCGACCGCGAGGAGCCAGAGGAGGAGGGTGAGGAAGGTGGCGGCGGCGAAGACGACGGCGTACTGGGCGAGGAAGGTGCCGTTCGTGAAGTCCACCTCGGCGGTGGACTTCACGGCTTTCGACAGCGCGTCGACGATCGACACGGCGGCGTCGGCGCAGCCCTTGGCGAGGGAGGCGAGGGGGTCGAGGGGGGTGGTGGGGTCGTCGAGCGCGGGGGAGCGGCGGGCGGCGCCGTCGCCGTTCTCGCAGTAGTCGCGGGCGGGACCGGCGATCAGCTCGCACGGGTTGCTGCTCTGACCAGGCGTCGGCGTTGGCGTCGGCGCAGCTGTGGCACGTGCTGCGAACAGGAACACAGCTGTGTGTGCGGCCGCCGTAACGGCAGCCACCGAGCGTGCGCGGCGAGGGTTAGCGGGCATAGGTGAACCCCCCGAACTCGTCAACCGCGCCGGCGATCTCTTCGGAGCCAGAGACAGGGTTGTCGCCGGTGACAGGGGTTGGGCCCGTTTTCTGGCTTGTCTCCAGGACCTTCCAGTCCGAGCCGTTCCACTTCAGTTTGACGGTCACTGTGAACCAGCCGCTCGTCACCGGCTTGGTGGACTGCTCGCCGGTCAGGCCGAAGAGCCCGACGCACCACACGTCCACGTCGGCGGAGCTGTTCGCAAAGCTCTTGACCTTTGTGCCGGCCGGGAGCGTACGGCTGACGAACGTCGCACCGTCGGGTGCACTGCCGTCCGCGTTGAGGCCGATCTGGTCGAGGAATGCCTGCGAATAGTCGGCGTCGAAGCCGGACTGGAGCTTGCTCAGGCTGCTGGAGTCGGCGATGGCCTCGACGATGGCGTGTCGGCGCTGTTCGTTGAACATGCCGTCAGAGCCGAGCGCAACCGCATAGTTCGCCGCCGCACTCTGCGCCCCCTGCTCGTCCCGCGCATACCCCGTCGGGATCTCCCCGTTCTTCCCGGTCACCGGCCGCACCCCGGTCGCCGCCGTCGGGGCCGTGCCGCCCGGGGCCTTGCCGTCCGTCTCCGGGGTGTCCGCGCCGTCACCGCGGTTCGCGAACGCGATCGCCGCGATCAGGAGCACGACCACGCCCACGACCGTGATGAAGGAGCGCGAGTTCCGTACGGGCCGCCGCGCACCCCCGTAGACGTCGCCGCTCCCGCCGGTCTCCGGGAGGCGGGTGCGTGTCTGCCCCGTCCCCCCGATGCCGTCGTTCTCGTCGCCGAAGCTCATGCCGCGTACGCCCCCTCGTAGCGAAAGCCGTAGCCGTAGCCGTAGTACGACGGTAGCCGTGCTGGTGTCCGCGCGGGCGCGGTGTGGTGACTCGACATCAGGGACATCAGGGAGACGCAACCTCTGCCGTTGGGCACGACGGGCGGATGGGGTCGGGGACGGGTGGAAGGGGGGACGGGAGGTCAGACAGCCATCCCGTACACGATGGTGAACAGGGTCCCCAGTGACCCGATGATGAAGACTCCGGTCAGCCCGGCCACGATCAGGCCCTTGCCCTGCTCCGCGCTGAAGGTGTCGCGCAGTGCCGTCGCGCCGATGCGCTGCTTCGCCGCGCCCCAGATCGCGATGCCCAGGCAGAGCAGGATGGCCACCGCCATCACGACCTCGATCATCACGCGGGCCTCGTTCCCAAGGCTTCCGAAAGGCCCCCAGTTCGGGGCGATTCCTCCGATGATGGTGGTGATGTCGCCCTTCTCGGCTGCCAGGATCATGTAACTCACCGCCCCTGTCGGGTAGTTCGACGCCCTTGCCACTCGGCACGGGTCACGCTCTATCTTCGCTGATGAAACCGGTCTCATGCGCCGACTTGGCTGGTCTCTTTACCCGATCCCCGCACAAATGACCGAACCCGCCGCGCTGACCTGCGACGGCGGTGGGCGGGATTCATGCGAGCACGCGTATGGTCACTCTGTGTATCACGCAGGGTGACTCCGGGCAATGACTGTCGTTGGGGCGCCGACGGCTGAAAAACCCGAGGTCAGGGCTGTGGGATCGGGGTGGCCGGGGAAGGCGGGTCACTCCAACGGCCGGGACGGCGGGCCCGGTTGGGTGACTTGACGGCTTGCGCCGTAGGGCGGCCGGCCGGTCGGCAGGGCGGCGAGGTGTCCGGCGGTGCATTCGCGCCGCCCTGCCGGGGTGTCGGCTCAGGACCGTACGGTCACCAGCCCGAGCAGCGCCACGGCGATCGCGATGAGCGCGATGACGGCCACTGCGGCCACTGTTCCCCCGGAGTCGCCTGCGCGGCGCACTTTGTTCCCCACGTTCTCCATGTGCTCTCCTGTGGTGCTTGCCCCGCCGTGGTCATCGGCGGGGACCGTTCACAGCCTTCCTGGCTGCGTGACACAGGGTAATAGCGGCTGGTCCAGACCACTTTCCCGGGGTGGGTACATGGGCCGAGCCCGCGCTTCGGGCGAGAGGTCAACCGGCCGCACGATCGGGGTGGTTGTACAGGACCTCCTGGGTTACGCGCGCGAAGCCCTCCTCGCTGGGCATGAGGGCACGGACCCGGGGGGTGATCACAGGTCGCGTCCGGCCGGAGTCCAGCCGTGGTCCCTCGACCGCTTGGCGGGCCGCGTCAGGGGCGCGCGGCTGCACTCGGCGTAGACGCTGACGAAGAGTGTCGTGGTCGAGTCGTTCCAGCGGACGTCGATCTGGTTCAACGTCCTTCCAGGCGACCGATGTCGACGCTGTCCCCTGCTGCCGGTGCCTTGGCCCGCTTCCTCAGCCGGGGCCTGGAAGGCGGCGTGCGTGTGGCGAGCCGGGCCGGGGACCGTGTTCGTCGCCTGCTGGGCGATCAACCGGGCTGCGGGGAAGGGCCGTTGAGCCGATGGACCACCCCTCGCGCACTGGCCACCCTGGTGACCGGCCTGCTCGTGGATCACACGCTGGGCGAGCCGGCCGCGGCCTGGCAGACCGCGGACCGACTGCGCTGGCACAACGGTGCGACCCGGGACGCCTCGGTCTTCGCCGGGGCGTTCGACGACACCGGTGACTGGGTGGTGGTGCACCGGCTCGGTGGGTCGCCGGAGGAGACGGACGGGCTCGGCGTCGACCTGCTGGCCCGGGCCCGCCGCGCGCAGGGCCGGGCACAGGAGTAGCGGCCGGCGGTGCGGACCGCGCCCGGTCCGGGCTCAGCGGGGCGCGATGAAGAGGCTCTGCGCGCTGCGGCCGATCGGGCCCTTCTCGTCGTGCAGTTGGGCGTCCGCCAGGCCGATGCCCGCCGGGTCCACGCTCGTACGGGCCTCGACGCACACCCACTCGCCGACCGGGTGCCGGTGCAGATGGACGGTCAGGTCGGCGTTGACGAAGATATGGCGGCTGAAGTCGAGGACGTTGCTGATGCCGTTGCCGGAATCGGCGGCGACCAGGACGCGGTCCAGGGGACGGATCTCCTCGCCCGCGACGAGCGGCATCCGCATGCGCATCCAGCAGGTGCCGGGGCCCTGCTCCCTGAAGGCGCCCTCGGTGAACCGGGTGTCCATGGACGTGTGGTAGCCGATGTCCCACGGCACACCGAAGAAGGGGGTGTCCGAGGTCTCCCCGGGCGAGGGCAGCTGCGGCCCCTCGGCCACGGCGGGGCCGGGTTCGTCGAGGGTGCGGATGCGCAGTGCGCGGGCGAACATCACCGGTGTCGCCTCGCCCTCGGGCGCGAGGGCCGTCTCGACGAGCTCCACGCTGCGGCCGGTGCGCAGGACGGTCGTGGTGACCTCCAGCGGCCGGATCGGCACCGGGCGGACGATCTCGTACGTGACCCGCGCCAGCCGCATGTCGGTCCGGCCCCCCGGTCGTTCCTCCAGTGCCCGCCCGAGCAGCGCGGCGGGCGGTCCGGCGTGCTGGGAGTTCGCGTCCCACGGGCCGCGGGTGTGCTCGGTCGGCGCGAAGCGGTTCTCGGAGATCCGCTCGAAGAACGCCTCGGGTTCCGCCATGACGGGCCGCCTCTCCCCTGCCGACAGGTGTAGGGCACACGCTACCTGCGGGTAACCGAGGAGGCCAGGGGCGGAGTGAAGCGCCGAACGGCTCCCCGCCCACGGCTCTCCGGCGAGGGGGCCGTCCACCCGTCCGTCCACCTCCTGAACCCGTGCCCCCGCCCCTAGACTGACGCACGGTGGACTGCCGTACGGCGGAGGGTGATTGACGGTGCGTAAGGCGTGGCTGGTCGCCGGTGGGGCCGTCGGGCTGTGTCTGAGCTTCGTCGCGCTGCTCGTCGTCGGGACGTACACTGCGGCCGCCGGGATCGCCAGGAGCGGGGGCGGGGGAGCCGTCGCGCTGGTGAAGGGGGCCGTGCCGGCGCTCTACCAGCCGCTCGTGGAGAAGTGGGGCAACCTCTGCCCGGCCATCAATCCCGCGCTGCTCGCCGCGCAGCTGTACCAGGAGAGCGGCTGGAATCCGCGGGCGCAGAGCCAGGCCGCCGCGCAGGGGATCGCGCAGTTCATTCCGGGGACGTGGGCCACGCACGGTGTGGACGGGGACGGCGACGGGGACCGCGACGTCTGGGACCCGGCGGACGCGATTCCGTCGGCGGCCTCGTACGACTGCAAGCTGGCCGGTTATGTGAAGAAGGCGCCCGGCGACCCGACGGACAACATGCTGGCGGCGTACAACGCGGGGGCGTACGCGGTCATCAAGTACGGCGGTGTGCCGCCGTACAAGGAGACGCAGAATTACGTCAAGGTCATCCGGACCCTGGAGAAGAGCTTCGCCCGGCCCGTCGGGCGGGTCGAGCCGTCGCGGCAGGCGGCCGGGGCGATCTACTTCGCGCAGCAGAAGCTCGGGACGAAGTATCTGTGGGGCGGGAACGGGACGCCGGAGCAGGGCGGGCGGTTCGACTGCTCGGGGCTGACGCAGGCCGCGTACCGGAGCGTCGGGATCGAGCTGCCGCGGGTCGCGAACGACCAGTACAACGCCGGCCCGCATCCCTCGCGGGACGAGCTGCTCCCCGGGGACCTGGTGTTCTTCTCGGACGACCTCGCCAACTCGCGGGCGATCCGGCACGTGGGGTTGTACGTCGGCGGCGGGTACATGATCAACGCGCCGTACACCGGGGCCGTGATCCGCTTCGACAAGATCGACACGCCCGACTACTTCGGGGCGACCCGCGTGACCAAGGACGGGGCGGCCGCGCTGCCGACCGACCTGCCCGGGACGCGTCCAGGGGCATGACGGAGGGCTGACGAGGTGTCGGCAATGGCCGGAACTCTCCGTTAAGCCAAGGCCCTGAGCTGCGACGATGCATCACTCTTCGATAACGTCATGGTGATCGTTCCGTGGAGAGTGGAACGGACCCGCGGGACGGGTCGTTCCCTGGAGCGGAGCAGTACGTACGTATCCACCGCACCGACGCACCGACCACGGGGGGTTGGCAGGAGCGGCGCACAGCGTTGTGCGCCGCGGCATTCGGACGACAGGCAGGCAAGGGGCCGCAGCTATGGCTGGACTCGCACTCGACTCGGGGTCGAACCCCGATGTCAGCCTGCTCCATGACATCAACGGGCTCGCCCGGTCCGCGCCGGCGTGGTTCGACCGCGTCATGGAGTTCGTCGGTGAGTACGGGATCATGCTCGCGATGGTCCTCGTGGTGCTGTGGTGCTGGTGGTACGTGCGGCGCCGGGGCACCGAGGAGGAGTCGGTCGCGGCGATGGCCGGGCTGGTCTGGGCGCCGCTCGCGGCCGGCCTCGCGCTCCTGGTGAACATCCCGATCCGGGGGTTCGTGGAACGGCCGCGGCCGTTCCTGGACCACGAGGGGATCGAGGTCCTGGTCGGCGGCAAGACCGACTTCTCGTTCGTGAGCGACCACGCGACGATGGCGATGGCGCTGGGCGTCGGACTCTTCGTCGCGCACCGCCTCTTCGGGCTCGCGGCGATCGGACTCGCGCTGGCCGAGGGCTTCTGCCGGGTCTACATGGGCGTGCACTACCCGACGGACGTGGTGGGCGGCTTCGCGCTCGGCACGGCCGTGACGCTGCTGCTCGCACCGCCGGCCCTGGGACTGCTCACCCCGCTGCTGTCCGCGGTCGCCCGGTCCGGGCGGGCAGGCAGGCTCGTACGGTCGCGCCGGGCGCCGGGCGTCGGAGTGCGCGGAAGGGAACACCGGCCGCACGAGCGGCTGGACTTCGCGGAGCCGCGGCAGGGAGCGGAGCCGGGGGACAACGACCTGGCGGCGTAGGGCCTTTCGTCCCCTCTTCCCCCGCCTGCCCCTTGCGCCCCGAGGGCGTTCGGGCGCGCCCTCACCCTCCGCAGGGTTACGACTCGGCCGGGGGGTTCTCCACGTGGGCTCTGGCGTCCTTGCGGGCGCGGTCGCGGGAGCGCCGGGCGGGGCCGCGCCAGCCGCAGGTACAGCCGGCGACGCAGAAGGATCCGGTTTCCGTCGTGTGCGTCTTGTGTTGCCTTTGCACGACTCCACGGTACCTGGCGTGACGACCCGCCAGGGTCGTCGTTATCCGGGGCGGGTGGGTCCAGGAAGGGGATGCCGGCGATGGTGGTGCAGCAGCACAGGCTCAGGGGCGGGGTATGTGCAGCCGCCGCCGTGGTGGGCGTGGGTGCGATGGTGGCCGCGACCGCGGGATGTTCCGCGGGAGGGAACGCCGTGGCCGACGCCCGGCCTTCCGGCGATCCCGTCGCCGTCGTACGGAACGCCGCGGACGTGCTCGCCGCCGCCGGGACCTCGAAGGCGCGGACGTCCATGGAGATGGCGGCCGGCGGGACCCGGGTCACCATCCGCGGGGAAGGCGGCTACGACTTCCGCCGCAGCACGGGCCGACTCCGCGTCGTCCTGCCCAAGGACCCTGCGGGCGCGGACGAGCACCGGCCGATCACCGAGCTGTTCGCGCCCGGTGCGCTCTACATGAAGAACCGCGGCGCCGGGGTCCCCGCCGACAAGTGGGTGCGGGTCGACACGACGACCCTGCGGGACGGCAACCTGGTCACGGGTGGTGCGACCGACCCGGCCGCTGCCGCCGAACTGCTGCGCGGGGCGCGGACGGTGATGTACGTCGGCCAGGAGGACCTCGCCGGCGTCAGGGTCAACCACTACCGAGGCACCACGCACATCGCACGCGCCGCGCACGTCGCGTCGCCGCACGCGAGGGATGCTCTGGCCGCGGCGGCGAAGGGGTTCGCCAAGGACAGCGTGCCGTTCGACGCGTATCTCGACGACGCGGGGCGGCTGCGGAAGGTGCGCCACCAGTTCAGTTTCGTGAATCAGGGCCGCACCGTCGCCGTGGCCTCGACGACACTGCTGTACGAGTTCGGCGCGCCCGTCGTCGTACAGCTGCCCGCCCACCAGGACATCTATGCGGGGAAGGTGCGGCTCTAGGCGGGGAAGGTGCGCCTCTAGGCAGTCGGGCTGTCGGGAAATGGTCCGGACGTGCCATGCGTGGAGCGTGTCCCGCTCCCTACGCTAGGGAGTCGACACCGGCCGGGAAGAGGTGAAAGCACGTGGCTCCGCCCAGCACGCCGACAGTCCAGGACCACGTGGCCCTCGCCGAGATCGAGCTGTGCGGTGAGTTGATGATCGCGGCGTCGGCCGCGGACGGGGAGCGGCTCAGCGCCGACCGTATCGACGAGGTGCTCAACGTGAGCAGTGTGAGCATGGTGGGCAAGGTGACGGTGCCCGAGAGCGACTGAGGACAGGGGAGCGGCCCCTGGTCACGTCCGCATCATGCGGGCGATCGCCTTCGTCGCCTCCTCCACTTTCGCGTCGATCTCGTCACCACCCTTGAGCGCCGCGTCCGCGACGCAGTGGCGCAGATGCTCCTCGAGCAGCTGCAGCGCGAAGGACTGCAGCGCCTTCGTGGACGCCGAGACCTGGGTGAGTATGTCGATGCAGTACGTGTCCTCGTCGACCATGCGCTGGAGGCCGCGGATCTGGCCCTCGATCCTGCGCAGCCGCTTGAGGTGCTCGTCCTTCTGCTTGTGGTACCCGTGCACTCCGCGGTCGTGGTCCGTGACGGGGAGACCGCCGTCGGCCGGTTCCGTGGCGGTCGCGCTCGTGGTCGCGGTCGTGGCCGCATCCGTGGTCGTCATCGCGTCCTCCCGTTGTCCTGTCCAGCTCTGTCCGGTATACCCCTCGTGGGTATATGGTACCGATCCTTTACGGTTGCGGCAGGGCCCCGTGCCGACCGATGTGTCCGATGGGCGACACTGAGGGGACGCCGGTTAGCCGTGGCCGGATGATGCGCCTAGCATCACCCTGACCGTACCCAGCACCCCGAGGACCCCACGTGCGATTTCGTCTGACCCCCAGGGAGACGAGCTTCTACGACATGTTCGCCGCGTCCGCGGACAACATCGTCACGGGCTCGAAGCTCCTGATGGAACTGCTCGGAGCGGATGGTCCCGCCCGAGCCGAGATCGCGGAACGGATGCGGGCAGCGGAGCACGCCGGAGACGACGCTACCCACGCGATCTTCCATCAGCTGAACTCCTCGTTCATCACGCCCTTCGACCGGGAGGACATCTACTCCCTCGCGTCGTCGCTCGACGACATCATGGACTTCATGGAGGAGGCCGTCGACCTGGTCGTCCTCTACAACGTCGAGGAGCTGCCGAAGGGTGTCGAGCAGCAGATCGAGGTGCTGGCGCGGGCGGCCGAGCTGACCGCGGAGGCGATGCCGCATCTGCGGACCATGGACAACCTCACCGAGTACTGGATCGAGGTCAACCGGCTCGAGAACCAGGCGGACCAGATCCACCGCAAGCTGCTTGCGCACCTCTTCAACGGTAAGTACGACGCCATCGAGGTGCTCAAGCTCAAGCAGATCGTGGACGTACTGGAAGAGGCCGCCGACGCGTTCGAGCACGTGGCCAACACGGTGGAGACCATCGCGGTCAAGGAGTCCTGAGGCTTCGTGGACACCTTTGCACTGGTCGCGACCATCGGGGTCGCGCTCTTCTTCACGTACACGAACGGCTTCCACGATTCCGCGAACGCCATCGCGACGTCCGTGTCCACGCGGGCGCTGACGCCGCGGGCGGCGCTGGCGATGGCCGCGGTGATGAACCTTGCCGGTGCGTTCCTCGGCAGCGGGGTCGCCAAGACCGTGAGCGAGGGCCTGATCGAGACGCCCAAGGGCGACCGGGGCATGGCCATCCTCTTCGCGGCGCTGGTCGGCGCGATCATCTGGAACCTGATCACCTGGTACTTCGGCCTGCCGTCGTCGTCCTCGCACGCGCTGTTCGGCGGGCTGGTGGGCGCGGCGCTCGCGGGCGGGACCGAGGTCATCTGGGGCGGCGTCATCGACAAGGTCATCATCCCGATGTTCGTCTCGCCGCTGGTCGGACTGGTCGTCGGGTATCTGGTGATGGCCGGGATCATGTGGTTGTTCCGCAGGGCGAACCCGTCGAAGGCGAAGCGTGGTTTCCGCATCGCGCAGACGGTGTCGGCAGCGGGCATGGCGCTCGGACACGGTCTGCAGGACGCGCAGAAGACCATGGGTGTCGTGGTGATGGCCCTGGTCATCGCGGACGTCGAGGACTTCGGGGACCCGATCCCGGTGTGGGTGAAGATCGTCTGCGCGGTGATGCTGTCGCTGGGGACGTACGCGGGTGGCTGGCGCATCATGCGGACGCTCGGGCGGAAGATCATCGAGCTGGATCCGCCGCAGGGGTTCGCGGCGGAGACGACCGGGGCGTCGATCATGTTCGGGTCGGCGTTCCTGTTCCAGGCACCGATCTCGACGACGCATGTGATCACGTCGGCGATCATGGGTGTCGGGGCGACGAAGCGGGTGAACGCGGTGCGGTGGGGGGTCGCGAAGAACATCGTGATGGGGTGGTTCATCACGATGCCGGCGGCGGCGGTGGTGGCGGCGTTCAGCTTCTGGGTCGTGAACCTGGCGTTCGGCTGACGGGTTCCTTCTCCCTCTCCTCTTCTCTCCCCCTGCGCCCTGGTGGGCGCAGGGGGAGAGGTGTTTCTCGGGCCCGTGCGCCCCTGCGGGGGTGCCGGTGCACCCCCAGCCCGTCCGGGTGTTCGATGACGGACACGCGGGGCGCGCCGCCGTGCCGGCCCGTACCCGCGGGCTGCGCAGGAGCCCTGCGCAAGAACAACAAATGGGCCCGCCCCCGGCTCCTTGTGGGAGAGGGGCGGGCCCGTGCCTTGCGGTGGCACCGCCATGCAGCACCGCGAGGCAGATCGGGGGCGAGCGCCGCGGCTCAGCCGAAGCGGCCCGAGATGTAGTCCTCGGTGGCCTGGACCGAGGGGTTGGAGAAGATGCGCTCGGTCTCGTCGATCTCGATCAGCCGGCCGGGCTGGCCGACGGCCGAGAGGTTGAAGAACGCCGTGCGGTCGGAGACGCGCGCCGCCTGCTGCATGTTGTGCGTCACGATGACGATCGTGAAGCGCTCCTTCAGCTCACCGATGAGGTCCTCGATCGCGAGGGTCGAGATCGGGTCCAGCGCCGAGCAGGGCTCGTCCATCAGCAGGACGTCCGGCTCGACCGCGATCGCGCGGGCGATGCACAGACGCTGCTGCTGACCGCCGGACAGACCCGAGCCGGGCTTGTTGAGGCGGTCCTTGACCTCGTTCCAGAGGTTCGCGCCCTTGAGGGACTTCTCGACGACGTCCGCCAGCTGGCGCTTGTTGTACTTGCCGTTGAGCTTCAGGCCCGCCGCGACATTGTCGAAGATCGACATGGTCGGGAACGGGTTGGGGCGCTGGAACACCATGCCGACCGTGCGTCGCACGGCCACCGGGTCGACGTTCGAGCCGTACAGGTTCTCGTCGTCCAGCATCACCTTGCCCTCGACGCGGCCACCGGGGGTGACCTCGTGCATCCGGTTCAGGGTGCGCAGGAAGGTGGACTTGCCGCAGCCGGACGGGCCGATGAAGGCCGTCACCGAGCGGGGCTCCACGGTCATCGAGATGTCCTCGATGGCCTTGTGGGAACCGTAGAAGGCGGACAGACCGCTGACGTCAATACGCTTGGCCATTTTCACATCACTTCCAGGAGGCCTTAGCGGCCGGTCTTCGGGGCCTTCCAGCGGGCGATGCCGCGGGCCACCAGGTTGAGGATCATGACGAAGGCGATCAGTACGAGGGAGGCGGCCCAGGCGCGGTCGTACGACGCCTCGCTGCCGACTCGGTACTGCTCCCAGATGTAGAAGGGGAGCGAGGACTGGGCGCCTTCGAACGGGTTCGCGTTGATCAGCTGGCTGCCGAAGACGAGGAGGATGATCGGGGCGGTCTCACCGGCGATACGGGCGATCGCGAGCATCACACCGGTGGAGATGCCGCCGATCGCGGTCGGGATGACCACCTTCAGGATCGTGCGGTACTTCGGCACACCGAGGGCGAGGGAGGCCTCGCGCAGCTCGTTCGGGACGAGCTTGAGCATCTCCTCGGTGGAGCGGACGACGACCGGGATCATCAGGATCGTCAGGGCGAGCGCGCCCATGAAGCCGGACGGCTGCAGGCCGGCGATCAGCATGATCGACAGGATGAACAGACCCGCGACGATCGACGGGATGCCCGTCATGACGTCGACGAAGAAGGTGACGGCCCGGGCGAGCGCGCCCTTGCCGTACTCGACCAGGTAGACGGCGGTGAGCAGGCCGATCGGCACGGCGATGAGAGTCGCGAGACCGATCTGCTCCAGCGTGCCGACCAGCGCGTGGTAGACACCGCCGCCGGCCTCGAAGCCGGGGACGCCGGCCATGGAGTGGGTGAGGAAGTAGCCGTCGAGGGCCATCACACCGCGGCTGACGGTGACCCAGATCAGCGAGAGCAGCGGGACGACGGCGAGGACGAAGCACACCCAGACGACGCTGGTGGCGAGGCGGTCCTTGGCCTGGCGGCTGTTCTCGACGACCGTCGTGGTGACGTACGAGATGAGGACGAAGAGCAGCGCGGCGATCAGGCCCCACTGCACCCGGCTCTCCCAGCCCGCGGCGACACCGATGCCGACGCCGAGCGAGATGGAGACGACTGCGAAGACGGGCTGGGTCCAGCGGGGGAGGCCGCGGCGGCTCAGGCCGGCCTTGCGGCGCGGGGAGGGGGCCGAAGGACGGGTGTCCTGGATGGTTGCGTGCGACATCAGGCGTTCGCCCCCGAGTACTCCTTGCGGCGCGCGATGATCATGCGGGCGGCGCCGTTGACCAGCAGGGTGAGGACGAAGAGGACCAGACCGGAGGCGATCAGGGCGTCCCGCCCGAACTCATTGGCCTCGTCGAACTTCGCGGCGATGTTCTGGGCGAACGTACCGCCGCCCGGGTCGAGGACGTGGAGCGAGATGAGGAAGCTCGGGGAGAGCACCGTCGCGACGGCCATCGTCTCGCCGAGGGCGCGGCCGAGGCCGAGCATCGAGGCGGAGATGACACCGGAGCGGCCGAAGGGGAGCACCGACATGCGGATGACTTCCCAGCGGGTGGCGCCGAGCGCGAGCGCGGCCTCCTCGTTCATCCGCGGGACCTGGAGGAAGACCTCCCGGCTGACGCTGGTCACGATCGGCAGGATCATGATCGCCAGCAGGATGCCGACGGTGAACAGGGAGCGGGCGACGCCGACCTCGGTCTTGTCGAAGATGTACGTCCAGCCGAGGTACTGGTCGAGCCAGAGGTTCAGCCCCTCCAGGTACGGGACCAGGAAGAGAGCGCCCCAGATGCCGTAGATGATCGACGGCACGGCGGCGAGCAGGTCGACGACGTACGCGAGCGGCGCGGCGATCCTGCGCGGTGCGTAGTGGGAGATGAAGAGCGCGATACCGACAGCGATCGGAACCGCGATGGCCATCGCGATGATCGAGCTGACGATCGTGCCGAAGAGCAGGACGGCGATGCCGAAGACCGGCGGATTGCCCGCCGGGTTCCAGTCGAAGGTGGTGAAGAAGTTGCCTTCGTCCTTCGAGATGGCGATTGCTGCGCGGTAGCTCAGGAAGGCGGCGATGGACGCCATGATCACGAGCAGCAGAATGCCTGAGCCACGGGAGAGGCCCAGGAAGATCTTGTCGCCCGAACGTCCGGTGGAAGTGGCCCGGCGAGCGGCGGCCGGCTTGGCCGGTGGTGTCTCTATGGGTGTAGTCGAAGCCATGATCTTTCCGGTCTGTGGACGGGGAAGGATCCGCGGTCGCGGTTCCCCTGGCGGCGGTGCACCGGATGGTGGCGACGGAGGGCCGGCCCGGAGGGGTACTCCGGGCCGGCCGTTGTCGCCCAGTCGACGCAGGGGGTTACGAGAGGCTGGAGACCGTCTCGCGAACCTTGGCGTTGATCTCGGTCGGGATCGGGGCGTAACCGGCCTCGCTCAGGACCTTCTGGCCCTCCTCGGAGGCGGTGTAGGTGAGGAAGGACTTGACCGCGCTCAGCGTCTCGGGCTTGTTGCCCTTGTCGCAGGCGATCTCGTAGGTGACGAGGACGATCGGGTAGGCGCCCTCGGCCTTGGTGGTGTAGTCGAGGTCGAGAGCCAGGTCCTTGCCGGTGCCCTTGACCTTGGCGGCGGCGATGGCCTTGGAGGCGTTCTCGGAGGACGCCTTCACCGGGGCGGAGGCGCCGGTGGCGATGTCGACGGTCGAGATGGACTGCGAGGTGGCGTAGGAGAGCTCGAAGTAACCGATGGAGCCCTCGACCTGCTTCACCTGGGCCGCGAGGCCGGAGGAGCCGGAAGCCGCCTGGCCGCCCGGGGCGGGCCACTTCTTCTCGGCCTCGTACTTCCACTCGTTCGAAGCGGCCTTGCCGAGGTACTTGCCGAGGTTCTGCGTGGTGCCGGAGTCCTCGGAGCGGTGGAAGGCCTGGATCGACTTGTCCGGGAGCTTGGCGCCCGGGTTCAGCTTGGCGATCGCCGGGTCGTTCCACTTCTTGATCTTCGTGTCGAAGACCTTGGCGAGGGTGGGGGCGTCCAGGACGAGGTTGTCCACGCCGGGCAGGTTGTAACCGATGGCGATCGGGCCGCCGACCATCGGCAGGTTGATGCCGGTGCCGCCCGTGCACATCTTCTTGGACTCCTCGACCTCCTCCGGCTTGAGCGCGGAGTCGGAGCCGGCGAAGCCCACGGTGCCCTGGTTGAAGGCGACGATGCCCTCACCGGAGGAGGAGGCCTTGTAGTTGACCTCGACGCCCGTGCAGGCGGCCATGTAGTTCTTGACCCACAGGTCCATGGCGTTCTTCTGCGCGCTGGAGCCGGACGCCAGCAGCTGACCCTTGGCGTCGCCGCAGTCGATCTTGGAGGCGGCGGCGGTCTTGTCGCCGGAACCGCCGGTCGTGGTGTCGCCTGCGTTGTTGTCCGAACCACACGCCGTGAGTACCAGGGCGCCGGAGACCGCGAGGGCAGCAAGCGCGGTGGCGCGAAGCCCGTTGGTGCGCTGAAGCTTCACTTTTTCGGGTGTTCCTTCCAGGAGCGCCGGGCTGGGACGTCACTTCGACGTGTACGGCGGCGCGTGTCGGGGTGGTGGTGGCGCGGCACTGTGCCGGTCACCGTGTAAGCCCGAAATTAGGCAGATCAGGTGAAGCCGCCGACGGAGGAGAGTAAACGGAAGGTGAACCCTGTCGGGCGGGCAAGTTCTTCAGTGTTGTGTGGGTGACGGGGCGTGGTGAGGGGTAGTACGGCGCGCCGCCCCCGGCGCTCGCTCCTGTGGCCATTGAAGCGCCTGAGTGGCGTCAATGTGTCCCAATTGTCCCAAGAATCCCAAGTTCTGAGATGAGAACGTCGACGAGGTGGCGGTCGCGGGGCTGGGTGAGCCACTCCCGGGCTTCGGCCGGGGGGAGCCAGACGATCCGGTCGACCTCGCGGTTCGGGGTGAAGTCGCCGGGGGTCTCCGCCTCGGCGGCCCAGTAGCTGACCTCCTTGGGGCGCCCGTTCGCGATGTAGTGGACGGTGGGGAGGCGCGGGCCCGGGGTCGCCTGGTGGCCGGTCTCCTCCAGGACCTCACGGAGGGCGCCGGCGAGGGGGTCCTCGGAGCGCTTCAGCTTGCCCTTGGGGTGGGACCAGTCGTCGTAGCGGGGGCGGTGGACGAGACAGATCTCTATGGCGTCGTCCCCGGCGGAACGCCGCCAGAGGACGCAGCCGGCCGCGTGCACCGTGTCCGGCGTACGTGGCGTGCTCATGGCGCGGCCACCGTCTGTCGCCGCCAGACCTGGTGGAACGTGAAGCGGGCGGCCTCGACCTCATGGCGCTGGTCGGCGTGCAGGACGCCGAGGGCGTACGCCGTCGCGGGGGCGATACGGGGGGTACGGGCGGCGGACGCGGCGGCCGAGGCGGCCTCGGCGGCGTCCCGGTGCCGGTCGAGGGCGCGGGCGGCGACCGTCAGCAGCGGGCCGGGGCCGGAGGCGGTGACCTCCTGCGCGTACCGGTGCAGCCGCAACAGCATCCTCACGTGGTGCCAGGGCGCGTCCTGCGCCTCGCCCGCGGCGGTCGTGGCCAGGCCGTGGACGAGCGCGTCGGCGTTGTACGGGTGCGCCGCCCGGGCCAGCGGAAGGGTGGCGACGGCGTCCAGCAGCCGCCGCTCGGCGGTCTCCGCGTGCGCGTCGAGCACGTCCGCGGGTGCGGCGGCGGCCGCCGCGAGCGGCACCTCGGACGCGAGGAGCGCGACGGCGTCGGCGACCGCGTGGAACCGCGACGAGCCGAGCACCTGCAACGCCGCGGAATGCGCCCGCGTCCGCCCGAGCGTCAGCTGCCGTTCCAGCAGCGCCCCGGCCCGCGCGGCCCCGACGGTGAGTGCGCCCCGGGCAGCGGCACCCGCGGCCGCGGGCGTGGTGGTGCGTACGGCCTGGGCGGCGGCCCCGGTTCCGGCCTCGCGCGCGGGAGAGGCGCCGACCGCACCCGCAGCCTTCGCCTGCACGGCCCTCGCGTCGGCCCGCGTGCCGCCATGTCCTGTCGTGTACGCGGCGGTGGCCGGGGTTCCCGCGGGGTCCGGGGCGGCGCCGCTCGAGTCCTGCCCGTCGGCGTCGGTGTGAACGGCAGTGTCAGCGTCTGCGGCCGCGGTCCCGGTCGTCCGTGCTTCCGGGTCCGCGAGACCGCTCGGCGGTGCCAGTGGCTCCGTACCCGTGGGGCCGCCCGGCACCGTGCGGGCCGCCGGGACCTCCGCGAAGGTCAGGTCCGCCTCCGCGCGTGCCGTGGTGACCGGGCCCGTGCCGGAGAGGCGGGCCAGGGCGTCCAGGAGGCGGTTGAGGCGCGCCGTGCAGGCGTGCTCCTGGGCGAGGACGCCGGAGAGCCAGGCGAGCTCGGTGCGCAGCTGGTCCGCCCAGGCGGCCTCCAGCAGGGGACGGTAGGTGTGGAGGGTGCCTCCGATGCGGCGGGCGGCGCGACGCAGCGCGCGGGCGGCTTCCTCCGCGCCCGCGGTGTCCGCACCGCTCTCGCCGTGCAGCCGCAGACTGCGCAGGAAGTCCGCGGCCTGCGTGTGCAGATAACCGGCCAGGACCTGGTCGGCGCCGGCCCCCCGCGGCACCAGGGGAAGGTCAGGGCTGTGCACGCCGGCGCCTCCGCGCGTCAATGAGCATTTCCTGTACGTGCCGCAGCGGCTGACCGTCGCCGTCCGTCGCATGCCGGGTCCACTCCCCGTCCGGGCCGAGGTGCCAGGACGAGGTGGAGTCCGACATGCCCGTCTCCAGCAGCCGGTTGAGAGCCGCGCGGTGGGCCGGTTCGGCGACCCGGACGAGCGCCTCGATACGGCGGTCGAGGTTGCGGTGCATCATGTCGGCGCTGCCGAGCCACACCTCGGGCTCGCCGCCGTTGCCGAAGGCGAAGACCCGGGAGTGCTCCAGGAAGCGGCCGAGGATCGAGCGGACCTGGATGTTCTCGGAGAGGCCCGCGACGCCCGGGCGTATCGCGCAGATCCCGCGCACCCAGACATCCACCGGCACACCGGCCTGCGAGGCCCGGTACAGGGAGTCGATGATCGCTTCGTCGACCATCGAGTTGACCTTGATGCGGACGTACGCGGGGCGGCCCGCCCGGTGGTGGGCGGCCTCCTTGTTGATCCGGGCGACCAGCCCGTCGCGCAGCGACTTGGGAGCGACCAGCAGCCGGCGGTACGTCTCGCGGCGCGAGTACCCGGAGAGCCGGTTGAACAGGTCCGAGAGGTCGGCGCCGACCTGCGGGTCCGCGGTGAGCAGGCCGAGGTCCTCGTACAGCCGGGCGGTCTTCGGGTGGTAGTTGCCGGTGCCGACGTGCGAGTAGCGGCGCAGGGTCTCGCCCTCCTGGCGGACCACCAGCGACAGCTTGCAGTGGGTCTTCAGGCCGACGAGTCCGTAGACGACGTGGCAGCCGGCCTCCTCGAGCTTCCGCGCCCACTTGATGTTGGCCTGCTCGTCGAAGCGGGCCTTGATCTCGACGAGGACGAGGACCTGCTTGCCGGCCTCGGCGGCGTCTATCAGCGCGTCGACGATCGGGGACTTGCCGGAGGTCCGGTACAGCGTCTGCTTGATCGCGAGGACGTCCGGGTCGCTCGCGGCCTGCTCCAGGAAGGCCTGGACGGACGTCGAGAACGAGTCGTACGGGTGGTGCAGCAGCACGTCGCGCTCGCGCAGGGCCGCGAAGATGTCGGGCGCGGACGCCGACTCGACCTCTGCGAGGTCGCGGTGGGTGCCGGCGACGAACTTCGGGTACTTCAGCTCCGGCCGGTCCTGCGAGACGATCCCGAACAGACCGGTCAGGTCGAGCGGCCCGGGCAGCGGGTAGACCTCGGACTCGGAGATCTTCAGCTCGCGCACCAGCAGGTCCAGCACGTACGGGTCGATGGACTCCTCGACCTCGAGGCGGACCGGCGGGCCGAAGCGGCGGCGCAGCAGCTCCTTCTCCAGCGCCTGGAGCAGGTTCTCGGCGTCGTCCTCCTCGACCTCCAGGTCCTCGTTCCTGGTCACCCGGAACATGTGGTGCGCGAGCACCTCCATGCCGGGGAAGAGCTCCTCGAGGTGGGCCGCGATGACGTCCTCGAGCGGGACGAACCGCTGCGGCGACGCCTCCAGGAAGCGGGAGAGCAGCGGCGGCACCTTGACCCGGGCGAAGTGGCGGTGGCCGCTGACCGGGTTGCGCACGACGACGGCGAGGTTGAGCGAGAGCCCCGAGATGTACGGGAACGGGTGCGCCGGGTCCACGGCCAGCGGCGTCAGGACCGGGAAGATCTGCTGCCGGAACAGGGTGAAGAGGCGGGCCTGCTCCTTCTCCGTGAGCTCGGGCCAGCGGATGAGGTGGATGCCCTCGTCGGCCAGGGCGGGGGCGACGTCCTGCTGGTAGCAGGCGGCGTGCCGGGCCATGAGCTCGCGCGAGCGGGTCCAGATGAGCTCCAGGACCTCGCGCGGCTGCAGACCGGAGGCCGAGCGGGTGGCGACGCCGGTGGCGATGCGCCGCTTCAGACCTGCCACCCGGACCATGAAGAACTCGTCCAGGTTGGAGGCGAAGATCGCGAGGAAGTTGGCCCGCTCCAGGAGCGGGGTCATCGGGTCCTCGGCGAGCTCCAGGACCCGCTCGTTGAACGCGAGCCAGCTGCGCTCGCGGTCCAGGAAGCGGCCCTGGGGGAGCTCGGCACCCTCGGTCTCGTCCTCGTACGTATCGAGGTCGGAGTCGATGTCGGGCTCGAGATCGGACACCGCGGCGGAGACCGTGTGGGGGCGGTGCGCGGCTATGGAGCCGACGGACGGCTGAACGTGCTGGACCGGGACCTCGGCGGGCTGCTGGCTCATAACCCCATTCTTCCGCGCGAAGGGGTTCCCGGGCGCGTCGGAGCGGGCCGTCGTCAGGAATGGCCGCCCATTTTGGGGGGCTGGCACGGCGGGCGGCTGCATTCACCGAGGGTCGCAAGGGTCCCTGAATGGGTGGTAACGAGAACATGACGCCTGGGCAAGCAGGGCGCCGCGCGCGGATTCCCGGGGGCGGCGCCCCCGCGCGCCCCCGGGCCTCCCGGGGGTGGCCCGGTAACCGGCGCGTGGGCCGCTGTGTCCGTCCTCAAGCGCCGGACGGGCTGGGGAGCTTACCCCCGGGACCGGTGGGTCGGTCCGTGTCCGTCCCCCGAGCGGACGGGCCTGTTCGGCGCGGAGCCCTCCGCTCAGGCGTGGTGCCGGCGCAGCACCCGGAAGGCCACGGCCGTGGCGAGCACGGCCAGGGCGATGACGACACCCGTCTCGACGAACTGGATCGGCCAGAAGTGCGAGGCCGGGTGGTACACAGCGAAGTCCTCGACCCCGCCCCGCGCGGCCATGCACTGCTGGGGCATGCCCGCCCCGTAGCAGTCCTCCCAGGACAGCCGCGCCCCTGAGGCGGTCAGCATGCCCGAGTCCAGCGGCCAGTTGGTGCCGCTCTCCGCCAGGTCGGGACCGGTCGTCATGACCGTGGGCCACAGGTACTCACGCAGCCCGCCGCCGGCGAGCAGCAGTGAGCCGGTCGCGAGCCCGGCGACGCTCATGGCGACCACCGTGCGGCGCACCAGCAGCCCGGCGAGGGCCCCGACGGCGACGGCGAGCAGCACGTACGCCACACCGGCGGGGCCGAGGGCGATGTACGTCGGGTGGTGCCAGAGCTCCAGGTACGCGCTGTGCCGAACGGGTGCCAGGCCCCAGCGGTGTACGCCGACCAGCACGGTCGCGCAGACCGTCGCGACGACCGCCGGGACCGCCAGCTTCGCCGCGAGCCAGCGGGCGGGTGACACCGACTGGGTCCACAGCAGCCTGTGGGTGCCCGACTCCAGGTCGCGGGCGACGAGCGGCCCCGCCACGAAGGCCGCGACGAGCAGCGGCAGGAACATGATCGCCGTGGTGGTCCTGTCGAGGGCCCACAGCAGTCGGTCGTGCCATTCCGTCGGCCTGAGCACCGTCTCGTACTCGGTGACGTACCAGGTCCGCGTCACGGCGACGGCCGCGACGGCCGCGGCCGTCAGCGCGATCGCCGTCCACAGCGTGCGCCGGTGCCGGCGGACGACGACCCAGGGCATGCCCCTCAGCGTCAGGGCGCTCATGCCACGACCTCCTCGGCGGGCGGGGTCAGCAGGGTGGGTGCGTCGGGGGAGCGCAGATGGGCCAGCACGACTTCCTCCAGGGAGGGTTCCATGGTCTGCCAGTCGGCGGAGATCGGGCCTTCGGGGCGTACCAGCGCGGTCAGTTGGCGCCCCGTCGTGCGCGATTCGACGACGGTGTGCGGGTCGAGGCCGGCGGTGGCCGGTCCGGTGACCAGGGTGTGCGCGGCGACGAGTGCGTCGATGGCGCCGCCGAGGCGGATGCGCCCGCCGTCGACGAGCAGCAGATGGTCGCAGGCGCCCTCCAGTTCGGTGAGGATGTGCGAGGACATCACGACCGTCGTGCCGCGCTCGGCGGCGTCGGCGAGCAGGGTGCCCATGAGCTGATGGCGGGCGAGCGGGTCGAGGTCGGCCATCGGCTCGTCGAGCAGCAGCAGTTCGGCCTGCTTGCCGAGCGCGAGGGCGAGGGCGACGCGGGTGCGCTGGCCGCCGGAGAGCGTGCGGACGCGCGCGGCCGGGTCCAGCTTTCCGGCGTCGACGACCTGCCCGGCGATGGCGTCGTCCCAGCGGCCCGGGTTGAGCTCGCGCCCCATGCGCAGGGTCTCCGCGACCGTGAGCCCGGGCAGGAGCGGCTTGTCCTGGCCGATGTACGCCAGCCGCTTGCGGGCGGACGCAGGGTCGGTGCCGACGATGCGGAGGCTGCCCTCGGTGGGGCGCAGCAGACCGGCGGCGAGCGCCAGCAGAGTCGATTTTCCTGCTCCGTTGGGGCCGACGAGGGCGCAGATCCGGCCGGTGGGCAGCCGGAAGGTGCAGTCCCGAAGGGCCCAGGTGTGGCGGGTTCTCCCGCCGAATCGTCTGCCGAGGCCGGTGGCCTCGAGTGCCGTGTCGGTCATGCGTCGTCCCCCTGGTGGTGTTTCGTGAAGTGCTCGTCGAGTGCGGCGGTGAAGAGCGCGGCCACGTCGTCCCGCTCCAGGCCCGCGGCACGGGCCCGGACCGCCCAGTCGGCGAGCTCGCCGCGCAGGGGGGAGTCGGCGGGGGCGGCGCCCAGTGACTTCCGTACGAAGGTGCCGAGGCCGCGCCGGGCCTCGACGAGGCCTTCGCGCTCCAGCTCGCGGTAGGCCTTCAGCACGGTGTTCGGGTTGATGGCGGTGGCTTCCACCACCTCGCGGGCGGTGGGCAGCCGGTCGCCGGGCTCCAGCAGTCCCAGCCGCAGGGCCTGTTTCGTCTGCTGAACGATCTGTACATAGGTGGCGATGCCACTGCGCCGGTCGATCCGGTACTCGATCATGCACCACCCTTTCACTAATGAAGTAGTGAAATAGTGGTGGAAGAAAGGGGGCGGTGTCAACCGCCCCCGTTCGTCAGCCTGGTACGGGATGGCTCGTGCGGGATCCGCTCACGTCTCCGTGCGGTACATCAGGTCCACTTCGTGGGTCGCGAAACCGAGCTGCTCGTACACCCGCAGGGCCGCCGTGTTGTCCGCGTCGACGTACAGCATGACCGTGGGGAGGGCCTGGGCGGCGAGATGGCGGAGACCGATGGCGGTGAGGGCCTTGCCGAGACCGGTGCCCTGGGCGTCGGGGCGGATGCCGATCACGTACACCTCGCCGAGCTGCTCCTCCGCATGGACCTTCGTCCAGTGGAAGCCGACGATCTCGCCCGCGCGCTCGGCGAGGAAGAAGCCCTTGGGGTCGAACCAGGGCTCTTCCTTGCGGTCGTCGAGGTCGCGCTGGGTGATCGAGCCCTGCTCGGGGTGGTGGGCGAAGGCCGCCGCGTTGACCGCGAGCCAGGCCTCGTCGTCCTGGCCGGGGACGAACCTACGGACCGTCACGCCCTCCGGGAGAACCGGGTCCGGGAGGTCGAGGGGGCTCAACGGGCGGCGCAGCTGGCGCAGTTCGCGGAAGAGGGTGAGGCCGAGGACCTGGGCGAGATGGCGGGCCGCGGACTTGCCGCCGTGCGCCCAGACGCGAAGGCGCTTGCCGGAGGCGGCCAGCAGCGTGTTGCCGAGGGCCCGGCCGTGGCCGCGGCCCCGGTGGCTGGGGTGGACGACGAGCTCGGCCGCCGGTGCCTCGACCGGGTCGGTGTCCTCCAGTTGGGCGTAGCCGCGGAGATCGCCCGCGACGGTGAGCAGGAAGTGCCGTACGCCCTCGCGCCGGCCGTGGCGCAATTGCAGCCGCCCGTGCTCGGAGACGGCCTGCATCCCGTCGGCGCGGGCGGCGACGGAGAGCAGGCGGAGGACGTCGTCGGACTGCTCGGGGGAGAGTTCGTCGAGGGTCTGGATCTGCCGACCGGGCTCGAGGGCGGGGGCTGCGTCAGTCATATGTCGAGGGTACGGCGCCGCGCCGCACCCGATCAGAAACCAGCTCGTAACCCGTTACCTCTGTCGCGCTACGCGCGTTGACTCTAGGCTGCCCGGCTGAGGACGACTGTCGTCACACGAACCGACGCTGAACTGACAAGGGGACAGATGTCAGCGACACCGCACCAGAAGCGCCGCCGCATACTCGCCGCCGTCGCCGGACTGACCACCGTCGGCGCGCTGGTCGCCGCGATGCCCGCCGGGGCCCACGACCGCGGCCACGGACACGGACAAGGCCGCACGGTCGACGTCCAGCTGCTGTCCTTCAACGACCTGCACGGCAACCTCCAGCCGCCCGCCGGCTCGGCCGGGCGTGTCACCCACGCCAACGAGGACGGCACCACCAGGACGATCGACGCCGGTGGTGCCGAATACCTCGCCACGCACCTGCGCCAGGCCCGCGCGGGCCACAAGTACTCGATCACCGCCGCCGCCGGCGACATGATCGGCGCCTCGCCGATGCTGTCCGGGCTCTTCCACGACGAGCCGACCATCGAGGCGCTGAACGAGCTGGAGCTCGACGTCACCTCCGTCGGCAACCACGAGTTCGACGAGGGCGCCAAGGAGCTCTCCCGGATCCAGAACGGTGGCTGTCACGAGAAGGACGGCTGCTTCGAGGAGGGCAAGGAGTTCGAGGGCGCGGACTTCCCCTTCCTCACCTCCAACGTGACGGACGAGAAGACCGGCAGGCCGCTGCTCGACCCGTACTTCATCTGGGAGCGGGACGGGGTGAGGATCGGCTTCATCGGCGTCACCCTGGAGGGCACCCCGAACATCGTCTCGGCCGAGGGCATCAAGGGCCTGAAGTTCGCCGACGAGGTCGAGGCGATCAACAAGTACACCAGGATCCTCGAGCGCAAGGGCGTCAGGTCGATCGTCGCCCTGATCCACGAGGGCGGCTCGCCGGCCTCGGCCTCGTACAACTACAACTGCGACAGCCCCGGCCCGGGCGACGGCATCTCGGGTCCGATCGTCGACATCGCCAAGAACGTCAGCCCGCAGGTCGACGCCCTGGTCACCGGCCACACCCACCAGGCGTACGCGTGCACCGTCCCGGACCCGTCGGGCACGCCGCGCACGGTCACGTCGGCGGCCTCCTTCGGCAAGCTGTACACCGACACGACGCTCACGTACGACCGGCGGACGCGCGACATCGTCCGTACGTCCGTGGCCTCCGCCAACCACGTCGTCACCCGTGACGTGCCGAAGGCCGAGGACATGACGAAGCTCATCGACCGCTGGAACGTGCTCGCCGCGCCGATCGCGAACCGGCCCGTCGGCTATATCTCCGCCGACATCGACAACCCCTTCGACGCGCCCGAGAAGCCGCTCGGCAACCTCATCGCGGACGCGCAGCTGGAGGGCCTCGCCCCGGCCGACAAGGGCGGCGCGCAGCTCGCGCTGATGAACCCGGGCGGTATCCGTGCGCCTCTGACGCACGCGACCTCCGCCGGCGGTGAGGGCGACGGCGTCGTGACGTACGGCGAGGCCTTCACCGTGCAGCCGTTCACCAACATGATGACGGCGGTCGACCTCACCGGCGCCCAGCTGATCACGACGCTGCAGCAGCAGGTCAGCGGCGCGAACCTGGCGGCACCGAAGATCCTCCAGGTGTCGAAGGGCTTCACGTACACGCTGGACATGACGAAGACCGGCGCCGACCGGATCGTCGTCGGCTCGGTGAAGCTGAACGGCGAGGCGATCGACCCGGCGAAGACCTACCGGGTCGCGATGAACGAGTTCCTGGCGGGCGGCGGCGACGGCTTCGCCGTTCTCAAGGAGCACAGGAACAAGCTGGTGGGCGCGTCCGACCTGGACGTCCTCACCGCCTACTTCGCCGCCCACTCGAGCCCGTCCGCTCCGCTGGCGCCGCCGGCGACGGGCCGGATCACGGTCGTCAAGTAGGGCGCGGCAACGAAGGAAACGAACGAGGGGTGGGGGGGCATTTGCCCCCCCCCCCCCCGGTTTTTCCACAGAAAGCCCCTCTTTTTCTGCCCCCCTCTTCCCCCCCCCCGGTGCCC
>NZ_JBHWKX010000040.1:32323-67262 GCF_042730885.1 Streptomyces sp. NPDC059909
TGGGGTGTGTGGTTTGGGTGGGGGGGGTGGGGGGGGGGGGGGGGGGGGGGGGGGGGGGGGGGAGGGGGGGGGGGGAAGGGGGGGGGGGGGGGGGGGGTTTTTGCCCCCCCGCCCCTCGGCTGTTCCCGCGGAAATCATTCTGTGTCATGCCCATGTCTGCCATCATCCGGGTGCCGACCGCGACCCCCCACATCGCGGAGGCCGACGAAGGAGACAGCGAACATGTCACTGACCAGACGTGGTTTCCTCACGGGCGCAGCTCTCGCGTCCGCCACCGCCCTCATCGGGGCAGCACCGGCCGGTGCTGCCCCGCAGCGCGTCCTGGGCACCCAGGACTGGATGAGCGGCATCGACGGCGGCAGAGCGCTGCGGACCCTGACCATCCCCGGCACCCATGACTCAGGAGCCCGCTTCGGCGGGCTCTGGGCCCAGTGCCAGAACACCACCATCGCGCAGCAGCTCGACTCCGGGATCCGCTTCCTCGACGTACGCTGCCGGGTCACCGGCGGCTCGTTCGCCATCCACCACGGCGCCGCCTACCAGAACATGATGTTCGGCGACGTGCTGATCGCCTGCCGCGACTTCCTGAGCGCCCACCCCTCCGAGACCGTCCTCATGCGCGTCAAGCAGGAGTACTCGACGGACAGCGACGCCACGTTCCGCGCCGTCTTCGACGACTACCTCGACAACCGGGGCTGGCGGCCCCTCTTCCACATCGCCGACGCGCTCCCCACGCTCGGCCAGGCCCGCGGCAAGGTCGTCCTCATCGCCGACAACGGCGGGCTGCCCGGCGTCAAATGGTGGGACGGGGCGGTCTTCGACCTCCAGGACGACTGGAACGCCCCGCCGTGGGACAAGTACCCGAAGATCGAGACCCACTTCCGCAAGGCCGTCGAGCAGCCGGGCAGGCTCTTCATCAACTTCGTCAGCACGTCCGCGTATCTGCCGCCGCGCTGGAACTCGGACGACCTCAACCCTCGCGTCCACGGTTTCCTGGACGGCACGGCGAGCGGCTGGAAGGGCCTCGGCATCGTGCCGATGGACTTCCCCAACACCCGCTCAGGCCTGGTCGACTCGCTCATCCGCCACAACTGACGGCGGCGGAGGCGCCGGCGCCCCCGGAAGGCCGATCACCGCGACGGTCCCGCCGCCCTCCGCCGGCCGCAGCTCCACCTCGCCGCCCGCCTGCTGCACGGTCCTGGCCACGATCGACAGACCCAGGCCGGAGCCGGGCAGCGCGCGGGCGGACGGGGAGCGCCAGAACCGCTCGAAGACGTGCGGGAGTTCCTCGGGCGCTACGCCGGGGCCGTGATCGCGCACGGTCAGCACGCCCCGGTCCAGCACCACCTCGACCGTCCCGCCCGGCGGCGAGAACTTCACCGCGTTGTCCAGCACGTTCACCAGCGCCCGCTCCAGCGCCGCCGGCTCGGCCCGTACGTACCAGGGCCGCAGCTCGGAGGTGATCGTGAGCTCGGGGCCGCGCAGCCGGGCCCGCTCCAGCGCCGTCCGCGCGATGTCGTGCAGCGCGACGACCTGGACGGGGCCGGGAGTCGCGCTGTCCGGCCGGGACAGCTCCTGCAGATCGCCGATGAGCGCGGCGAGCTCGGTCATCTGCGCCTTCACGGACGCCAGCAGCGCGACCCGGTCGTCGGGCGGGAGCGCCCGGCCCGTCTGCTCGCTGCGGGCGAGCAGTTCGATGTTCGTACGGAGCGAGGTCAGCGGGGTCCGCAGCTCGTGACCGGCGTCGGCGATCAGCTGCGCCTGCCGGTCGCGGGAGGACGCGAGCGCGGCGGTCATCTGGTTGAACGAGCGCGACAGCCGGGCGATCTCGTCGTCGCCCTCGGCGGGGATGCGTACGGTCAGGTCCTCGGTGCGGGCCACGTGCTCGACCGCGTCCGTGAGACGGTCGACGGGCTTCAGCCCGGTGCGGGCGACCCACAGTCCCGCGGCACCGGCCGCGACGACACCGACGCCCGCGAGGGCGGTCAGCAGCAGGGCGAGGCGGTTCAGCGAGGCGTCGATCTCGTACAGCGGCCGCGAGACGGACACGGTGAGCTCGCCCCTGAAGCCCGGCACCGGCATCCGTGAGGTGTGGACGCGTACCTCGGCACCGTCGTCCGTGGTGCTGCTGTGCAGGGCGTAGAAGTCGACGCCGCGCGCGACGGCGAGATCGTCCTGCTGCACCTTCACCGGCTGCGAGTCCGCCGCCACACAGCGGTTGCCCTCGCTGTCGACGATCTGGACGTAGGCGAAGGTCCTGCCGGACGGGGGAGCGGAGCCGTCGGTGCGACACGCGTCCCAGGCCGCCGCCACCGTGCCGAGCGGGGCGCTGGTGTTCCGCAGCGAGGTGTCCAGCTCGTTGTGCAGCTGGGTGCGGGCCAGCAGCCAGCACGTCACGGCGACCGCCGCCACGGCGACCGCGACCGCGGTCGCCGTGAGCAGTGCGAGCCTGGAGCGCAGGGGGAGCGCCTGGAACCTGCGGATCACTCCGGCGACCCCTCCCGCAGCGCATAGCCGACCCCGCGCACGGTGTGCACCAGGCGCGGCTCGCCCCCCGCCTCCGTCTTGCGGCGCAGATACATGACGTACACGTCCAGGGAGTTGGAGCTCGGCTCGAAGTCGAAGCCCCAGACGGATTTCAGGATCTGCTCCCGGGTCAGCACCTGCCGGGGGTGCGCCAGGAACAGTTCGAGCAGGGTGAACTCGGTACGGGTCAGCTCCACGCGCCGGGTGCCCCGGGTGACCTCGCGCGTCGCCAGGTCCATCCGCAGGTCGGCGAAGGACAGCACGTCACCGGGCTCCTCCCGGCCGTTGCCGCCCGCCGCCGCGTACGAGCTGCGGCGCAGCAGCGCCCGGATCCGGGCGAGCAGCTCGTCCAGCTCGAACGGCTTCACCAGATAGTCGTCCGCTCCGGCGTCGAGGCCGGTGACGCGGTCGCCGACGGTGTCGCGGGCGGTGAGCATCAGGATCGGCAGCGTCGAACCGGAGGAGCGGATGCGGCGGGCCGCGGTGAGCCCGTCCATGCGCGGCATCTGGATGTCGAGGACGACGAGATCGGGTGCGTACGACTCCAGCCTGGCGAGGGCGTCCACGCCGTCGACCGCGACCTCGGTGCCGTACCCCTCGAACGCGAGGCTCCGCCGGAGTGCCTCGCGGACGGCGGGTTCGTCGTCGACGATGAGGATGCGCTCGCCTTCACCGGAGGTTGTCGTCATGGGGCCAGCCTCGCACGCACTCAGTCGTCGCCGCCCGAGCGCAGGCTGTCCAGGTCGGCCTTGACCGTGTTGACCGGGATGGCGAAGCCGAGGCCGACGCTGCCGGCCGTGGAGCCGCTCGCGGCGCTCGGCGAGTACATGGCCGAGTTGATGCCGATGATCTCGCCGTTCATGTTGATCAGGGCGCCGCCGGAGTTGCCGGGGTTGAGCGACGCGTCGGTCTGGATGGCCTTGTACGTCGTCTTGGCGTCGCCGGTGTCCCCGTTGAACTGCTGCCCGCCGAACTCGAAGGGCCAGCCCTGGCGCGGGTCCTGCTGCGACTGACGGTCCTGGCCCTCGTCCTTGGCGACGGTCACATCGCGGTCGAGCGCGGAGACGATTCCGCTGGTCACCGTGCCGGTGAGGCCCTCGGGGGAGCCGATGGCGACGACCTGGTCGCCGACCTTCAGACCGCCCGAGTCGCCGAGGGCGGCGGCCTTGAGACCCTTCGCGCCCTGCAGCTTGATCAGGGCGAGGTCCTTGTCGGGGTCGGTGCCGACGACGTCCGCGGTGTACGACGTGCCGTCGCTGAGCGTGACCTTGACCGTGTCCGCGCCCGCGCCCGCGATCACATGGTTGTTGGTGACGATCTCGCCGTCCGCCGTGATGATCACGCCGGAGCCGGTGGACTCGCCGGCGCTGGTGGACGCCTTGATCTCCACGATGCTGGGGGACACGGCCTGGGCGACACCGGCGACGGTGCCCTTGCTGCTCTGGGAGACCGTGGTCCCGCTGACGCCGGTGACCGTGCCGGAGCCGTTCTCCCCGGCGAACCGCTCCACCAGGGTGGCGGCCCCGCCGCCGACGGCCGCGGCGACGATCGCGACCGCCGCGATCAGCCCGACGGACCGTTTGGCCCGGCGCCGCTCCGCCCGCCCACCCGTCGCACCCGGCGCAAACGCGGGCGGCGGCGGGTACGCCCCGTCCCCGAACCCCGCGTACGGGTACTGCTGCGTGTGCGTGCCCTCGTCGCCGCTGCTGCGGTAGTGGTCCGTCATGGTCACGACTCTCGGGCGCGTACATGAGAACGCCCTGAGGACGGCCTGAGAAGCCCGACAGAACCGTGTATGCCCGATATAAGGGCGAGTGGGATTCCCCCGCACGCCCTTACCGTTGTGGGCAGTCGTTCCGGAGGGCGGCGAAGCGAGACGGGGGTACCCCCAGGCGAAGCTCCGGGGAAGGGCGGCATGACCCACGGTGCCGGGTGCTGTCGCGGTGGGCGTTCACCCTGGGCCGAGGCCCAGGGTGCCGGGTGCCGTTGCTGTGGGCCCCGTCAGCCACAGCCGCAGGAGCGGCGGACGATCAGGGCCGAGGGGAACTGCTTCACGCGCTCGCGCCGGGATCCGACCACCCGCAGGCCGTCGTCCAGCACCAGGTCCACCGCCGCACGCGCCATCGCCGGGCGGTCGGAGGCAATCGTTGTCAGCGGAGGGTCGGTCAGCGCCGCCTCCTTGACGTCGTCGAAGCCCGCCACCGCCAGCTCGCCCGGCACGTCGATCCGCAGCTCGCGCGCCGCGCGCAGCACGCCGATCGCCTGGTCGTCCGTCGCGCAGAAGATCGCCGGGGGCCGGTCGGGGCCGGAGAGGATCTTCAGGCCGACGAGATACGCGTCGTAGCGGTTGTACGGGGCCTGGAACAGCCGGCCCTCCGTCGACCGCCCGGACTCCAGCATCGCCCGCCGCCAGCCCTCGACGTGGTCGGCCACCGGGTCGCCGACCGCCGGGGTCGACTCCACCCCGCCCAGACAGGCCACGTACGGATGCCCGTGCTCCAGGAGGTGCCGCGTCGCGAGCTGTGCGCCGCCGATGTCGTCGGTCACGACCGCGACGTCGTCTATCGCCTCGGGCCGCTCGTGCAGCAGCACGACCCGCGCGTCCCACGCCTCGATCTCCGCCGCCGCGCGCTCGCTGGGGCCCTGGCTGACCAGGATCAGCCCGGCGACCCGCATGCCGAGGAAGGCCCGCAGATAGTGGACCTCGCGCTCGTCCCGGTAGTCCGAGTTGCCGACGAGGACCATCTTTCCGCGGTCGGCCGCTGCCCGTTCCACCGCGTGCGCCATCTCCGCGAAGAACGGCTGCCGGGCGTCCGGCACGATCATGCCTATGAGGTCCGTGCGCCGCGAGGCCATCGCCTGCGCGACCCGGTCGGGCCGGTAGCCCAGCTCCTTGATGGCAGCGAGGACACGCTCGCGCGTGGCCGGGGCGACCGGCCGGGGTCCGTTGTTGATGACGTAGCTCACGACGGCGGTGGAAGTACCCGCCAGTCGTGCCACGTCGTCCCGCGTCACCTTGGCCACGCGCGGAAGTCTACGCGTGGTGACCTACCTCTGGGCAGGGCGTACGGCCGCTTCGTGGTGCTCGGCAGCTTCCTCCGTGCGTCCGGAGGCCGCGTCCTCCGGACGGGCGACCGCGGCCTGGGCCTTTGCCTTGGCTCCCTCGGCGGCGCGTTCGGCCTTCTCCGGGGTGACGAAGCGGTAGCCCACGTTCCGTACGGTTCCGATCAGCGACTCGTGCTCGGGACCGAGCTTCGCGCGCAGCCGCCGTACGTGGACGTCGACCGTCCGCGTGCCTCCGAAGTAGTCGTAGCCCCAGACCTCCTGCAGCAGCTGCGCCCGGGTGAAGACCCGGCCGGGGTGCTGCGCCAGGTACTTCAGCAGCTCGAACTCCTTGAAGGTCAGGTCCAGGACCCGGCCCTTCAGCTTCGCGCTGTACGTCGCCTCGTCGACCGACAGATCGCCGTTGCGGATCTCCATCGGGGAGTCGTCGGCGGTGATCTGCTGGCGGCCCATGGCCAGCCGGAGGCGGGCCTCCACCTCCGCGGGTCCCGCGGTGTCCAGCAGGACGTCGTCGATGCCCCAGTCCGCGGTGACGGCCGCGAGACCGCCCTCCGTCACGACGAGGATCAGCGGGCAGCCGGGCCCGGTGGAGCGGAGCAGCTGGCAGAGGCTGCGCACCTGCGGAAGGTCGCGCCGGCCGTCGACCAGGATCACATCGGCGCCGGGGGTGTCGACGAGGGCAGGACCCTCGGCGGGTGCGACCCGCACGTTGTGGAGCAGCAGGCCAAGGGCCGGAAGCACCTCCGTCGACGGCTGGAGGGCGTTCGTGAGGAGCAGCAGAGAGCTCATCGCGCCCCACCTGCCCGGTACGCCGTCTCTGTGCGGGTCGTCGTCTCTCGGTCGTGCACGGTTCGCTCGCCCATAACGTCGGTTCCTCCTCGGTCCCTGCGAGGACGTTTGCGGCACTGCTTCTTGCCCCGGCCGCGGCCCCGCGCCCTGGGGTTCCGCGATCGTTTCGTTCACCTGCCTGTAACAACGGACAGGAAACACAAAAGGACCCGGGGGCTACGTCGCCCGGATCCTCTGCCAGCAGAATAGCCCACATGAGTGCGGTGTCGGAGGGTCCGTTTCACAGTGTGGATGTTTCCTCGATCACTGACGGACCGAAACAAGCAACCTTGCGTACCTCGGACGGCATTCGGATCGAGGCCCGTTACGAGCCGTGCACGGCCGGGGCTGGCGACACGGCGATCGTCGTCGCGCACGGATTCACCGGGTCCGTGGACCGGCCGGCGGTGCGGCGCGCCGCCGGCGTCTTCACGGAGCACGCTGCGGTCGTCACCTTCTCCTTCCGAGGCCACGGCGGTTCCGGCGGGCACTCCACGGTCGGCGACCGCGAGGTGCTGGACCTGGCGGCGGCGGTCGCCTGGGCGCGGTCCCTGGGCCATCGCCGGGTGGTGACGGTGGGCTTCTCGATGGGCGGATCGGTCGTCCTGCGGCATGCGGCGCTGTACGGGACGGCGGACGGGGTGGCTCCGGGGGCGCACGCGGGGCTCACGGGAGCACATGACGCCCTCGCATCCGCCGCCTCCGCGGATGCGGTGGCGGCGGTGAGCGCTCCGGCCCGCTGGTACTACCGCGGCACGGCCCCGATGCGGCGGCTGCACTGGGTGGTCACCCGGCCCCTCGGCCGGCTCGTCGGGCGGTACGGCTTCAGGACCCGGATCCACCACGAGGACTGGGACCCGGTCCCGCTGTCCCCGGTGGAGTCGGTCCCGCTGATCGCCCCGACCCCGCTGCTGATCGTCCACGGCGACCGCGATCCGTACTTCCCGCTGGACCATCCGCGCATGCTGGCCGCCGCCGGGCCGTGCGAGCTCTGGCTGGAACCGGGCATGGGCCACGCCGAGAACGCGGCGGACGACGAGCTGCTGAGGCGCCTCGCGGACTGGCTCGTCCGCGCATAGCCCATCATGGACAGTCGACGAGCCGAAGACACGAGCCGCAGAGAGGGGTGCCGCATGGCAGCGGGGACCATCCGCTACTGGGCCGCGGCCAAGGCCGCCGCCGGTGTGGCCGAGGAGCCGTACGCCGCGGAGAACCTGGCCGAGGCGCTGGACGCCGCCCGCGAGAGGCACCCGGGCGAGCTCGTCCGGGTACTCCAGCGGTGTTCGTTCCTCGTCGACGGTGACCCCGTCGGGATGCGCGGACATGAGACCGTACGGCTTGCCGAGGGCGGCACGGTCGAGGTGCTCCCGCCGTTCGCAGGAGGGTGAACCGCACAGCATGAGCAGCGATCAGCAGTATCCGTACGCCTCGCAGGGCTCGCACGGGTCGTACGACCACGAGCACCACGATCCGTACGGGCAGAGCTACCAGCAGGACCCCCACGTCACCCAGACGTGGGAGGGCCAGACCTGGGACACCCAGTACCAGCCGACGGTGCAGCCCGTGCAGTCGACGCAGCCCGCTCAGCCCGCTCAGCCCGTGCGGTCGGCGCAGCAAGCTCCGTATCAGCACCAGCACCAGCACCCGCAGAGCGCGCCGCTCGGCCCGCAGGCGTATCCGCTGCCCCCCGAGGTCCCGGTGGCGCCCGTCGCGTACGAGCCCCCGGCCGCGGTCGCGGAGGCGGAGGCTCCGGTCGTCGACGAGCCCGCGTACGGGCCCCCCACCACCGTGGGCAACGCCCGGATCACCGATGCCCAGCGAGCCCGCCTCGAAGGGCGCTCGCCGATCATCCCGCCCGGCATCCAGCCCGCCGGGCTCACCGCGGTGCTCGGGCTGCTGCTCGCGGCAGCCGGTGCCACCGGCTCGCCGTACGTCCTGCTCCTCCCGCTGGTCCTGCTCCAGGCCGTCACGGCCGCCGGCTGGTTCCGGCTGAACGGCATGTGGCCCGCCCGCCAGGGCATCGCCCTCGCCTTCGCGGGCGGCATCGCCGCGGACGTCGTGCTGCTCGCCGCGGGCCGGGAGCACGCGCCCGCCGCGATCGTCGGCACCCTCGGCGTCTGGGTTCTGCTGACGCTGGTGCTGCAGTTGCGCAGCCGTGCGGGCGCCGACGAGCGGATGCACGGCCTCATGGCCACCGTCGCCTCCGCGGCGCTGACGATCATGGCGGCCGGATATCTCGCCCCCGAGCCGGACGCCCTGGTCGTGGGCGGTGTCGCGGTCGCCGCGGCCACCGTCGCCCGGGCGCTTCCGCTGCCGGGCGCCGCTTCGGTCGTCGTGGCGCTGCTGGCCGCGGCGGGTGCCGGTATCGCGGCCGGGGGAGCCGTCGGAGTGGGTTCGGCCGGGGCGCTGCTCGGCCTCGGGGCCGGGGTGTGCGCGCTCGTCGGGCTGCGGGTGGCGAGCTACGACTACCCGTCGCGCTTCGTCCACATGACCGCGGGTGTCGCCCTGCCGCTCACGGCCGCCGCGCCCGTCGTGTATCTGCTGGGCCGCGCCCTGGTCTGAACCGAGCCCTGGTCCGGACCGCACGGGAACCAATCGTGTGCCGCCGGACGTCGATCATTCGGGCCGGTCCGATCGCGGGCGGCCAGGACAGGGGTGGGGGAAACACCGGGTCATGCGCGCACTGCGAATACTGCTCATCACCGCCGTGATCCTGGGCGGGCTCTTCGCCATCGCCGACCGGCTCGCGGTCAGCTTCGCCGAGAGCGAGGTCGCGGCCAAGGTCAGGAGCAGCCAGGGCCTGACCGGCGAGCCCGAGGTGTCGATCAACGGCTTCCCGTTCCTGACCCAGGTCGCGAGCTCCGAGCTGGACGACGTCGAGGTGCGCCTGGGCGGGGTGAAGGCCAGCGCGGGCGGCCACTCGGTCGAGGTGACCGAGGTCGCGGCCGAGCTGAGCGGGGTGCGTCTCGACGGGTTCTCCTCCGCGGTCGCGGATCGCGCCACGGGCTCCGCCCGGATCTCGTACGAGGACCTCGGCAAGTCGGCGCCCAAGGGCGCGACCGTCTCCTACGCCGGGGCGGAGCGGGCGGCCAAGGGCCAGGTCAAGGTCACGGGCCCGGCCGTCGAGCTGCTGGAGGGCGCGGGCGTCACCATCCCCCGCGTCGCGAAGGTGGTGCTCGAGGGCCGCACCATCGAGACGTACAGCACCGTCTCGATATCCGGCGGCGACACGGTCCGGCTGCGCGCCGCGGACCTGCCGGAGCTGCCGGTCCCGGGCCTGTCCGGCACGCTGCGCGAGACCGTCGACTACGACCTGAAGATCGACGGACTGCCGAGCACCATCAAGCTGGACAAGGTCGCCGCCGACGCGATCGGACTGCGCTTCTCGGGCGTGGGTACGAACGTGTCGCTGGCGGGCTGAGACCGCCGCCGGATCGAGCGTCGCCGTGCCACGGGCCGGGTACCGCCCGGAATACCGGCCCGAACCGCCCGGAATACCACCCGGAATACCGGCCTCGGCGGTCGGATGATCGGATCGTGAGACGGTGGCGTCCGCTCCGTAGATACCGGACGGCCGCACGGGCCGACCGGAACGGGCCGGTGCGGCCCTGAGCCCCTCCCCGTATCGGCATGCGGACGATCGCGTCTCACGATGCGACACGCCGGTGACATGGCCGCCGACTCGTCCCTACGATCGACGCATGAAGCGACAGGCGGATCTCACGAAGCGGCGGGCAGTAGACCTGTGCCGCGTCGCCGCCATGCTCTGTCGCCCCATCTGAGCGGAAGCTCGACTTCCGTATCCCTGGGCCCTTTGCGCCTCCTTCCCGGCCAGGGCCCCCGCGTGTGCCGTCCGCCGATCCGGCGTATCCGCACCCACCCCTCGCGCACGATCGCCCGCGCACCACCCGCCGCACACTGCCCCGGAGGAGAACAGCATGAGCCGCAGCGACGTCCTGGTAGACGCCGACTGGGTCGAGGCCCACCTGGACGACCCGAAGGTCGTCGTCGTCGAGGTCGACGAGGACACCTCGGCCTACGACAAGAACCACATCAAGAACGCCGTCCGGATCGACTGGAAGAAGGACCTCCAGGACCCGGTCCGCCGTGACTTCGTCGACCAGGCCGGCTTCGAGAAGCTGCTGTCGGCGAAGGGCATCGCCAACGACGACACGGTCGTCCTCTACGGCGGCAACAACAACTGGTTCGCGTCCTACGCCTACTGGTACTTCAAGCTCTACGGGCACCAGGACGTGAAGCTCCTCGACGGCGGCCGCAAGAAGTGGGAGCTCGACTCCCGCGACCTGGTCGACGGCGTCGACGTCCCGCAGCGCCCGGCCACCGACTACAAGGCCAAGGCCCAGGACACGTCCATCCGCGCCTTCCGCGACGACGCCGTCGCCGCGATCGGCAACCAGAACCTGGTCGACGTCCGTTCGCCCGACGAGTTCAGCGGCAAGCTGCTCGCCCCGGCCCACCTGCCGCAGGAGCAGTCGCAGCGTCCCGGCCACATCCCGACCGCGCGCAACATCCCGTGGTCGAAGAACGCCAACGACGACGGCACCTTCAAGTCGGACGACGAGCTCAAGGCGCTCTACGCCGACGAGCAGGTCGACCTGGCGAAGGACACGATCGCGTACTGCCGCATCGGCGAGCGCTCCGCGCTGACGTGGTTCGTCCTGCACGAGCTGCTCGGCGTCGAGAACGTCAAGAACTACGACGGCTCCTGGACCGAGTACGGCTCCCTCGTCGGCGTGCCGATCGAGCTCGGCGCGAACAAGTAAGCCCCGGACCTCCGGACCCCTCGACCGTAAGGACAGAAAAGCATGTGTGGAGCGCAGGCCGGCGGCCCCGACGCCTCGACGATCAAGCCCGGTGAGACCACCATCCAGGGCCAGGTGACCCGCGACGGCGAGCCCGTCACCGGTTACGTGCGGCTGCTGGACTCGACCGGCGAGTTCACCGCCGAGGTCCCGACCTCGGCGACCGGACAGTTCCGCTTCTACGCGGCCGAGGGCACCTGGACCGTCCGGGCCCTCGTCCCGGGCGCCACGGCGGACCGTACGGTCGTCGCCCAGACCGGTGGCCTCTCCGAGGTGGCCATCGCCGTCTGACGGCACTCGAAACCGGCCGAAGGGCCGCACCTCTGGGGGTTGGACGCCATTAGCCTGAGGTGCGGTCCTTCGTGCCGTTCGCATGCGAACGGTGGACCGGTGGACGGGCCGCCGGTGAAACCGGTCGGCCGCTGCCCAGGGCACTCGGGCGCCATGGGATCTACCCTTGAGGTGTGCTCGCCCGTAGGCGCAAGGTCTACTTCTGGATGATGGGCGGATGCCTCGTCCTCTTCGTGTCCGCCTGGGCTTTCGTGCGGCTCTGGTCGGTCCCGGCTGCCGTGGCCATGTGCTTCGTCGCCATGGTCATCCCGCCGATCGCGGCGATGGTGGCCAACCGGCGCGGGCCCGAGGACCGGTGGTGGGACGACCCGACCGGGGACCCGCAGTCCGACGCGTGGTGGGAAGAGCTGGACGGCAAGCGGCGCCGCCCCGACGACGAGCGCCGCGACGAGCGCTGAGACCAGTAGACGAGCGCCGAGACCTGCCACCCGCGACTTGGTCGCGTCCGGCCGATCTTGCCGGGCTCGCGTGCCCTGACGCACTGATCCGGCCTGATCGACCGGACAGGCTCTAGTACACGAGCGCTTGGACGCCGTCCGTCGTCGCCTCGCTCACGAAGACCTGAGCGCCCGCGATCCGTACGCCCTCGATGACGTCCTTCTCCGTGATCTCGCGGCGCGCCGCGCACTGGGTGCACAGCGTGATCTGCCCGCCCGCCAGGACCGACTCGAGCAGGTCCGGCAGCGGGGCTGCGTGCGGCAGCTCGAACTCCGCCGCACGTCCGGGCAGCGCGAACCACGAGGACTCACCGGTCAGCCAGAGGGAGACCTCCACGCCGCTGGCCACGGCGACGGCCGCGACCGTGAAGGCCTGCGAGCAGCGTTCGGGGGCGTCGGCCCCGGCGGTCACCTTGATCACGAGCTTCTTCGCCATATGCGGAACTGTAATGTGCCGCGCCACAACCCCACCCGTCACTTGCGTGTCAGCTGTGTGCGCGGATAACGGAATTCGTGCCTCAGGTCTCGTGGGGGGACCCTTTGGAAACGCAGGACACACAGGCGCAGGAGCCCGTGCCGCAGCCGGCGCCGGAAGTGCGGACTGAGACCGTGAACCGGCCCGCCCGCCGCCGCGGCCGCACCGCGCTGATCATCACGGCCGCCGCCGTCATCGGCCTCGTCGGCGGCACGGCCGTCGGCTACGGAGTGCAGGCCGACCGCGAGCCGACAGCGCTGCCCGCGCTGAACCAGCCGAATCTGGCGTACCCGGCGAAGCCGCTCCCGGACGACAAGCGCCCGGCGCCGCTTTCCGCCGCGGAGGACCACAAGGTCAAGACGGACGGCGATCTGCGGAAGCTGTTGCTCGCGAAGCCGTCGGGTGCCCGCAAGGCCGACTGGTGGTGGCTGAACGACGGCTGGGTGGACACGGCGGGCTACGCCCTCGACTTCGAGAGCGAGGACTACATGTTCGAGACTCTCGTGGAGGCGGACATCCGCAGGGTCGCCGCGGTCGCCTGGGAGCAGGGCGAGTTCAAGAACACGAACATCAGACTCGTCCAGTTCCGCTCGGGTGAGGGCGCCCGGGAGCACGCGGAGGGCCAGCACGGCTACATGCCCGAGGACGAGGACGGCGCCGGCAACGAGGGCGACGCGCTGAAGGGCAGCGGGAACGGCCGGTACTACGTCTACAAGGTCCAGGAGAAGGCGGGCTACCTGCCGCTCTACCGGGCCCGGGCCATCTTCCAGCGCGGCGACATCATGGTCGACATCAACATCTTCGACACCAAGCGCATCAGCAAGAACGACATCCGCAGCCTGGCCGAGCGACAGCTGGAGCGCCTGTGAACGAGGACCGGACACGCCAGGAGCAGCTCGCCGAGCCCGTGGTGGAACCGGTGACGCAGCCGGAACCCCAGCCCCTCGCGGAGGCCGGGGCCCGGCCCGCGCCGGCGCCGGAGGCCCAGCCCGAGGCCGCGCCCGTCGCCGGACCGGAGCCCGTCGCCGAGCCCGGACGCAAGCCCTCACGCGTCCGCCGCCTTCTCGCCACCGTGCTTCCCTCCGTGCTCGTCCTCGGTGCCGTCGCCGGTGGAATCACCTACACCGGCCTCGCCGTCGATCGCGCCGACCGCACCGCCCCCACCACCATCTGGGGCCCGGCCGACGACGACCCGGCAGAGGACCCGGCGAGCAGCGCCGGGCGCGGCCGGGCCTCGACGCCGCTCAGCAAGAAGCTGCTGCCCGTGCCGCCCGGCTACCGCCTCGGCCCGGACGTCGAGTCGTACGGGAACGACGGCGAGATCGGCGACAAGGCGGCCGCCCTCCTCAAGGAGGGAGGCCGGGGTCTGTCCGGCAAGAAGCGCCGCGACTTCGACAAGCGGATCGACAGGATGGGCGTCAAGGGCATCGCCATGCGCTCGTTCGCCTCGGACGCGAACGACCTCATCGTCGAGGTGCAGATCATGCAGATGAAGGACAAGAAGCGGATCCACGATCTGTTCGAGCTCAGGACGGAGCTGGCCGAGGCGCTCGAGTTCCCCAAGGGCCCGAAGATCAAGGACCACAAGAAGTCCGCCTGCTTCCTGATGCCCCAGGGGAACGAGGACGGGGAGGACAAGGACAAGTCCGACCTGGAGGCGATGTCCTGCTCGTCGTACGACTCCGAGCTGTTCGTGAGCGTCACCGCATTCGGCACGAAGCCGTTCGACAAGTCCGCCGTCGCCGAGCTGGTGAAGAAGCAGCTCGACCACATCGCGTCCCCGGGGGAGTACGTATGACCGAGCCCATCACGGAAACGGCACCCGTGCCCCCGATGCCGGAGGCTCCGCCCGCCGTTGCCGCCGTCGCCGCTGATCCCCTGCCCGCTGCGCCCGCTGCGCCCGCGGCCCCCGTCCCCGTACGCGACCGCCGGGTCCTGCGCGCCGTGGCCCGCTGGACCGTCGCGGTGCTCGTGTGCGGCGGCCTCGGCGCCGGGACCGCCCTGGGCATCACGTCCATGGAACGCACGGACGTGCCCGGGCTGGCCACGAAGAGCGACGGCCGCTGGGACTACCCGAAGCTGTCGCTGCCCGCGCTACCGAAGGACACCCTGCGCCCCTTCACCGAGGGGAACAGGGAGGAGGTCCACCACGCCGACCTGCGGCAGCTGCTGCTGCCCGCGCCTGCGGGTGCGACCGCGGACAAGAAGCTGACCGGCGGCTGGGTGACGTCGAAGCAGTTCGTCTCCGAGTACGACAACGGGTCGCACGAGGATCTGGAGCTCGCGCTCAAGGACTACGCCGTACGGCACATCGCCGCCCGCGGCTGGACCATGCCGGACGGCACGGCGTCCCGCGTCTATCTGCTCCAGTTCGACTCGGCCGCCTCGGCGGACTCGTTCAAGGACGACGAGATCCGCATCGGCGCGGAGCCCGGAGTGCCGCTGGCCAACTCGGCCGGGTTCGAGATCGACCCCGACTGGAGCGGCTCGGGGCTGGCCGCGTCGACGTCGACATACGTCTACCGGGAGACGCCGGCGGGTGCGGTCCAGCTCCGTCAGGCCTACGTCGTCGCGGGCGACACCCTCGCCCTGATCGTCCAGTCGAGGAAGGCCGAGGCCGCCGCCGTTCCCTTCCACCAGGCCGTCGCCCTGCAGAACCAGCTCCTGGGCTGAGACCGCCGAGCCTGCTGAGAGGGCCTCGCGGAGAGGGCCGGACGCCAGCCCACTAAGCTGGGGTCCGGCCCTTCTGCCTTCACCGCTCGTTCGAGGGAGCACCCGTGATCGTTTTCTTCGAGGTTCTGCTGGTTCTCGTCTGCGTCGGCGTGCTCGCCTTCACCGGCCTGGCCGTGAAGAAGCTGTACCAGGGTCAGCGCTAATCCCCCCGTACTCCACAGACCGACAGAGCTGATCATGATCGAGATCCCGTCCGACCTGAACCCTGACCTCGTTCCGCTCGCGTTCCTCCTCGGTACGTGGGAGGGCGCGGGCGTGTCCGACTTCCCCGGCGCCGACAAGTGCAACTTCGGCCAGTCGGTGACGTTCAGCCACGACGGCCGGGACTTCATCGAGTACGTCTCGCACACGTGGGTGCTGGACTCCGAGGGCAAGAAGGTCAGGCCCCTGGAGAGCGAGTCCGGCTACTGGCGGATCGACAAGGACCGCAAGGTCGAGGTCGTCATGGTCCGCGACCAGGGCGTCGTGGAGATCTGGTACGGCGACCTCGCCGACCAGAAGCCGCAGATCGACCTGGTGACCGACGCCGTCGCGCGTACCGCGAGCTCGGGCCCGTACAGCGGTGGCAAGCGGCTCTACGGGTACGTGAAGGGCGACCTGCTGTGGGTCGGCGAGAAGGCCACCCCCGAGGTGCCGCTGCGGCCGTACATGTCGGCGCACCTGAAGAAGGTCGTCACCCCGCAGGACGTCGAGGCGTGGGCGAAGGACCTGGGCGACCTGCCGGACGACGGCATCGCCTTTTTCAAGTAGGAACGCAGGCCCGACGGCCCGGGCCCGGACTCACCACGCGCCTACACTGGTCGCGTGGTGAGCACCGACTGGAAGAGCGACCTGCGGCAGCGCGGCTACCGGCTGACCCCGCAGCGCCAGCTTGTCCTCGAAGCCGTCGACACCCTGGAGCACGCGACCCCGGACGACATCCTCGTCGAGGTGCGCAAGACCGCGTCCGGGATCAACATCTCCACGGTGTACCGGACCCTGGAGCTCCTGGAGGAGCTCGGTCTCGTCTCGCACGCCCATCTGGGCCATGGTGCGCCGACGTACCACCTCGCGGACCGTCACCACCATCTGCACCTCGTCTGCCGGGACTGCACGGACGTCATCGAGGCGGATGTCGCGGTCGCCGCCGACTTCACCGCCAAGCTCCGCGAGACGTTCGGCTTCGAGACCGACATGAAGCACTTCGCGATCTTCGGCCGCTGCCGCAAGTGCGCCACGAAGGCCGCTTCTGACCAGTCGTAGGCTTGGCCCATGCAGCGACATTCAACGATCAGCCCTCTGCTGTCCCTCCCCGGCGCCGTCCCGGCCGAGGGCCGCGACGAAGGTGTCGCCGCGCACTACGGCGATCTCTTCCGTGAGCAGCGCGCTCTCGCGGACGGCACCGGTCTCGTCGACCTCTCCCACCGCGGTGTCGTCACCGTCTCCGGCCCCGACCGGCTGAGCTGGCTGCATCTGCTGCTGACCCAGCACGTCAGCGACCTCCCGGCCGGGCAGGCCACCGAGGCGCTGATCCTCTCCGCGCACGGCCACATCGAGCACGCGCTCTATCTCGTGGACGACGGCGAGACGGTGTGGGCACACGTCGAGCCCGGTACGCAGGAAGCGCTCATCGCGTACCTGGAGTCGATGAAGTTCTTCTACCGGGTGGAAGTCGCCGACCGGACCGATGAGTTCGCGGTCGTGTATCTGCCGGCCGGTTCGATCGCCGAGGTCCCGGACGGTGTCGTCGTACGGGAGACCCCGCAGGGCCGCGACCTGTTCCTGCCGCGCCGGGACCTGGAGTCGTACGCCGCGGCCAACGGGCCCGCCATCGGGGTGCTGGCCCACGAGGCCCTCCGCGTCGAGGCGCACCGCCCGCGGCTCGGCTTCGAGACCGACCACCGGACGATCCCGCACGAGATCGGGCTGATCGGCACCGCCGTGCACCTCCAGAAGGGCTGCTACCGCGGTCAGGAGACGGTGGCGCGCGTCCACAACCTGGGGAAGCCGCCGCGCCGGCTGGTCTTCCTCCACCTGGACGGCAGTGAGGTGCTCCTGCCGGGCCACGGGACGCCCGTGCGGCTCGCCGCGGACGGGGAGGAGGGCCGTCAGCTGGGCTTCATCACGACGTCTGCCCGCCACCACGAGCTGGGGCCGATCGCGCTGGCGCTGGTGAAGCGGAACGTGCCGGTGGACGCGGAGCTGCTGGCGGGGAACACGGCGGCGGCCCAGGAGACGGTCGTCGAGCCGTAGCCGTGGAGCCGTAGCCGTAGGGCCGTAGCTGTGGCTTGTGGGTGCGGCTGCGGGCCTCAGACCTCGATCAGCACCGTGAACGGGCCGTCATTCGTGAGCGACACCCGCATCTTGGCTCCGAACCGGCCCGTCTCCACGTGCGCCCCCAGCGCCCGCAGCTGCGCCACCACCTCGTCGACGAGCGGCTCGGCGATCTCGCCGGGCGACGCCGCGTTCCAGGTGGGGCGGCGGCCCTTGCGGGCATCCCCATAGAGAGTGAACTGCGAAATCACCAGCAAGGGCGCATTCACGTCCGAGCAGGACTTCTCGCCGTCGAGGATCCGCACCGACCAGAGCTTGCGCGCCAACTGCGCCGCCATCTCCGGTGTGTCACCGTGGGTGACCCCCACCAGCACACACAGCCCTTCGCCGACGATTTCGCCGACCGTCTCGCCGGCCACCACGACCTTCGCGCCGTCGACGCGCTGAACCACTGCTCGCATACGGACCAACCTATCCGGGACCTCCGCCCGGGACCGGCCCTGGGCCATCCGGGGCTGAACGGGTGCAGAGCGCCTGCGTGCGAACCGTCCGTAATGGCACGATGCACGAAGGCGGTGCAGCCCCTCGGCCCTCCGGGCCCGGGGAGACCCCATGCACCGGTCGAGGGGACTGATTCACGCATGACCACACCTGGCGCCGGGCAGTCGCCCGGTCCCGCACCGATGACCACTCGCAGCAGCTCGGGCGCCATGCGCCCGCCCCAACAGCGCACCTCGGACCCGGACCCCCTGTCCGAGCCGCGCACCCACGATCTCGCCGCCCTGCGGCTGCCGGAGCTGCGGGCGCTGCGCCGCGACTCGCAGAGTGACGAGGCGGACCTGAGCTATGTGCGGCGGCTGCTGCAGGGGCGTATTGACATCCTGCGGGCGGAGCTGGCCCGGCGCACGGCCCCGCCGGCGTGCCAGGCGCAGCCCGTCGTGCCGGGGGGCGCAGGCCGGCTGGGCCCGGACGCCGCGGTCGTCGACCGGCTCTCGGCGATCCTCGCGGACCCGCCGTCGCGGCGCGGCAGCTCGGCCCGCCATGTGACGTTGTCCACGCCGCGGGGGGAGGAGTACCGGCGGCTGGCCGCGGAGATGCTGGCCGAGGTCGAGCTGTCCGACCTGGAGGCGCGTACGGACGAGGAGCTGCACGCGGCGATGGGGAGGTTCGCGCGGTACGAGCAGCAGGTGTCGCGGCAGCGTGCACAGCTGCAGCGGACCGCCGACGACTGCAGTGCGGAAATCGCCCGCAGGTACCGTGAAGGGGAAGCACAAGTAGACGACCTGCTCACCTGAGGCGATCCTTCCGGTCTTCCGGGGCGGCCTTCCGGGCGGGTCTCCCCTGTCCGGAAGGCCGCCGCCCGATGAGCACCACCGTCCCCGCTCCCTTCGCCGCGCCCGCGTGCGCCTCCGCGCCCGCGTCCGCGTCCGAGATACACCCGGTCCTCGCCGAAGTCGTACGTTCCGGCTTCGTCGAGGGCCATCACCGGGGTTCGCTGGTGGTCCTGGCGGCGGACGGCAGCGTGGAGCTGGCCCTGGGGGATCCGGCGGCGCCGGTCTTCCCGCGCTCGTCGAACAAGCCGATGCAGGCCGCGGCCGTGCTGCGGGCCGGTCTCGACCTCGCGGGGGAGCGGCTGGCGCTGGCCGCCGCGAGCCACTCCGGCGAGTCCTTCCATCTCGATCTGGCCCGCACGATGCTGGCCGATCACGGGCTGACGCCCGACGATCTGCAGACCCCGCCCGATCTGCCGCTGGACCCGGCCGAGGCGGAGACGTACCTCGCGGCCGGACAGGTCCGCGACAAGGTGACCATGAACTGCTCGGGCAAGCACGCGGCGATGCTGGCGGCGTGCGCGCTGAACGGCTGGTCGCTCCGGACGTACCTCGACCCGGCCCACCCGCTGCAGCGGATCGTGCACACCGTGGTGGAGGACGCGGCGGGCGAGCAGGTCGCCGCGGTCGGCACGGACGGCTGCGGGGCGCCGCTGATGGCGATCAGCCTGACCGGCCTGGCGCGGGCGTACCGGTCATTCGTGCTGGCTCCCGAGGGCTCGGCCGAGCGGCGGGTCGCGGACGCGATGGCGGCCCACCCCGAGTACGTCGCGGGCACGCGCCGTCCCGACACCTGGCTGATGCGGGCGGTGCCGGGTGCCCTGTCGAAGATGGGCGCCGAGGCGGTCCAGGCGGTGGCGCTGCCGGACGGCCGCGCCCTCGCCTTCAAGATCGACGACGGTGCGACGCGGGCGCTGGGGCCGGTGCTGGCCCGCTGCCTGGAGCGCATGGGAGTGACCGACCCGGTGCTGGCCCGCCTGGCCGAGGCGCGGCTGCTGGGCGGCGGACGGCCGGTCGGGGAGATCCGCGCGGCGTTCTGAGGCGCGTCCCGCAGCGACGGGGGACGGCGTTCCCGCGCGGAAGTGTCTAGCGTGGACGGTATGAGCCTTGAGGACCTTGAGGTGCGTACCGTCACCGAGGCCGAGGGACCTGGCTGGCTGCGGGCCATGTTCACCGGCTTTCTGATGTCCCCGGTCGTCGGGGAGGCCGAGGCGGCCGAGCGCCTCGCGCACATGGACCTCTCGAGGACGCGGGGCGCCTTCGACGGCGGGCGGTGCGTGGGGACGTACCGCTCCTTCGACCAGCAGCTCACGGTGGTCGGCGGCGCCTTCGTCACGGCGAACGCCGTCACGCAGGTCACCGTCGCCCCCACGCACCGCCGCCGGGGCGTCCTCAGCCGGATGATCACCGAGGACCTGGGCGAGGCGAAGGAGCGCGGCGACACCGTCTCCACGCTGATCGCGGCCGAGCACCGGATCTACGGGCGGTACGGCTTCGGCCCCGCCGCCTGGCTCACGGAATGGGAGATCGACGTCCCGCGCAGCGGCCTCGACCCGCGGTGGTCGGTCCCGGCGGACGGGGGCCGGGTGGACCTGGCCGACGCCGAGGACGTACGCAAGCTCGGACCGGAGCTGCATGAACGATTCCGCGCCCGGCAGCACGGCGCGGTCGACCGGGACGCGTACTGGTGGAACGTGAACACGGGGGCGGTGCGGCTGCCGTCCCAGCCGCACTCGGAGCCCTACTACGCCGTGTACCGCTCACCGGCGGGCGAGGCCGAGGGACTGCTCACCTACACGGCGGAGTCCCGCTGGAGCGACGGCAACCAGCCGGCGAACATCGCGAAGGTCCAGAGCCTGATCGCGGTGACGACGGCCGCGGAGCGTGCGCTGTGGGAGTACGTCTGCTCGATCGACTGGATCACGACGGTCCGCTCCGGCGGGCGGGCCCCCGACGACCTGCTCCCCCTCTTCCTCCCGGACCCGCGCGCCGCACGGATCGTGACGCAAGCGGACTTCCTGTGGGTGCGGCTGCTGGATGTCGTACGGGCGCTGCAGGCGCGTACGTACGCGGCATCGGGCTCCCTGGTGCTCGATGTGCACGACGACGCGGGACTGGCGGGCGGCCGCTTCCGGCTGGACGCCACACCGGAGGGCGCGTGGTGCGTGCCGACGACGGAGGCGGCCGATCTGTCGCTGGGCATCCGGGAGTTGGGGACGCTGTATCTCGGCGACGAGTCGGTGCTGCGGCTGGTCGCCCTGGGCCGGATCGACGAGGACAGCCCGGGCGCGGCGGCACAGGCGGACGCGGTGTTCCGCGCGCAGCGGCGGCCGTGGTGCCCGGACATGTTCTGAGGAAGTGGTCCGCCGCACTCTGGAACACCGTCGCCCCGAGCCGGACACTCTTTTGGTGACAACCGACGCGGCACACACGGAACAGGCGGCGCACGTGGTCGAGCGGCTCGACGATCTGATCGGCGGCGCCGAGCACGTGCTCTTCGACTTCGACGGGCCCATCTGCAGGCTCTTCGCCCGCAGTCGCCTCCACGAGGTCGCACAGAGCCTGGTGGAGTGGCTGGAGGAGCGCGGCAGCCGGGCGCTGCTGGCGGACGAGGAACGGGCCTGTGGCGACCCCCATGCCGTACTGCGGGCGGTGAGCCGGGCCGAGCCGGGCGGCGACCTGGTGCAGCGTCTGGAGGCGGAACTCACCGACGCGGAACTCCTGGCCACCATGACCGCCTGGCCCACCGCCTACGCCGACCCGCTGATGCGCACCCTGAGCGCGATCGGCGTGGGCCTGGCCGTCGCCACGAACCACTCCCCGAGGGCGGTCGAGGCCTACCTCACCGGCCGTGGACTGCGCGAATGCTTCGTGCCCCACATCCACGGCCGCACCACCGACCTCCGCCCCCTCAAGCCCGACCCGGACTGTGTCCACCGCGCCCTGGCCTCTCTCGGCGCCGACCCGGAGGCCTCCCTGATGATCGGCGACACCCCCTCGGATCTCCACGCGGCCCGAGGGGCGGGCGTCCGCTTCCTCGGATACAGCAACGACCCGTTCCGTGCCGAACGGCTGCGACGGGCGGGCGCGACCGTGGTCGTGGAGTCCCTGGAGCCGGTGCTGGAGGCCGCGCGGCGCGTCGGACGCCCGTAGGGGGTGTCCTGGGGGCCGCATACTGGGAGTGGGCGTCGCGACCTCCGACGAATGGACCACTGTGGCAGACGATCTGCAGGAGCTCCTGGGCCGTGCTCGCTGTGTGCTGTTCGACTTCGACGGCCCCATGTGCAGGCTGTTCGCCGGGCATCCGGCGTCGGCCGTCGCCCAAGAGCTCAGGGATCTGCTGAACACACGTGGTGCCTCCGGTCTGTTGTCGCCGGAGGAAGAGCGTTCCGACGACCCGTACAGGGTGCTGAGCGCGGTGGACCGGGCCGCCCCCGGAGATCCTCTTGTGGCGGAGATCGAGGAACGACTGACCGACGGCGAACTGCGCGCTGTCGACGAGGCGACCCCCACGCCCTATGCGAACGAGCTGGTCCGAGCCCTCGTCCTGGCGGGCCGGAAGGTCGGCGTGACCACCAACAACTCGCCCGCGGCCGTGGAGCGTTATCTGCGTGCCCACGGGCTCGACGGCCACTTCGCGGGGCATGTCTACGGGCGCACGGGCCGACCGGTCCTTCTGAAGCCCCATCCCGACTGTGTGAACCGGGCCTTGGCGGGAATGGGCGCCGGGCCGGAGGAGGCGGTGATGATCGGGGACGCCGCAGGTGACCTGATGGCGGCGACGGACGCCAAGGTGGGGTTCATCGGGTACGCCCGCAACGAGCGGAAGGCGGCCCAGCTGCGGGACGCACGCGCCGATGTCGTCGTGAGGTCGCTCCGCGATGTGCTGACGGCCGGCCACTGGGACGCAGCCGGTCCTCCGGGAGCATGAATTCCCCGTCAGGGCCGACGGTGGACGCCGGGATCGTGGGGCCGGCGTGAAGTCTTCCCGTACTGGACCTTCGTGATGCCGTCGAAGGCGGTCGCCTGCCAGGAAACGGCGCGGCAGTGCGCGGAGGCCGGGACGGGGACCCAGCGGCTCTGGTTCGATGTGCTCTGACGTGACCGACATGGAGCGACCTACTTGTGACCACTGATTCGCCGCTCGCGGCACTGGTGCTCGGGGCCCGCAGCGTCCTCTTCGACTTCGACGGGCCGATCTGCGGGCTCTTCGCCCGCCATCGGGCGCCTGCGGTCGCCGCCCGTCTGATCGACTGGCTGGATGCCCGGGGGCAGGGGGATGCGCTGCCGGAGGAGCTGCGACGGCTGGACGATCCCCATGCCGTCCTGCGTGCGGTGGGCCGCCGCTGTCCCGGAGACGACGTGGTGACCGCTCTTGAGGAGCAGCTCACCCTGGAGGAGGTGGAGGCGGCCGGCAATGCCGCTCCCACCCGGTACGCGGACGAGCTCGTCCGCGCCTGGGCCGGCGCGGGCGTCCCGCTCGCGGTCGCGACGAACAACTCGGTGTCCGCGGTGGTCCGTTATCTGGAGTCGCGCGGCATCGACGGGTGCTTCGGTCCGCATCTCCACGGGCGCACCCCCGACCCTTCGCTCCTCAAGCCGGAACCGGACTGTCTGCACCGTGCGCTCGACTCGCTCGGTTGCCGCCCGGAAGAGGCGCTGATGATCGGGGACACGCCGTCGGATCTGTGGGCGGCGGAGAAGGCGGGCGTCGCGTTCATCGGGTACGGCCGCGACGCCCGCCGTGGCGAGCGCCTCAGCCGTGCAGGGGCAACGGCGGTCGTGCCTTCGCTGAAGCCGCTGCTCTCCCTGCTGAGCGGCCGTCATTGCTGAGGGAACATCAGCATGGCCAGGATGACCGCTCCCACGGAGATGCAGCCGACGTGCTTGGCCTTGATGCCGAAGGCGACCAGCGAGAAGCCGATCAGGCCCGCGGTTCCGTAGCGCCCTTCGATGAACCGCTCCAGGCCCAACGTGAAGGCGGCGGCAAGGACGACCAGCAGTTCCATATCGATCACTCCCCCGAGTGGCCTGGTTGACGGATCTCCGGCCGGAGATCTTCCTGCCAATTGGACTGGTTGACTACTTTCAGAATCCCCGGCCTGACTGATCAACTAACCATTTGCGCAAGGGAGTTGACGGCATGCCTGAAAGTGGTGTGCCCGTCACCGGAAAGCTGTATGGTCGTCATGTGGAAGGCGAGCAAAGCTCCGGCGACGGCGGCGGCAGGGAGTTCCAGCGCGTGGCGGGCGCGCTGCGCACCGCCATGACCGACGGCACGTACGAGCGGGGCGTCCGGCTGCCGGCCCAGCGCGACCTCGCCAAGCAGTTCGGCGTCTCCCGGGACACGATTCAGCGTGTCCTGAAGGACCTGGCCGACGAAGGCTGGATCGAATCTCGTCAGGGCAGCGGCTCGGTGGTGAGGAAGACCCAGCAGGTCCACTCCCCGGTCGGCAACGGAGCTCACATCGGGCGGCGTATCACCCTGGGCCCGCTGGTCGCCGCGGCGTTCAACGCACCCGAGGTCACGCTCGACGTCTTCACCCTCACCTCGGAGTCGCTCGACGCGCACATAAGGCTCCAGGCGGAGCGGGTGATCAACGAGGAGATCAAGCCCCGCCGCATCGCCCTGCGTCTGCTGCTCCCCGCGGAGACCTCCCGCCTCGCGTACCCGAGGAACCAGCAGCGGCCCGACGACCCCCGTCCCCTCGAGCGGCTCAACGAGATCAGCCGCCGTCATACGGAGTCGCTCCGGGCGGCCCTGGAGACGCTGAGGGACGGGTACGTGCCGGAGGTCTCGGTGGAGATCAAGCATGCCCCGCTGACGCCCAACACCAAGCTGTACCTCCTGAACGGGGTCGAGGCGCTGCACGGGTTCTACGAACTGATCGAGCGGCAGGTGACACTGGCCGGGGGGCAGGAGGAGACCATCCTCGATGTCGTGGGTCTCGGGGCGACGATGTTCCACTTCGTGAAGGACGACGATCCCGAGTCGCAGGGCTCGCTCTTCGTCGATGCCGCTCAGGCCTGGTTCGACTCGCAGTGGCGGCTGCTCGCGGAGTGAAAGCCTGCTCAACCGCCCGCTCCCGTAAGGTGACTGACTGACGGCTCCTTCGTGCTAGTGACCGGGAGTGGCTCCGTGGGAGACACCTTCGACGAGTTCGTCCGGCACGCCGTACGGCACGGTCGGATGTCGTCCGGGCACCACCACAGGAACTACCGGGTCCGCCTGACCGATGCCATGGCGGCCCGTGTGGGCCGTGAACCCGGAACCCAGGTGGTCGTACGGATCCCGGTGCCGGATGCGCTGCCCGTGGTCGTCAGGACGTGGCGGGACGAGTCCCGGATACTGCACGCGGTGCGGCGCAGCCTGGTGGGCATACCGGAGCCGCTGGCCGCCCGGGACGGCGTGGCCGTGCACACCTTCGTCGAAGGGAGCGTGCTCTCGCGGAGGTGCGCCGGGGACTCCCGGGTCGACGCGGATGCGGTGCGGGCGCTGGCCGACGTGCTGGCCCGGACGGTCGTCGTCGACCGGGCGGGGCTGCCGCCGCTGCCGGACCGCTGGACGGAGGACGGTCAGTCCTTCCTGCGTGCTCTCGCCCACCGCACGGACGCACAGGTGCGCCGCCCCAACCTGGCCGAATTCGGCGAACTGTTCCGGCGGCTGGGGGTCGCGGAGGACGCCATGGCGCATTACGCGGAGCGGATACCCAGCATGTCGCTCAGGCCGTTCGGACTGCTCCACACCGATCTCCACCGCGACAACGTGATCGTTTCCGACGGCCCCGACGCGAGCCTGGTCCAGGTCGACTGGGAGCTGGCCACCTACGGCGATCCCCTGCATGAACTCGCCACCCATGTCGTACGGATGCGGTACCCGGACGATCAGGTGGACGAGGTCACCGAGGCCTGGGCCGGCGCGGTGGACGAGGTCCGGCCGGGTGCCTCCAAGGGACTGGAGAGCGACCTGCCGCACTTTCTCGACTTCGAACGGGGCCAGTCCGTCTACCCCGACGTGATGCGGGCGGCGCGGTCGCTGGGAGTACAGGGCGCCGTGGTCGCCCAGGAGGATCTGGACCGGGCCGTCGCCGCGGTGGCACGGGCCCTCGACGCCGCGCGCAGGCCGCTGGAACTGCCCGAAGGACCGGACGAGGAGACGATCAGGGATCTCCTGCTGTGGTGGCACGGCAACCGCCGTGCTCCCGGAACGCTCACGTCGTCCGCGCCCTGAACGGCACACCAACCGCTCCTCGCGCCCGGGCCCGGGGAACAGCCGGCGTGCGGGCGGACCGGACCGCGTCGGGTGTCAGACCGTGAGCACCACCTTGCCCAGCAGCCGCCGCGACTCGATAGCCGCGTGGGCCTCCGAGGCCCGGTCGAGCGGGAAGGCGGCGCCGATCACCGGGCGGAGGGTGCCCGAGGCCGCGGCGGCCAGGACGCGGGTGGCCAGTTCGGCGTGGACCGGGGGCGAGAGCTGGAGGTCGGCGATGCCCAGCAGGCGCACACCGCGGTGCTCGGCCTCGCGCGGGTCCACGGCGGTGAAGCCGCCCGTCGGGGCGCCGTGGGCCGAGAAGCGGCCGCCGTCGGCGGTGAGGGCGAAGGCGGCGAGGCCCAGGTCGCCGCCCACCCCGTCGAGGACGACATCGGCGCCCGCGCCGCCGAGGGCCTCGCGGGCCCGCTCCGGCCGGCCCGGTGCGGCCGCGTCCACGACGGCGTCGGCGCCGAGTTCCCGTACGAGCGCGGTCTTCCGCTCGCCCCGGGCGACGCCGACGACGTACGCGCCCCGCGCCTTGGCCAGCTGGACCAGGAGCGTGCCCATGCCGCCCGAGGCGCCGGTGATCAGCACGCGTTCGCCCGGCTCGGGCTCCGTCGCGTCGAGGAGCACGGTCGCGGTGACGCCGTCGTGGACCAGGGCGGCCGCGTCCGTGAAGGGCAGTCCGTCCGGTACGGGCGCCAGGGACTCCGCCGCCGCGACGGCCCGTTCCGCGTAGCCTCCGGTGAAACCGATGGCCGCGACGACGCGGCGTCCCCGCCACGACTCGTCCACGCCGGGCCCGACGGACCGTACCGTGCCGGCGATGCCGCCCCCGGGCACGTACGGCGGCCGCACCGGGAAGTAGTCCCGGCCCCAGCCCGACCGTATCTGCGTCTCCACGAAGATCGTGTCGACCGCGGCGACGTCCACGACCACCTGGCCCGGGCCCGCCTCCGGATCCGGCACCTCTGCCGGGACCAGTACGTCGGGACCGCCGAAGTCGATCACCTGTGCCACGCGCATGCTGTCCACACCTCTCCGCAGCTGTTCGTCGAGCCGTCCTGCGTGGAAGTCTGGAACCTCAACCTTGGTTGAGGTCAAGCCTTCCTGGTGATGCGGTACTTGAGGTGCGTGGCATTGGGGGTGTGCACCACGCGGAGGGGTTCGAGCTCCTGGTGCAGCAGGCCCAGCCTGTCGAACAGCCGCAGCCCTTCACCGAACAGCACCGGAAGCACATGGAGCTGGATCTCGTCGATCAGCCCGACCCTCAGGAACTGCTGGACCGTGTCCGCGCCGCCCGCGATGTCGACGTTGCGGCCGCCGGACGCGGCCCTGGCCTGTTCCAGAGCGCTGTGGATGCCGTCGGTGACGAAGGTGTAGCTGGTGCCGCCCCGCTTGACCTCGGGCTGTCGTGGGCGGTGGGTCAGGACGAACACCGGGGCCCGGAAGGGCGGGTCGTCGCCCCACGGCTCCTCCCCGGTGTCGAACATCGTCCGGCCCATCACCACCGCGCCCGTCGCGTCGAACCACTCGCCGACGATCTCCGAGTCGCGGTTGTGCTCGCCGCCGGTCAGGCCCTGGCGCTCCCGCCAGCTGGCGAGTCCGGCGATCCACTCGTGCAACCGCAGTCCGCCGTCGCCGCCGGGGTTGCCGATGCCGGCGTTGGGTCCGGCGATGCAGCCGTCGACCGACATCATCAGGTCAGCGGTCACTGTCACGTTCGTCGTCATGGTCTCTCCCCACAGGGGTGTTGTGTGCCGTGCTCTCACCCAACGCGTCGATCAGGAGCCGGCCTTCTCGACACGCGCGGCCGGCCGAAAGGAGCGCGCCGGCCGCGGAGACCCGCGGAGCAGGGTGAGCGCGACCACGAAGGCGGCGCCGATGAGCCCCGCGCCGACGGCGAAGGCCAGGTGGTAACCGCTGGTCAGCGCCTCGGCCTGGCTGTGACCGTACGACTCCAGGCTCTCGGTGCGGGAGGCCGCCAGCGTGGAGAGGACCGCGACGCCCAGGGCCATGCCGATCTGCGCGGTCGTGTTGAACACCCCCGAGGCGAGCCCCGCGTCCTCCTCGCTCGCACCGGACATCCCGAGCGAGGTCAGCGCGGGCAGCGCGAGCCCGAACCCGGCGGCCAGCAGCATGAGGGGGAACAGGTCGAGCGCGTAGTCGGCGTGCACGGGGAGCCGGGTCAGCAGCCCGAGGAGCGCGCCCAGGAGCAGCAGCCCCGCCAGCAGGACGGTCCGCTCGCCGAAGCGGGCGATGAGCCGGGCGGAGACGCCGAGGGACACCGCTCCGATGACGACGGCCGCCGGGAGCATGGCGAGACCGGTCCCGAGGGCGCCGTAGCCGCGGACCCGCTGCAAATAGAGGGCGACGAGGATCTGGAACGAGAACAGGGCGGCCACCATCAGCATCTGGACCAGGTTCGCCCCGAGGACGTTGCGTGGGCGGAGGATCCGCAGCGGCATGAGCGGGGTGCGGGCCGTGGCCTGGCGGGCGACGAACGCGGCGAGCAGGACGAGGGCGAGGGCGCCGAGGCCGAGCGTGTGCGGCGAGGTCCAGCCGTACGCCTCGACCTTGACGACGGTGTAGATCCCGAGCATCAGCCCGGCGGTGACGAGGAACGCGCCGATGGCATCGGAGCCTGCCGTGAGGCCCGCGAGGCCCGTGGGGCGGGGGCCCTTGGTGCGGTCGGCGGGCAGGACGGGTACGGCGACGGCGAGTGCCGCGAGGCCGATGGGCAGGTTGATGAAGAAGATCCAGTGCCAGTCCAGCGCATCGGTGAGCACGCCACCGAGCACCTGGCCGAGCGATGCGCCGGCTGCGCCGGTGAAGCTGAACACGGCGATGGCCTTCGCGCGTTCCCTGGGCTCCGTGAAGAGCGTGACGAGGATGCCGAGGCCGACGGCCGAGGCGAGCGCGCTGCCGACGCCCTGGAGGAAGCGGGCGGCGATCAGCACTCCGGGGCCGGTCGCGAGGCCGGCCACGAGCGAGGCCGTGGTGAACACGGCGGTCCCGGCCAGGAACATCCGCTTCCGGCCGAGCAGATCGCCGAGCCGGCCGGCGAGGAGCAGCAGTCCGCCGAAGGCGATGAGGTAGGCGTTGACGACCCAGCTGAGGCCGGCGGGGGAGAAGCCCAGGTCGTCCTGGACGGCCGGCATGGCGACCGTGACGATGCTGCCGTCGAGGATCGTCATCAGCATGGCGGTGGCGATGACGCCGAGGGCGAGCCAGCGCGACGGGTTCGGCGGGGCGGACGCGTTCAAGGCTTCCGGCGGGGCGGGTGCGTCCAAGGCTTCCGGCGGGGCGGGTGCGTCCAAGGCTTCCGGCGGGGCGGACGGGGCGCGTGCGTCGGGGGCGGGCGCGGCTGCGGAGCTGGTGGACATGGCTGTCTCCTGTCGGGCCGTCGGAAGGGTCGACAGAGAGACCGTAGCAGATGGTTTTGTTGCAGACTATCTTTCTCGGATCGGCATGAAGGATGGGCCGGAGAGATGCCCGGGCGAGGTCCTACTTCCCGCGCTGCCTGGCCCGCCGGGCCGGCCGCGGACTCTCGGCCGGAGTGGCCAGACCATCGCTGACCAGCTGATTCAGGGCCCTCAGCAGGGTCTCTCTGTCATCGTCCGCGAGCGTTCCCAGGGCCTGTGCGTGGACGCGGTCCACGATCTTCTGGCTCTTCTCCGCGACTCGCGCCCCCTCCTCGGTCACCGCGATGATCCGCGCCCGCCGGTCCAGGCTCGACGGCCTCCGCTCGGCCAGCCCGGCCTCCTCCAGTGCGTCCACCGTCACGACCATCGTGGTCTTGTCCATGTCGCCGATCTCTGCGAGCTGCGCCTGGGTCCGCTCCCCCTCCAGGGCGTGCGCGAGCACGCAGTGCATCCGCGCGGTCAGGCCGATCTCGCCCAGTGCGGCGGCCATCCGGGTGCGCAGCACATGGCTGGTGTGGTCGAGGAGAAAGGACAGGTCGGGGGCGGTTCGGGTGGGAGTCATCGCGGTCATGCGTGCCAGCGTAACAAGATGAATCCGTGGCGGATTATTCGAAAGTGGACTTTCTCGTCGCCCTTCTGTTCGCATGCCGGGCGGCCGGCGCCCGGCACCCGGCACTCATGCGCACTCATGCGCACTCCTGCGCGCGCGCACGCAGCCGCACATCAGGGGATGAGCGCTTCGCGGCTGCGCCGCCGCAGGAAGTCCCGCTCGGCCGCGTTCTTCGTGCGGGCACTCGCCGCCTCGTACGCCTCGGCAGCCTCGCCCTTGCGGCCCAGGCGGCGCAGCAGATCGGCCCGTACGGCGTGGAAGACGTGGTAGCCGTCGAGCCCGGCGTCGCCGAGGCCCTCCACGAGGGCGAGCGCCGCCTCCGGGCCCTCGACCTCGGCCACCGCCACCGTGCGGTTGAGCGCGACGACCGGGCTCGGGGCGATCGCGTACAGCTGGTCGTACAGCCGCAGGATCTGCGACCAGTCGGTCGCGGCCGCGGTCGGGGCGTCGCTGTGGACGGCGTTGATCGCCGCCTGGATCTGATACGGGCCGGGCCGGCCGCGGCGCAGGCACTGCCGCACGAGTGCCTGGCCCTCGTCGATCAGGCCGCGGTCCCAGCGGCCCCGGTCCTGGTCCGCCAGCAGTACGAGGCCACCGTCCGGCGTCGTGCGCGTCGCCCGGCGCGACTCGACGAGCAGCATCAGGGCGAGCAGGCCCATGACCTCGGGCTCGTCGGGCATGAGCTCCGACAGCAGCCGGCCGAGGCGGATGGCCTCCGCGCACAGGTCCTCGCGGACGAGCCGCTCGCCCGAACTCGCGGCGTACCCCTCGTTGAAGACGAGGTAGACGACGGCCAGCACGGCCCGGACGCGGTCCGGGAGGTCGGCGTCGGCGGGGACCCGGTAGGGAATCCGTGCGTCGCGGATCTTGCCCTTGGCGCGGACCAGCCGCTGGGCCATCGTCGGCTCGCTCACGAGGAAGGCGTGGGCGATCTCCGCGGTGCTGAGCCCGCCGAGCAGACGGAGCGTCAGGGCGACCCGGGCGGCGGGGGCGAGTGCGGGGTGGCAGCAGGTGAAGATCAGGCGGAGCCTGTCGTCGTGCACGGGGCCCTCCTCGACCGGTTCGCCGGGGGCGTACAGCAGGGCGGCGGCCTCGGTGTGCCGGTCCTCGCGGGACGCCTCGCGGCGGAGGCGGTCGATCGCCCGGTTGCGGGCGGTGGTGATGATCCAGCCGGCCGGGCTCGGCGGCAGCCCGGCCGCGGGCCACCGCTCGACCGCGGTGGTGAACGCGTCCTGGACCGCTTCCTCGGCGACGTCGATGTCACCGAAGGCGCGGACCAGGACGGCGACGGCGCGCCCGCACTCCTCCCGGAACACGCGCTCCACCGCCGACGGCGTCACCTCAGGCAAAGGTTCCGTGCTCCATCGGCCGGACCTCGATCGACAGGGGGGAGAGCACGCGGGCGTACTTGCGGCCCCATGCGAGCGCGGCGTCGAGATCGGGTGCCTGGATGACCGTGAACCCGCCGATGTGTTCCTTGCCCTCGACGAACGGGCCGTCGGTCATCAGCACCTCGTCGTCCTTCAGCCGCAGCACCGTGGCGGTGCTCGGCGGGTGCAGGCCGCCCGCGAACACCCAGGCGCCGGCCGCCCTGATCTCGGCGTTCAGGGCCTCGAGATTCCGCATGACCGGCTCAAGGAACTCGGGCGGGGGAGGGGGGCCGTCGGGCTGGTAGATGCTGAGCAGATACTGCTTCATGGTGTTCCTCCTTGATGACGGTCACCCTCTACACGAACGGCCCCGGCCCGGATCGACACATGCGGCCTTCAGGATTTCGCGGCAGGGTTCATCGCGGCGGGCTCGTCCGCGGGGCGCGTCGGCGGCCCGTACGTGGCGGCGAGCTCGGCCGCCAGCCGGGCGAGCCGTTCGCGGGCCGCCGGCGGCTCCAGGACCTCGACGCGCGCACCGAGACCGGCCAGCTGCGCCGCCACGACCTCCGGCGAAGGCCCGTCGATCTCGACCTCGAGCCATCCGTTTTCGTCCGCCGGCGTCGCCGCGCCGACGATCCGCATCCGGCCGCCGAACAGCCCCTCCAGTACGGCCTCGGCACCACGCTCCGCCCGGGCCCGCACGGTCGCCGCGAGCATGCGGTCCTCCATGCGCGCGGCGAGCGAGCGCCAGGCGGTGGCGAGGTCGAAGCCGTCCGGGCGTACGACGGGATCGCCCGTCGCCTCCACGGACGTGATGCGGCTGAGCCGGAACGTCCGCAGCCCGCGGTCGGTGTCCGCGACCAGATACGGCACACCGGCCTTGGAGGCGAGGCCGAGCGGGTGCACCGTCCGCTCGCCCGGGGGCCTGCTGCGACCGCCGTACCCGAGCCGGACCTGCGTGCCGTCCACCACCGCGTGCCGTAGCGCGTCGAGCTGGGGCGTCGCGGCCGTGACGGGGGAGCGCGACCAGTCGGTGTCGTCGGTGACACCGGCCCCCGCGGCGGCCTCGGCGCCGGAGCGCAGCGTGGCCGGCAGGGCCCGCACCAGCTTGCGCAGGACGGTCCGCGACTCGGGCGTCGTCGACAGAGGCCCCGCCACCAGGAACAGCTCGCGGATCTCGGCGGCGGTCAGCCCGGTGAGATCGGTCCGGGCACCACCGACCAGCGACCAGCCGCCGCCGCGCCCGCGCTGCGAGTAGACGGGGACACCGGCGGTCGCCAGTGCCTCGAGATCGCGGCGCGCGGTGCGCACGGACACTTCGAGCTCCGCGGCGACCTCCGCCACGGTCACGCGTCCGCGTGTCTGCAGGAACAGCAGCGTCGCCAGCAGCCGGTCGGCTCTCATACCGATTCATTCTGCTCCGGAAAGTGGCCAGAAGATGGCCACTTCAGCTTCCAGGATGGTGCCGGCAAGCACAGAGAACCCTTGAACGGAGCTGAATCATGATCGTGGTGACCGGAGCCACCGCGAACGTCGGACGCCCGCTCGTCCAGGCACTCGCCGCGGCCGGCGAGCAGGTGACGGCGGTGTCGAGACGGCGCGCGGAGACGCAGAACGGCGTACGGCATGAGCAGGCCGACCTGGCCGTACCCGAGAGCCTCGCGCCCGTGCTCGACGGGGCCGACGCGCTCTACCTGCTCGTCGCCGGGGGCGGCGAGGGGCTGGATCCCCGCGCCCTCCTCGACGTCGCCAAGGCCGCCGGCGTCCGACGGGTCGTCCTGCAGTCGTCGCAGATCACCGGGACCCGGCCCGACGCCCCATCCCACGCCCACCTCCGTGCATTCGAGGACGCCGTCCGGCAGTCGGGCCCGGACTGGACCGTCCTGCGGCCGGGCGGCTTCGCCTCCAACGCGTACATGTGGGCGGAGTCGGTCCGTTCCCGGCGTGCGGTCGCCGCGCCCTTCGGCGACATCGCCCTGCCCGTCGTCGACCCGGCCGACATCGCCGAGGTCGCGGCCGCGGCGCTGCGCGACGGGCGTCATGCGGGCCGCACGTACGAACTCACCGGCCCGGCACCGGTTTCCCCGCGCGAACAGGCCCGGGCCATCGGCGACGCGCTGGGCTCACCGGTCCGCTTCGCCGAACTCACCCGCGCCGAGGCCCGCTCGGCCATGCTCCGGTTCATGCCCGAGCCGGTGGTGGACGGCACCCTCTCCGTCCTGGGCGAACCGACCCCGGCCGAGGCGCGGGTGAGCCCGGACGTGGAGCAGGTCCTGGGCCGGCGGGCCCGTACGTTCGCCGAGTGGGCGGTGCGCAACGCCGAGGCCTTCCGCTGATGCGTACCGTTCTCCCATGCCCGAACTCCAGCGCCTCCGCCTCGACCACGCCCCTGCCCTGCTCGCGTTCGAGCAGGAGAATCGGGCCTACTTCGCCGCGTCGATCCCGGACCGCGGCGACGACTACTTCACCGAATTCGACGCCCGCCACAGTGACCTGCTCGCCGAACAGGCCGCCGGACTGCACTTCTTCCACGTCCTGGTGGGCAGCGGCGGCGACGTCCTGGGGCGGGTCAACCTGATCGACGTGGCGGACGATGCCGCCGAACTCGGGTACCGCATCGCCGAAAAGGCCGCGGGCCAGGGCCTGGCGACGAGCGCGGTCCGCCAGGTGTGCGTCCTCGCGGCCGCGGAGTACGGGCTGACCTCGCTCCGGGCCGTGACGACGCTCGACAACGCCGCATCGCGGGCCGTGCTGGCCCGTACGGGATTCGTGCCGGCCGGCGAGATCGTGCTGTGCGGCCGCCCGGGGATGAGCTACGTACGGGAGCTGCGCTGACGACGGCGTCCGTGGAGTCCTGCCGAAGGGCTTGCGCGGGCGGCGCCGTCCGGGGTGCTGACGGCTCAGCGACCGCGCCTCAGGCGACCGGCCAGGCGACGCAGATCGCGCCGTCGGCGGCGCGGAGGCGGCTGAAGGGCGCGCCCCCTGCCCGCGACACGCCTGCCGGCCTCGGCGTCACGCGGTCACCACTTGTCACACGCCATCGCGCGCCTGTCCGACGACACGCTCCGCCCCCGGCAGTGCCGCTTCACCGCGCGGCCGACACCACAGCAGCCGCCATGAATAGCCTGCGGAGCCGTGTCCATCCCGCTCGCGGTGGCAGACGGCACGCACGCCTTCGCGGCCAGGCTCCGGGAGGCGGTGCACGAACTCCGCGAACTCCTCGCGGAGGGCCGGCGCACCACAGCTACCCGAGGCAACCCTGGTTTCAGGGCACTGAAACCATTGTGAAACCGCGCTGAATGCGCCCTGCCGCAACCTCTGCGGCATGACGACAACGACATCGCACTCGATCGCCATCGCGGCCAAGGGGCTGCGCAAGGCCTACGGGGACAAGACGGTCCTCGACGGCATCGACCTGTCGGTGCCGCAGGGCACCGTCTTCTCCCTGCTCGGCCCGAACGG
>NZ_JBHWKX010000041.1:0-45277 GCF_042730885.1 Streptomyces sp. NPDC059909
ACCCAATGCGCCAGCTCCGCCCGCTCCTCGGCAGACAGCACGACTTCAACAGCACGAGGACCCCGAGACACCATGAAAACAGCCTACACACTTAGTCTCGTCATTTCTGGCGCAGGACACTAGTACCCAGTGCCGCAGTGCCGCAGCGTCCCTACCGTGGGGAGATGCCGTGGATGCCGACCTGCGCAAGCTGCGCTACTTCGTGGCCGTGGCCGAGGAGTTGCACTTCGGCCGGGGCCGCCGGAGCGGCTGCACGTCACGCGGCCGGTGCTCTCCCGGCAGATCCGCGTGCGTGCGGGGGGCGACTGCCGGCCCGGCCGGCGACGTCCGGCGCGCCGGCTCGCCGGGTTGCCGGTGGCATCGGCGGAGGCGCCTTTGGGGGAGACCCCTCACAGGCGGCGCGGGAAGACGCTCAGGTCGTCGTCCTCCGGGCTGCGCGGGTTGTGGGTGGGGGCCGGGTCCGTGGTGCCGGGCCGGTCCGTGTCGGGGCCGCGCCAGGGGTCGGCCTCCTCAAGACCGCCCCTGACGGGGCCACCCGTGGGCGACCCGGTCGCCGGACCGGAGCCCGACGGGCTCGGCGTCGGTCCGTCCGTGCGCCCCTCGGCGCCCGCCGGAGTGTCGTCGTCGTCCTCGTCGCCGGGCGACTCCGACGCGTCCGGCCACGACGACTCGTGCGCCGGAGGCAGTTCCTCGCCGGCGCCCTCCTCCAGCACCAGGTCGAAGTCCTTCGCCCCGCCCCCCTTCAGCGCGGCCGCCGTGAACTGCCCCCAGATCGCCGCGGGCCGCCCGCCCCCGTTGATCCGGGTGTCCCCGAGCGCCCCGTACAGCGGTTTCTGCTCCGCCGTGTCGGGGTCCTGGCCCATCACCGCGACGACCGTCGCCAGCTCGGGTGTGTAGCCCGCGAACCAGGCCGCCTTGTCCTCCTCCGCCGTGCCCGTCTTCCCGGCCGCCGGCCGGCCCGCGGACTGCGCCGCGGTGCCCGTGCCCCCCTCGACCACGCTCTGCAGCATCGACGTCGTCGTGTCGGCCGCCTCCCGGCTGACGACCTGCCGGATCGGCGCGCCGGGCAGTTCGATCTCCTCGCTGCCCTTGGTGATGCTCTCGACGAGCGTGTACGCGCCGCGCCTGCCGTGGTTGGCGAGGGTCGCGTAAGCCTCCGCCATGTCGAGGACGCTCGCGGTGGCGACGCCGAGCGCGATGGACGGGGACGCGTTCAGGTCGGGGGTGTTCGAGGGGATGCCGAGGGCGATGGCGGTCTCCTTGACCTTCCCCGGGCCGACGTCCTGCGCCATCTGCGCGTACACGGCGTTGACCGAGCGGTCGGTGGCGTGGCGGACGGTGATGGGACCGTACGAGCGGTTGTCCTCGTTCTCGGGGGCGTAGCCGGTGGGGCCGTGCGCGCCGTACACCTCGCGCTGGTCGGTGCCGTCGTAGACGGTGTGGGGGGTGATGCGGCGGCCGTCCTGGGTGTGCGAGCCGTGCTCGACGGCGGCGGCGAAGACGAACGGCTTGAAGGTGGAGCCGACCTGGTAGTCGCGCCGGGTGGCGTTGTTGACGAACTGTTTGGTGTAGTCGATGCCGCCGTACATCGCGACGACCTTGCCGCTGGCCGGGTCGATCGCGGCGCCGCCGACGCGGACGTTGCGGTCCTGGGGGCGGCTCGTGGCGCGCTTGGACATGACGTGGTCGTCGACCGCCTCGACGAAGGCGTCCTGCTTGGGCTTCTCCAGCGTGGTGGTGATGCGGTAGCCGCCGCGCGCCAGGGTGTTGTCGTCGATGATTCCGTTGCCGGTGAGGTAGTCCTCGACGGCCTGGACGATGTAGCCGCGCTGGCCGGAGAGACCGGTCGCGGGGCGTGCGGTCTGCGGCATCGGGAAGGTCGTCCTGGCGCGCTCCGTGGCGCCGAGCCACTGCCGCTCGACCATCCCGTCGAGCACGTAGTTCCAGCGGGCGAGCGCGGCCCCCATGTTCTCGGGGTGCGTGGTGACGTCGTACGCGCTGGGGGCGTTGAGCAGCGAGGCGAGATATGCGCCCTCGGCCGTGCTGAGCTCCCCGACGTCCTTGCCGTAGTAGGCCAGTGCCGCGGCCTGGACGCCGTAGGCGTTGCGCCCGAAGTAGCTGGTGTTGAGGTAGCCCTCGAGGATCTCGCTCTTGCTCGCCTCGCGGTCGAGCTTGATCGCGATGAAGAACTCCTTCACCTTGCGGGTGATGGTCTGTTCCTGGACCAGGTAGTAGTTCTTGACGTACTGCTGGGTGATGGTGGAGCCGGACTGCTTGCCCTTGCCGGTGAGGGTGTTCCAGCCGGCGCGGACCATCGCGAGGGGGTCGACGGCCCGCTCGGAGTAGAAGTCCCGGTCCTCGGCGGCGAGTACGGCGTGCTGGACGCTGCTCGGGACCTGCGCGAGATCGACGTTCTCGCGGTTGACCTCGCCGTCGCGGACGATCTGGGTGCCGTCCTTGTAGAAGTAGACGTTGGACTGGGCGGTGGCGGTGGCGTTGGCCGGCGGGATGTGGACGAGCATGTAGCCCGCGACGAAGCCGCCCATGAGGACGAGCGCGACGATCAGGAACGTACCGAGCAGCGTCCGCCACGTGGGCACGAGGCGGCGCAGGCCGCGGCGCCGGGGGCGGGGGAGGGGGTGGGCGTGGGGTTGGGGCGGCCTGCGGTAGTCCCCGGGTGTGTACCGGGCCGTGTGACCGTCGATCGTCAGGTCCCGGGGTTCCCAGCCTCGCTGCGGTGGCTGCTGTGGCTGCTCGTCGCTCATGTCGGTGGAGACTCCTCGGCCCCGTTGTCACAGACGCTGTCATATCGGGCGATTGGCTTGGTGTGCCCATACTGCACTTCTCGCCCTTCTAACCCCCGGACCCCCGGAAGGAATACGGTCGCGTGGCCGATCCCGCTGGACTAAGGTCGTGCGCTTCGGTGCCGGTGGGTGGCGACAGGTGCCGATGGGCGCCCCACGGGTGCCGACGGCGGCGATCGCGGAAGGGAGGCTGCGGTGCGGCTCTACGCGGTCGTCCTGGCCGGTGGGTTCCGGCGCTATGCGACGTACCGGGTGGCAACGGCGGCAGGGGTGTTCACCAATACCGTCTTCGGCTTCATCGTGGCGTACACCTATATCGCCCTCTGGGATGAACGTCCGCAGCTCGGGGGTTACGACCTGTCCCAGGCGCTGACCTATGTGTGGCTCGGCCAGGCCCTGCTGATGACGTGCGCCATGATGGGCGGCGGCTTCGAGGACGAGCTCGCCGAGCGCATCCGTACGGGCGACATCGCCATCGACCTCTACCGCCCCGCCGACCTCCAACTGTGGTGGCTCGCGGCCGACTTGGGGCGGGCCAGCTTTCATCTGGCCGGCCGTGGCATCGTGCCGATGCTGTTCGGGGCGCTCGCCTTCGACCTCGCGCTGCCGCCCGACGCGCTGACGTGGCTGGCCTTTCTGCTCGCGGTGGCACTCGGCACCGTCGTGAGCTTCGCGCTCCGCTACCTGGTGGCGCTGTCCGCGTTCTGGCTGCTGGACGGCGCGGGCGCCCAGCAGGTCAGCATGCTGGCCGGGCTCTTCTTCTCCGGGATGCTGCTTCCGCTCACCCTCTTCCCCGGCCTGCTCGGGGAGCTGGCGCTCGTCCTGCCGTGGTCGTCCCTGCTCCAGGTGCCGGCGGACGTCTTCCTCGGCAAGCACACGGGATGGGGGCTGGTCGGGGCGTACGCCTTCCAGGCCGGATGGGCCGTGGCACTGCTGGGCGCCGGGCGGTTGCTGCAGTCGGTCGCGACGAGGAGGGTGGTGGTGCAGGGTGGTTGACGGGCTGCGCGCGTACGGGCTCATCGCCATGATGTGGATGCGCTCGACGATGACGTACCGGGCGTCCTTCGCCATCACCGCGTTCGGGAACTTCGCCGGGACGGCGGCCGACTTCGTCGTGATCCTGCTGATGTTCGCCCACACGGAAGCGCTCGGCGGGTATACCCTGCCCGAGATCGCGCTGCTGTACGGGGTGTCGGGCACCGCCTTCGGCCTGACCGATCTGCTGATGGGGTCGATGGACAAGCTGGGGCGGCGGGTGCGCGACGGCACCCTGGACACCCTGCTGGTGCGGCCGGTCCCGGTCCTCGCCCAGGTGGCGGCGGACCGTTTCGCGCTGCGTCGCCTCGGCCGGATCACCCAGGGGCTGTTCGTCCTCGGCTACGCCCTCTTCGCGCTGGACATCGCGTGGACGCCGCTGCGGGTCGCGATGGTCCCGATGTCGGTGCTGAGCGGGGCGGCGATCTTCGCGGCGCTGTTCGTCGCGGGCGCGGCGTTCCAGTTCGTCGCCCAGGACGCCGCCGAGGTGCAGAACTCCTTCACGTACGGCGGGAACACGCTCCTCCAGTACCCGCCGACGATCTTCGCGAAGGACCTGGTGCGGGGCGTGACGTTCGTCGTACCGCTGGCCTTCGTCAACTGGCTGCCCGTGCTGTACGTCCTGGGGCGGCCCTATCCACTGGACCTGCCCCGGTGGGCGGCCTTCGCGTCGCCGCTCGTCGCGGCGGTGTGCTGCGGACTCGCCGGGCTGGCGTGGCGCGTGGGCCTTCGTTCGTACCGGAGCACGGGAAGCTGAGGCGTCATGGACATCACCGGCAAAGTCACCGGCAACGTCACCGGAAACTCCATCGACGACTTCACCGATGACTTCATCGAGCTGGACGGCGTCGAGAAGGTCTTCGACGTACGCCGCAGGACCGGCCTGCTGCGCCGCGAGCGCACCCAGGTGCGCGCGGTGGACGGGATCAGCTTCCGTGTGCCGCGCGGCGAGATGGTCGGCTACATCGGCCCGAACGGCGCGGGAAAGTCCACCACCATCAAGATGCTGACGGGCATTCTGACGCCCAGCGGCGGGCGGCTGCGCGTCGCCGGGATCGACCCGTCGCGCGAGCGGACACGGCTGGCGCGGCGCATCGGCGTCGTGTTCGGCCAGCGCACCACGCTCTGGTGGGACCTGCCGCTCGTCGACTCGTACCGCCTGGTCCACCGCATGTACCGGATCCCCGACGCGCGCTACCGCGAGAATCTCGACCGGTGCGTGGAACTGCTGGACCTCGGCGAGCTGCTGAACGTGCCCGTGCGGCAGCTGTCGCTCGGGCAGCGGATGCGCGGCGACATCGCGGCTGCGCTGCTGCACGAGCCGGAGGTGCTCTATCTCGACGAGCCGACGATCGGTCTCGACGTCGTGTCGAAGGCGAAGGTGCGCGGGTTCCTGCGGGACCTGAACGCCGAGCGGGGGACGACCGTGCTGCTCACGACCCACGATCTGACCGACATCGAGCAGCTCTGCAAGCGGGTGATGGTCATCGACCACGGCCGGCTGATGTACGACGGCTCGCTCGCCGGGCTCCACGAGGTGGGGGCGAGCGAGCGGACGCTGGTGGTGGACCTGGAGCGGGAGCTGCCGCCGATCGAGGTGGCGGGGGCGCGTCCGGTACGGGTGGAGGGGCCGCGGCAGTGGCTGTCGTTCCCGGCGTCCGACTCGGCGGCGCCGATCGTGGCGGCGATCGCGGCGGAGTATCCGCTGGTGGACCTGTCGGTGCGGGAGCCGGACATCGAGGCGGTGATCGCCACCATGTACGCCGAGAGGTCGGCGTCGCTGTGAGAACGGACCGTGACTTCTCCGGCGAACAGCGTGCCGATGCCTGGGCCGGCGTCTGCGGCGAGTCCAGTGCCGGCGTCTGCGGCAGGTCCCGCGCCGAGGGCTGCGCCGGCGTCCGCCGCGAATTCTCCGGTGCGGGACGGCGCGAGACCAGGGCGGCGCGCCACCCCCTTTGATTACGCTTCTCATATGACGAGCGATCTTCCGGAGATGCGTGCCTCCGATGCCGAGCGGGAGCGGATTGCCGAGCGCCTGCGCGAGGCGGTGGCCGAGGGCAGGCTCGACATGGAGGAGTTCGAGGAACGGCTGGACGCGGCGTTCAAGGCGCGTACGCACGGGGAGCTGGAGCCGCTCGTACGGGACCTCCCGGTGCCGGACGGCCCGGGCGGGATCGGCGGTCCTGGCGGGAGCTCGGCCCGGCTCGCGGTCACGACCCCAGCGGGCGGCCTGTCGAACTGGTCGGGCCGTATCGGAAAGCCCGCGACCTCGAGCGGGGCGTTCGCCTTCTGGGGCGGATTCGGGCGCAAGGGCACCTGGACGATCGCCCGCAGGTTCACCGCCGCCGTGTTCCAGGCGGGCGGCGAGATCGATCTGCGCGAAGCGAACTTCGAGGACCGGGAGATCGTGATCCGCTGCTTCACGATCATGGGCGGCATCCAGATCACGGTCCCGCCGGACCTGGACGTCAACGTCAAGGGCTTCGGCCTCATGGGCGGCTTCGGCGAGGCGGGCGCGGGTGACGCCGTGCCCGCGCCGGGCTCACCCCGCGTGACGATCACCGGCTTCGCCCTGATGGGTGGCGTCGGCGTCGAGCGCAAGCTCCGCAAGGCCGACAAGCAGCGACTGAAGGAGGCCCGCAAGCGCGAGCTGGAGTGAGGGGAACTCGACGTGCGTCCCGGGAGTACCTCAGGTAGGGAAGGGACGATACGTACAGGGACGGGTGGAGCGGATGGAACGCACTGACCTCACCAAACCGGACGCGGCACCAGAACCCGGAAAGGGGACCGGAGCCCGGGACGGGGCCGATGCCGACGCCGGTGGCGGCCGTCGCCGTGGCGGCGGCGGTGGAGCCGGTGCCGATGCCCGTGCCGTCGGGGGCCGCGGCCGCACCGCCCCCCTCCCCTCCTTCGCGTACACCGCAGCCGACGAGGAGAAGCGCCGCGGCGTCCGCCATATGAAGCTCACGGCCACCGGCCTGCTCCTCCTCGTCGCGGTGATCTTCGTGCTCGCGACCTGGGCGAAGAACTCCGGCATCGACGGCTGGCCCGGCTATGTCGCCGCGGCCGCCGAGGCCGGCATGGTCGGTGCGCTGGCCGACTGGTTCGCGGTCACGGCGCTGTTCAAGCACCCCCTCGGTATCCCCATCCCGCACACCGCGATCATCCCCACCAAGAAGGACCAGCTCGGTGCCTCGCTCGGCTCCTTCGTCGGCGAGAACTTCCTGTCCGGCGACGTCGTACGGGCCCGGCTCCACGCCCTCTCCCTCGGCGGCCGCCTCGGCGCCTGGCTCGCCGAGCCCGCGCATGCGGACCGCGTCACCGCCGAGCTGTCCACCGCGCTGCGCGGCGCCCTCACCGTCCTGCGCGACTCCGACGTCCAGGCGGTCGTCGGCGAGGCCATAACGCGCCGCGCCGAGGCCGCCGAGATCGCCCCCGGCATCGGCAAGACCCTCGACAAGATCGTCGCCGACGGCGCCCACCACCGCGCCGTCGACCTGATCTGCGTCCGGGCCCACGACTGGCTCGTCGAGCACGGCGACTCGGTCATGGACGCGGTCCAGGGCGGGGCCCCCGGCTGGACCCCGCGCTTCGTGGACCGCAAGGTCGGCGAGCGGGTCTACAAGGAGCTGCTTCGTTTCGTCACCGAGATGCGCGACGCCCCCGCACACCCCGCGCGCGGCGCGCTCGACCGCTTCCTCGCCGACTTCGCCGCCGACCTCCAGGGCGACACGGACACCCGCGCGCGCGTGGAGCGCATGAAGTCGGACATGCTGGCCCGTCCCGAGGTGCAGGACATCATCGCCTCCGCATGGTCCTCCGTACGGGCCATGATCATCTCGGCGGCGGAGGACGAGCGCAGCGAGCTGAGGCTGCGCGCCCGGGCATCCCTGATGTCCTTCGGCGCGCGCCTGGCGACGGACGGCAGGCTGCAGCAGAAGCTGGAGGGCTGGGTCGAGGAGGCCGCGGTGTATGTGGTGACGACGTACCGCGCGGAGATCACGTCGCTGATCAGCGACACGGTCGCCAGCTGGGACGCCGAGCACACGTCCCGCAAGATCGAGGCCCACATCGGCCGTGACCTGCAGTTCATCCGTATCAACGGCACGGTCGTCGGTGCGCTGGCGGGCCTGGCCATCTACACCGTGGCGCATGCGCTGGGCGGGTGACTCCTGGGGCCTGTGCACATGCCGGGTGCGTAACCGGACCCTGTCGTCCGGTTACGCACCCAACCACCGTGGGGAGTGCCCTTATGTACGCAGGGGATGCCGCGGCCGTTCAACGCGGTCCCGAATTCTCCGCGACGACCGCGACTTCTCCGCGACGACCGCTACCGGCCGGATCCCCGTGCGGGGTCAGTGCTCCCCGCGCGTGACGGCCCACGACGCGAGCGCCACACCACCGGCCACGGCGAACACCGCGGGCCACGCCCCCACCTTCTTGGCCAGCGGGTGCGATCCGGCGAAGGCGGCGACGTACGCGGCGCCCAGCCCGGCCGCGGCCTTCGCGCCCGCCTCCTGCTGCCACTGCCGGGCGGCGACCGCACCCGCGGCGGCCAGTGCCACCCCGCCGAGCGGGCGCTTCCCGGTCCAGCGGGCGATTCCGTAGCCTCCGATGAGGCCGCTCGCCGCGACTGCGCCTGCCGGAATCCTGGCCATGGTGTGCTGCCCTTCGTCGGGTCTCATCGGCTCTTCGCGTGGGTTTCGAGCCTAAACGAGGGGTTTCGCCGACTGCCGGCCGGGGCGAAGAGCCGCGCGCTCGGCGGAAAGGCCGCGACGCTCAGCGGAAGAGACGCTCAGCGGAAGAGCTGCCCCCGAACGGCCCCGTCGGGGAACTCCGCGGTGTGGATGTTGGAGTAGTAGTTGCGCGGGTTGTCGCGGACCCGCTTCACGACGTCCGGGTTCTGCCCTGCGAGCCGCCCGGAGACGGCGAAGATCCCGTCGGGCACCGGCCGGTTGAAGAAGTCGAAGACGACGTCGCCGTTCGTGCCGAAGCGCCCCTTGTGAAGGTGCCCCTTGGACGGGCTCTGGATGTTCACCCAGGCGAAGGAGTAGTCGACGGCCGTGCCCTTCGGGTGCAGGAACGTCACCGCGTGCCCGTCCGGGTCGCCGACCTTCGACGTGTCGTTCTTCGGGACCTCCTGGTCGCCGTTGGAGAGCGCCCGCAGCTTGCCGCCCTTGATGATGTCGAGCGGGTTGACGCTGTGCTTGAGCGGCTTGAGCTGGCCGCGGACCGCACCGCCCGGGAACTCGGCGCTGTGGAGGTTGACGTAGAAACCGGACGGGTTGGTACGGATGCGCTCGGCGAGTCCGGCGTCGGTGATCGCGACCTGCCCGGCCGCCGAGTGCACCGTGTCGGGCATCGCGCTGCCGAACAGCGGCACCTTCACGGCGCCGTTCTTTCCGGCCGCGCCCTCGTGGATGTGGCCGAGGCTCGGTACGAGGCCCTTCCAGCGGAGCGCGAACGTGACCCGGTCGCCCTTCACCTTCACCAGGGCGACGGCCTTGCCGTCGGGGTCGTTCACGGCGGGACCGCCCTGGACCGGGACCTCGTTGGCGCCGGAGAGCTCGGCCGTGAAGGACACCGCCTTACCGGTGGCCGGCGTGGTGAACGCGGCGGCGACGCCCGCCTTCGTACCGCCGCCGCCCGAGCCGTGGCCCCCCGAACCGGGGCTGTGCGGGCCGCCGTGAGCCATCGCCGGAGCAACACCCGTAACACCGGCCACAATTGCCGCGGCTGCCACCGCAAGAATCCGCTTCTGCATTGTTCTCATCCTCCCGTTGGGCCCGGCCCGTGTGGCGCCGGGTTCGCCGGGAAGTACGCAGGGGAACTCGGCCTCGTTCAACGGAGAATTTCTCGAATTCGATTGAACCGTCGGTCAGTTGCCGGCGTACTACCTGGCGTAGGCACACACATCACAACGGGGGACACCATGCGCAGGACACGTACCAGGACGACGCTCGTCGCGGCACCGGCGGCCGCTCTCGCTCTGCTGATGCTGAGCGCCTGCGGCGGCTCGTCCGAGCCGGCGGACGACAGGCCCACCGGCTCGCCGTCCCGGCCCGGCACGGCGGCCGCCTCCGTCAAGATCGCCGATTCGTCCTTCGGCCGGATCCTGGTCGACGATTCGGGCCGTACGCTGTACGGATTCGCCAAGGACAAGCCCGGCGCCGGGAGCGCCTGCGACGCCGATTGCATCGCGGTCTGGCCGGCGCTCACCTCCGCCAGGGACGTCACGGCGGGCAGCGGCACGGACGCGTCGCTGCTGAAGGAGATCAAGCTGGCCGAGGGCGCCGAGCAGGCCACGTACGGGGACTGGCCGCTCTACTACTACGTCGGCGACGCGACGCCCGGCGACGTCAACGGGCAGGGTCTCGACGGCGAGTGGTTCGTGATCGGAGCGGACGGCAAGCTGATCAAAAAAGCACCCTGACGTCACCTGGAATTCACCGCTCCAATCGGTCGGAATGATCGGGATGATCGGGAATCCCCTCCCGCCGATCGGGAATCGTCCTCGCCCGATCCATAAGCCTGCGGCGGCCGGAATTCAGCTCCCTCTCCGCCCGCCGCGCCCCGCATTCCCGGTGGTCGCTCCGCCCAACTCCCCCACGGCGGACGACCACCGGGAATGCCGCTGTTCGCCCGCCCGGGACCTGGTTGCGGTGGCGGGCTGCGGAACGCACCCTGGAGGTGGAGACGGGAGTCCGATATGCCCAATCTCGAGGAACAGATCGACATCACGGCGCCTGGTGAGGTGGTCTGGGACCACCTGCATCAGGTCGAGGACTATCCACGCTTCGTCGGTGGAGTCCGAGATGCCCGGCGCGAGGGTGCGTCGGGCGTACATATGGATCTGGAGACCCGCGGTGCGGTCCAGGGAATCGACGCCGACACCAAGGATCTCAGACCCAACGAGACCATGACCTGGACGACCACGGAGGTACCGCACCTGAGCGGCTCCGTTTCGCTGCTCCCGATCGACGCGACCCACACCCGCGTGCAGGTACGCATGGAGTACGACCCTGCCGAGGCGCACGACGCCTTCGGGGGCCCCAAGGGATTTGCCCAGTCGTCCGCCATCGAGCGGACCATCCGGGAGGATCTCCACCAGTTCAAGGACCTGGTGGAACAGTCGCACCCCACCAGGTGACCATCCATCCCGCCCAGGCCCCGCGCGCCGGGGCTGACGGAACCGTACGGCGAAGGTGATCCGTCATGACGCAGCACTGGAACATCGATTTGTCGTTCGAGGAAGACGGGACCCGCACCGCCTGCACGGCTTCCCTCCAGGGCCCCAATGCCCCCGGCATCGAGGGCAAGGGGATAGCGAGGCGGAGCCCGGGCGACACCCCGGACGCCAAGATCGGCGAGGAACTCGCCGCCGCCCGCGCCTGCTCCGAACTGGCCCATGAGCTCGTGGGCCGCGCGGCGCAGGACGTGGAGAGCCACACCCACAGGCCGGCCGACATCGCCATGTGACCGACTACAGCACCAGGGGCCGGGCGTCCGCCCGGCCCCTGGTGCCTTCCTCACGACGTCCTCGGCGTCCTCGCGACGCGTCTGCGTCCTCACGCCCACGTACTGCGAACCTCGAACCCGGCGAGCCCACGTCCTCGGCGTCCTCACAACGCGTCTGCGTCCTCACGCCCACGTACTGCGAACCTCGAACCCGGCGAGCCCTTCGGGTGCCTCCTCCGACACCTCCACGCCCTCCACCACGGCGGCCGGCGGCCCCTGCCGCGCCCACCGCACGAGTGTCTCGACGGCATCCGGTTCCCCCTCGAACACCGCCATCACGCTCCCGTCCGCCAGATTCTTCACCCACCCGGCGACCCCGTACTCCTGGGCCACACGCCTGCACGTGTCCCTGTAGAACACGCCCTGGACCCGCCCAGTCACGACCACGCGCTTCCGCACCATGACTCCGGATCGTACGAGCCCCGGGAGCGCGGACACGGGGACGACGCGGCGCGTCGCGCCTCGGCGCCGATGGGCGCCGCACCCACGTCAGGGCCAGAGCTTGTACGTCACTTCCTGCTGTGCATGCGCCGGCTTGCTGTCGGTGGTGAAGACGATGCGCAGCTGAGTGAACCTCAGTTGCCCAGGATGCTTCTTCCACGGCTCCGGGCGCTCGAGCGTGACGTTCACGGGGTAGGAGTGGAACTTGCCCGCAGCACAGTAGGGGATGCAGTCGTTCACGTAGTTGAGCCCGTGGCCCTTGGCGGAGCTCGATCCCCACTCCGACCACTTGAGTTCGGTGAGGCCGTTGTTGCCGTCCCCGCAGGCGATCAGGTACTCGCCGGGACGTACCTGCGGATTCGAGAAGCAGTCGATGACCACGACGTGATCGCGCGGCTGTGACCCTGCGGAAACGGACGCGGATGCCGGTACAAGTGCTGCCGCGAGCGACGTAGCGGCAACCAGGACCGCTGTCATCAGCTTGTGTCTCTGCATGTCTGCTCCCCAGCGTCTCTCCGAGCCCACGTGGCCCTGCGTGTACACCTTGCCTCGCTGCGCCCTGCGATCTCCGCACCCGGAACGCGTGCCGGACGGGCGCCGCCGACCTCCTCCCACCGGTTGCTCCTGTTTCGACGCTACGACCGCACCCGGGGACTCACCACCCGCACGGGTGAAAGCTTCACGAATCAACAAATACCCGGCCGTGTGTCTCCCGCTGCATCAGACGGGAGCACGAGCGCTGCCGGCCGGTACGCGGGCCCCCGCAGCCGGGCCCGGCCTCCTCGCCGCCGCGACCGCTCCACCAGCGAGGAAGGTCGTCTAGTGTCGGCTGCGGCGGACGCGTCGTGGCCCTGGACATCAAGGGACACACGAGCGATATGCGAAGGGCTCAGACACCATGACAGCGAATACGCCCCGCGCCTCGGACGGCCGGACTCGCCCGACGCCCGGACAGACCTCCGAGCGCAGCGCTCCGGTGATCCGGAGCAACGAACCCGGCACGTTCGCCTGGGGTGTGATGGCCAAGCGCCATCCAGCCCTGATCCAGCAGGTGCGCAACGCCTTCCCGTACGGCCCGCGACAGCACCAGGCGCTCGACGCTCTGCGGGAGCAGACCACCAACGGGGTCATCGAGCCTCCTGACGCCTCGGAACACGACCACGACCTCTGGTCGGCCTGGGGACGCGACCACTTCGGACAATCGTGGTTCGACGCCCCGTTCCTGTGGGCCGAGAGCTACTTCTACCGCAAGCTCCTCGCGGCCCTCGACTACTTCGGGGACGGTCCCTGGCGAGGAGTCGATCCCTTCGCTCCCTTCAAGGCTGCCGAGCTGAGCAGCGCAGCAGTGGACGAGGAACTCGAGGCCCTCGACGCACTCGCTGCCGAACCCGCCGACGAGCAGGCCACTGCGCTCCTGCACGCTTCGCTCTGGGGCAACCGCGCCGACCTCGGTTTCCGCGTCGCGGCCGCGGAGCCGGCACAGGGCGATACCGATACCACCGATACCGGCCTGGTCGCCGACGACAGCGCCTTGCTGTGGTCGCTGCTGCCCGTGAGAGCGTCGGCCACGGTCGCCGTGGTGGCGGACAACGCGGGACGGGAACTGATCCCCGACCTGATCCTCATCGACCACCTCCTCGACCGCGGCCACGCGAGCCACGTCGTACTCCACGTCAAGCCCTACCCGTACTACGTCTCCGACGCGACGACCGCAGACGTCATCGACGGTCTCCGCCGTCTCGTCCAGGCACCCGGCCGGGCCGGCGAGATCGGCAAGCGCCTCTGGGAGGCCATGGGAGCCGGACACCTCGAGGTGCGCACTCACGCGTTCTTCTCTGCGCCGCTGCCGTACGAGGAGATGCCCGAGGACCTGCGCGACGAGTTCGAGGCCGCCACGTTGACCCTCTTCAAGGGCGACCTCAACTACCGTCGGCTCGTGGGTGATCGGCTATGGGATGCGACGACGCCGTTCACGGACGTCACGTCGTACTTCCCCGGGGCCGTGGCTGCTCTCCGCACGCTGAAGTCCGACGTCATCGTCGGCCTGGACGAGCAGACGCTGAGCGCCCTTGAGCGATCCGGCCGGGCGTGGCGCACCAGCGGGACGCATGCTCTGATTCAGGTCCGGCGGTAGGGACTGCACTGGCTTGCCTGCCTCTCCACACCTTGACCGCTGAGGCGGCCCGGGACCACGGGGGCCGAGGCCGCCTGGCCGGACTTCTCGGACTCGTACCGCCCCTGTCCTCGTCGGGCGCTACGGGCTGTGAGGCACTTGGCCGACTCCGCGGGCGGCGCACTCATCAGCCGAATGCGCCTCTTTCGTGTTTCTTGATCACCGAACTACGGTGCTCGTCCTGGCACCCCCGCCGGACCACGAGAGGGGACGACCATGAGTCGACTGCGTTTCGTCGGAAGTACGTCGGACAAGACGGGATGCCCGGCCGTCTTCGAGGACCTCGACACCGGAGACATCATCATCCAGGGTGACGAGGTCACCGACCCCGAGGATCGCGCGCAGATGTACGGCTACCGCGAGGGCGAAACCCTGGTTCGGGTTCCGCGCGAGCTGCTCACCCGCTTCGCACCCAAGGAGTGACGTGCCGAGCCTGGTTCCCTTCGCCGCCGCCTCCCACTTCTTCGACACCTTCCAACACACTGCATGGCGCCTCGAGTCGCGCCGCGGCTATGCCTCCGACCGGGAAACGGAGGAGTACGCGGCCTTCCTCCGCGGAGAGATCATCACGGAGGACATGACCGATCCGTACTACGTCGCCCGCCGCCGCCAAGCCGACGAGGGCAAGCGGTTCGAGCGAGTGCGCGTGGTCGACAATCCACCCACCGAGGGACAGCTGTACCTCCTGCACCGAGCGCAGTTCAACATCGCCGCAGGCGAGGACATCCGCCACCTGACCCGGACCGAAGCCCTACAACTCGACCTGCCGAACGCCGACGTCTGGTTGTTCGACTCTCGCACCCTGGTGACCATGCACTTCGATGGAGCCGACGAGATGCTCGGTGTCGAGATCACCGAAGAGCCGGTACACGTCGTACGGGCATGTCAGATCCGCGATGCGGCTTGGCACTATGCCGCCCCGCACAATGAGTTCAAGACGCGGGTACTTTCCCATGTGTGAGCACTGACTATCAGCAAGCCAGAATCGCCCTCGGTGCGCGGCTGCGCGAGCTGCGCACCGAGGCCGGGCTCACCGTCCGTGCCTTGGCCGCCGAGTGCGGCTGGGCGCCGTCGAAGATCTCCAAGCTGGAGAACGGCAAGCAGACCGCGACACCGGCGGACCTCGACGCATGGGCTATGGGTGTCCAGCGGCCCGAGTCCGCCGAGGAGTTGAAGGGACGCCTGGCAGGTCTGGAGTCGACGTACCGTTCATGGCGACGCCAGTTGGCAGGCGGACACAGGGCGGTTCAGGACGCAATCGGGGCGCAGCATCAGAGGACGCGCTCGTTCAGGGGCTTCACCGCCTCGGTCATCCCAGGGATATTCCAGACCCCTGAGTACGCCCGAAGCGTCCTGTCCCGGTACGCCGAGTTGCACGGCGTGGTGCGGGACATCGAGGCCGGTGTCACGTCCCGGCTGCGCCGGGAAGAGGGGCTGTACTCCCCGGAGAAGCGCTACCACGTGCTCTTGTGGGAGTCGACATTGCACGTGCGGATCTGCTCGCCGGCAGTGCTCGCCGACCAGCTCGACCGGCTGATGTCCATCAACGGGCTGTCGACGGTCGAACAGCGACGACAAGACCCTTCGCGAGGACCTGACCAATCGGCTCGCCGCCAGTGGTGATCTGCGATCGCCGCAATGGCGACGGGCTGTGCTCGACATCCCGCGCCACGAGTTCCTGCGAGGAGGCTTCTTCCAACGAGTGGACGGCGATGGCCCGACCAGCTGGGAGCCGGTCATGCCCGACGACCCCGCGTGACTGCTGGCCTGCTATTCGGACGTTCGCTGGTGACCCAGTCGCGGGCACTATCCCAGCCTCTCGTCCGCATGCTCGAGGAACTCCGCGTCGAGGACGGGATGCGGGTCCTCGAGATCGGCACCGGCACGGGCTACTCCACCGCGCTCATGTGCCACCGGCTCGGCGACGAGCAAGTGACCTCGGTCGAGGTCGACGAGGATGTGTCGAGCCGCGCCCGAGGTGCACTCGGCACGGTCGGCCATGCTCGGCGGCCACTTCACCGCCGGCTGGAACGTTCTGCTCACGCTGCGAACGAACGAGTTCACCGAACAAGCCCACGTCGGCGGGCTCCAGAACCACACCCACCGCATGGGCCTGCTCCTCGCGGCCCGCACCGCCAAGTAGCCGAGTACAGCAACCGAAAAGAGGACCATGAAGCACGAGTACGAGGCCAAATTCCTGTCCGTTGACGTGGTCGCCCTCCAGACCAGGCTGACCGCCATCGGTGCCATACAGGCATTCCCCCGGACCCTCCTCACCCGCAAGATCTTCGAGAACGACGCCCTCGACAACGGCCAGTGGGTCCGCCTCCGCGACGAAGGCACCCGCTCCACGCTCACGCTCAAGCAGGTCACCGACTCCACCACGATCGACGGCGCCACCGAGATCGAGACCGAGGTCACCGACCTCCACGCCATGGCCGAGATCCTGCGCCGCCTCGGTCTGCGCGAGGTCCGATACCAGGAGAACTACCGCGAGGAGTGGCGCCTGGGCGAGGTCGCCTTCGACTTCGACACCTGGCCCGATCTCCCCACCTTCGTCGAGATCGAAGGACCCGACGAGGCGTCGGTCCGCCAGGCGGCCTCCCTGCTCGGCCTCGACTACGCCGAAGCCCGCTTCGGCAGCGTCGACGAGATCTACAAGAGCGAGGCGGGCCGCGACATCCTTGCCGAACCCACCCTGCTCTTCGCCGAGGCCGAGAGGAGTACGAGCTGACTGGATGTCTTGGACGTGAGGGCCGGCCCCTGGGCTGCGCTGAGCCGAGACGGCAAACGGTGACTCGTACGACAGAGCGGCCCGGGCCGTTTGTTGGACGAGTCGAGGACTACGTTGCACGATGGCGCCGGGACTATGCACCTGGAGTCGATCAGTTCCTGATCACGGCGAGCCTCGGATGAGCAAACGATTGAACGGCCCCACCTGACAGGGCCAGCCGTCACGCCTCGTCAACCAGGACGAGGCCGGTCCGGCTGCCGGTCAGCCGAGCCGGCCCTCTCGCAGGGCACCGACAAAGTACTCCCAGGCTTCAGGGGTGGCGCTTACATGTGGGCCCCCGGGGCGCTTGCTGTCCCGTACTGCCGCTCGGGCGGTCACGAGGTGCACCTCGACGCACTCGCCGCCGGAGCCGTTGCTGTAGCTGCTCTTGAACCACCCGTCGTGGTCCCCGGGGCTGTTCGTGGTGCTCATCGGGAGTGCTCCTCCAGTACACGCTTGATCAATGCGGCCGATCGCGGCGGGCTGGAGGCGACAGCTCGCAGATTGTCGAACGCTCTCGTGTACTGGTTCACGTCGCCAGGTGTCTCCAGATAGATGGCGTCGGTCAGTCCGTCTCGATACACCACGTCGGGGTCCTCCTGCTCCGGGAAGCCGAGGATGGTGAAGGCACCGGTCGCGGGATAGGTTCCGGCGTCGAACGGAAGAACCTGCAGTGTCACATTCTTCAACTCGCCAACTTCCAGCATACGGTTGAGCTGTCGCCGCATGAGAGCTCGGCCTCCGACGACGTGGTGCAGCACACTCTCGTGAACGATGCACCAGAGGTCCGGCGCGCCCTCTCGGGTGAGCATCGCCTGCCTCTCCATACGTACGTTCACCGCCCGTTCCAGATCCGCAGCTGCGAGCTGGTTGGAGACCCGGTGCAACTCGGCGGCGTAGTCGGGTGTCTGCATCAGACCCGGGATGAACTCGCATTGGTACTGCCGCAGACTGGATGCGTCCTGCTCCAAGCCGATGTAGACGGAGAACCACTGGGGAACCCCCGCCCCGTGGGCCTGCCACCAGCCGCGGACCTTCGACTCCTTCGCCAGGGACTTCAGGAACTCGCGGAGCTCGTCCGTCGTGTCGTAGAAGCGGCAGAGCGCGTCCACATCCGAAGGTTGTACGCGGCCGCTGCCCGTCTCCAGCCGGTTGACCTTGGAACCGCTCCAGTCGAGAGCCTGACCGACCTGATTGCAGGTCAGCTTGTTGTCCTCGCGCAGCTTCTTGAGCTCGATCGCCAATCGGCGGCGACGCGCGGTCGGGGACCCGGCCAAGGCGACTCCTCGTGCGTTAGGGGATGTTCAGTCTCCTGGGAAGCCGGCGCGCAGCCAATCACTCGAACCGGCGAATCCCTTCGTGCACATTGCACGAGGGGATGTGCGCTGCCATGCTCACGCATGTCGACACGCCACGTAGTCGACAAATGTCATTCAGTAGCCGACCTTGAGTCGGCGCCGTGAAAGGGGTGCGGCATGGAAGTCGATCACTGCATGCCGAGGAAGCCTTGGGAACTGCCCTTCCTGGCAGAGCCTCGGGAGGTGGCCGGTCTGCGCCGCATCGTGCGGTTGCATCTCACAAGATGGGGACTTCATGAGTCGGTGGAGGCTGCCCAGCTTTGCGTCAGCGAGCTCGTGTCCAACGTCATTACGCACGTCGGCCGTGGCACGCCGACGACCCTCGTTGTCGCGATGCGGGGCACCCGGCTGCGAATCGAGGTCCACGACCCGGACACCCGCGCGCTGCCGACTCTCCTCGCTCCCGAACGGGAGGCGGAGGCCGGGCGAGGGATTGCCCTGGTCGATACTGTCGCAGACGCGTGGGGCGTCATTCTGCGCGCGGACACGAAGGTCACCTGGTGCGAGCTGGTGACCAGCCTCAGTTCAACCGAGGGGCATGCAGGCAGCCTCCATGTCACACGTGCAGAAGCATTGCTTGGTTTCTACACCGTCCCCGAGCTGCCGAGGGCTGAGGCGCGCGGCAGGCTGCGCCTCGCCACTGCGGAGGAGGCGGCGATCGATGTGATTGCCGACCTCCTCCACTGGCTCCACGCCCACGGATGCGACCCGGATGAGGCATTGGATCGCGCTCAGATGCACTTCGAGGCCGAAGCCCAAGGAGCCGTGCCGTAGAACGATCAACCCTTGCGGTAGAAGAAGCCGCTTGCGGGATCCTCGGGCGTACCGACCAGCATGCCGCGATCCAGGAACCGATTGAATTGCTCGCAGCTGGTCTCGGGGAGGAGAACACAGCAGTGACATGCGGCGAGGTTGACGTTGTCCGCACCGCTCACGGGCGACTCGATGCACAGGGGGTCCGCAGAGCACCACGTGGCTCGCGCGAGTGCGGTCTCCAGCGACCTGCGCAGGGCATCGGGCTTTCCCTGATTGACCAGCCCACCAAGACTGCCGGCCGAGTCACTGGTAGCCGTGTAGATCAGTACTCCGGTCATCTCGTCATCGACGTACAGCCGCTCACGCAAGGCGGAGGCGGGATATCCGCAGTCCAGGCTCCATTCGTTGATCAACACATGGGCCAAGGTGTGGACGAGCATCAGGCGCGGCGTGACAGGAGACAGTTCAGGATCCCCGTCCGGACCTGCTTGCGCGGCCAGAAGCTCCATGTGATGCTCGCGTACGACATTGGCCCGCCGGCGTACTTCGGCCTGCTCCTGTTCCCATCGGGCGACGCGCTCTCGGTCGAAGCGCAGGAACACCCCCTCGCCGATGACCTCTATGGCAGGCAGCCATCCCTGTGGATTGCGCGCCAACCCGGAATGCCGCTCGGGTGCGGCAGGACTCGGAGCGGTGAGCCGAGTGAAGTGGGTCATCGCACGCACTTCCCGCAGCCGGGGAACGAGCATCACCTGCTCGATGCCGAGGTGGTCCGCCAGATCACCCATGGGCCCGGGATCTTCCGTCTCGAAGTCAGGGCTGATGAGGTGATCGTGGACCGTGGCGCGCTGTAGTTGCTCGTACTCGTCTCGGCGCAGCGGGTCGATCAGGACCGCAGCGGTGTTCTCCTCACTCAACTCACGTGTCTCGGCAGCGCGCTGTGCGACACGAACCGCGGCTAGCAGATCCGTAGCCTCGTAACCGGATCGTGCCAGCTGGGGTGTCATCTCGATGTACGTCAGAATCTGCTCGTCAGTCCGATCACGGAACTTCGACATGTAGGGACGTATGAGCTTATTGGCGCCCTGCGACCACGGAGGAATCGTCAGTGCCGATGCGACCTGGGGGAACCAGGCAGCAGAGGAACCACGTTGGATGGCTCGCGGTGCTGCGGTGCAGCCCTCCGGATTCTCGTCGTTCTTGAGCCAGGGGCGCCGCCCCGTGCATCGGATGCCCAGGGATACGAGGGCCTTGCGCCCGAGGGCGCCTTCGAGGGACTTGGGGGCCACTCCGCACGAGCAGCGGATCTGAATGGATCGCAGGGACGCGGTGCGACCGGACATGTGGATCTCGAGCTGGTGGGTTCCGGAGCCTCCGTCCGAACCTTCTGCTTTGTGCACCCACTGCCAGTACGGAAAGTCGTCCAGGTGCCCGTTCTCGCAGGCCATGACGAATCGCGAGGGGGTGAGCTCGGTCGTCTCGCACTTGCCGCACTTGTTCTTCTTCGGCTCCGCCGTCAGCCGGCGGTGTTGGCTCAGGGCGTGGCACGTGGAGCAGGAATACCACTCGGGGAACCTCGCGACGTGGACGCCGTCCTTGGTTGCCCGGTCGTCGGTGGCAGCGGGCGGTAGATGGAATCCGTCGACGTTCAGCTGCTGCTGGAGCCGCGGTTCGGTGAGCTCGAATTCGGACGGCACATGCCAGGAGTCGATACCCCGCACGATGAAGGACTCGCTGTCGATGGCGATCATCGAGCCGACACCGTAGGTGGTGATCATTTGGGCGCGGCGGGCGGACCCCAGCTTGCGCGGACCATTCTGTGCGCGCAGCTGCTGCAGTCGGGAGCCGGAGCGCGCGCGCCGGGAGGGCTGGGGCATCTACTTCTCCTCGAACAGGTCGGACTCGGCGTCGACGTCGCGCATGCTGGTCAATGTGGGGAAGGCCTCTGCGTTCTCGGCCTCGGCGTACGGAACCAGCAGGGCCGGGCGTCTGCCGAACCACCCCTCGTAGACCAGGTCCTCCGGGTGGCTCTCGGCGAGTGTGTGCCAGTCGTTGATGATCTCTTCGAGTTCTTCCCTCACGTTGCCGGCGCGATCCTCGTCGATCGCCTCCGCGCGTGCGGTGATGGCTGCGCAGATGTCCCTGAGTTCTTGGTCGAACCGTGCGATCTTCGAGGCCCCGCTTTTGGGGCGGGCCGTCTCGATGGTGAGCCGGGCGAGGCCGATGAGGACGGCGTGCAGGGCGCGGTCGCGGGCGCGCGGTGAGAACGGAGTGACGCTGGTCGACTCGACCTGCCGGTAGAGGGCGGAGTGATAGGTGACGAAGTTCTCGTAGTGCGAGCGGTCCCGCGAGCGTGCCGAGTTGAGCAGCGTCACGACAAGACCGGGGTGGCTGCGGCCGACGCGGCTCGTCGCCTGGATGTATTCCGCAGTTGTCTGCGGCTGTCCCATGACCGCCATGAGGCCGAGCCGGTCGATGTCCACGCCGACGGAGATCATGTTTGTGGCGAGCAGTACGTCCACCGCGTCCGGGTGAGGCAGGCGTCGTTCCAGGTCCTTGAGGTACTTGGGAATTTCGCTCGCATCGACGCGGCTGGTCAACTCGGTCGGCTCGTTGATCTCGCGGGACTTGCCGTCCTCCTGGGCGGCCAGCAGCCCGAGCCGGTCATGGACGTCGTCCCTGACCTGCAGTTCCGCCGCAGCAAGCAGACGGAGACTGTTGAAGTACCCCACGAGTGTCCAGTAGGCGTCGCGGACTTTCTCGTCACCTTCGATCCGTATGGCGTTGTGCAGGAGGGCGGCGTAGGCACGCACCAACAGCGTTGCTTGACTCGTGGACGGCGTCAGCAGACCCACGTAGCGTCGCGTGGCTTTGCGTTCGCCGGGAGCCTCCCGGGAGAACCAGGAGTCACGGGAGTCCAGTCCGGTCGGCGGGAACTGCTGGACTTCCCGATGGAACAGCGCGGTTACCTGTGCCTTGGCTCTCCGGATGGTCGCGGTCGATGCGATGACCTTGGGGCGCTTCGCGGCCAAGTCGACCATGGTCTCGTACAGCCCTGTCATGGTCCCCAGCGGGCCGGAGATCAGGTGGAGCTCGTCCTGCACGATCAGCTCGGGCGGAGGCGTGTCGTCGGCTGGGCGGTTGCGGTTGAACAGAGCAGCCGTCCGCTCCTCCCACGGGATGAGGGCAAACTTGTCGACCGTCGCGATGACGAGTGTGGGGCGAGCCTTGTAGACGGTCTGGTCCACCACGTGTACCGGTAGGCCCTGATGGAAGTCGCAGGCATGGTTCGGGCAGGCGACAACCATGGCGGCCGGCTCCAGCGTGACCACGTAGTTGTGTGCGTCCAGGACGGATCCGCACCACGGACAGGCCCTCAGTTGGACGGGGTTTTCCTTGACGACCGGCAGCCCATTCCGAAGCTTCTGAAGACTCTTCTCAGCCTTGTCGAGGTCATTGGGTGTGGCGGACTGGCCGACCCACATGCCGATGGAGATCTTTTCGGTGCCGAGGGGGCGGTCTGTGCCCCTTGCCTCCAGACGAATGCGTTCCATTGCGCAGATGAGGGCGGTAGCGCGCTCGAACTGCTGCAGTGTCAGCAGGCGCAGGGTATAGCGCATGAACACGGTCACCCCGCCGCCGGACTCACCACGGCGCAGCCGCCTGAGGAAGACGGTGAAAGCGATCAGACCGAGATACGCCTCGGTCTTGCCACCGCCCGTGGGGAACCAGAGGAGATCCGCGACGCCCCGGTCCGTGTGGTTGGGGTCCGCGATCCCGTCGAGGCACAGCAGCAGGAAGCCGATCTGAAATGGGCGCCACTCATTGGGCTTGTCCAAACGCCCGTGCTTGATCGTCATACTGCGGGTCCGCTGGTCGTCCATGGCACGGTTGGCCAGCTGGAAGGCCTTCAGGCACTCGTCATTGGTGCCGAGAAGCCGCACACCGCTGCGCATCCGCTTGAGGGCCGCGCGGCAGTTGGTGATCTGCTCCTGTGCCAACTCGGCGAACTCGGAGGACCGCAGTGCCTCGGCCCCGACGAAGCGTTCCTCGATCCACTCCTCGTACGAGGACAACAGTGCGTGCAAGGCCGGCACGGCATCATCGCGATGGGCTGTCGACAGCCACTTCATGCCGAGCGATGCCGTATCGATGTCCGGGTTGGAGTCCGTGAGCAAAACTTCGTATGTCGGAAGGAACTCGGTGTTCACCTGGTCAATCCGACACGGGCCCCCATCGACGGGCATGCGGTTCGCCGGATACGCCACCCAGTTCCAGTCGGCCGCGCAGCCGTGGCCTGTGGCGAACGAGGGGGCATGGCGGTGGAGGAGCCTGTTGAGATCCACCTCGGGGTCCTGCGACCGTCCGTGTACACGCCGCTCGACGAGCCCGCCCGATCCGATGGGCGCGGATACGGTCAGTCGAGGCTGAAAGAAGCACAGTTCGTCCTGGGGGCGGCCTCCAGGGGCGACTGCTGTGTTGATCAGAGTCGCGGTGACGGCGACGGCTCCGGACTCGTCCTGCTTCCGGACGATGACCCTGAGTTTTAGGCCGGGCAACACGTCTTCGGTCACCGAACCCGGTGTCGTCACCGGGATGGGCAAGTCCTTGGGCGGGATGGGCCTCCGTTGCCACCGGACGCCCTCATCCTCCGTGGATCGCTGTTCGGCGCGCTTGGCCGCCGTGGGTCGGCCCTCGGCGTCCACAGGTATGTACTTGGCGGCCTCCACACGCACGGTGATCGTGGGCGCCGCAGCCGGATCCACGGCGAAGCTGATGCCCATCGCGGAAGGACGACGGACGTTGGTGAGGGCGACACCTGAATCGTCGCAGTCGCCGCCGTGCAGTTCTCGTCGGGCAACATCGGGGGCGGGGTCCGGGTCCTGGTCGGCGTCCTGATCCGAACGCTCGACCGGATCCGAGTCGGAGTCGGAATCGTCGCGAGGGAACAGCACACCGATGGGGTACGTGGTGACGGGGGGATCGGCCAGGAGTTCGTCGGCCCCTCCCTTGGGGCCCATCAGGTCGAGTGCGAGTCGATCCACCAGCTCGTCCCGGAACTCGTAGTGCTCATCGTGCGGGCTCTTCGTCACCCTTCACCGTCCTCTGCGGTCTTCTTGTCCCATTCGAAGCGCCCCATGCCGATCGGCCGGGGGACCAGCCACACACCTCGGTCGCCGAGGCCGGCAGAGAGGGCGGCGCTGTCGTTTCCCACGACCGTCTCCACCGAGTCCAGGAACAGGTCAGTGATGGTGCGTGGCCAGTTGAGGTCGTATGCGTCCTTGCCGCTCTTGCGGAAAGCGTATAGATGCTTGCGGAGCGTTTGCGAGGCAGATCCGATTGGCCTGCCCCGATGCATGAGGGTGTACGGCGGGCTCTCCTTGGCACCGGACGGCAGATCGTGCTGGCGTACGAACTCCACGCCGTCTCCGGCGTGCACTTCGCTGGACAAGTAGTGCTGCAGCTCCTCCGGATCGGCGTCGACGCCGCCCGTGCCGGCAGGACGATCCCGAGCCACGTCTCCCCCCACGATCTCGATGGCGTACCGCTGTCCCCTCCTGGCACCGTTGCCGCCTCGGTACCAGCGCTGGGTGGCGAAGTACCCCTTGCCGTCCTTGCGAAGGAACCAGTCGCGCTTCGACGGCAGGTGGAAGAGTTGCGCACGGGGTCTCGTCATCGCCACGTACAACACTCGGGTGATGGCAGCGGGGTCGGCCTCCGCCTTGTTCCAGTCGTCGACGGGGCCCGCATCCATCACGATGACTCGATCGAACTCCAGGCCCTTGGCGCGATGCACGGTGGAGACGACGAGGCGTGCGGACTCCTGCGCCATCAGTTCGTCGGGGACGCGCCCCACCGCGAGCGCGGTCTTCACACGGTTGAGGTCGACGCCCGTCCGATGGCCGCGGCCGTCCAAACGGACGAGCGCGAACCAGAGAACGTCGGAAACAGCACCCTCCATCAGGCCGAGACAGGAGGTGAGTTCGTCGAACCTTCCCCTGGTGAGCGTCGACCCCTCGCAAACACGGTAGAGCCGGCCGATCCATGCGGGCAGGACTCGGTCATCGGCCGAACGCCTCACCTGGTGGGGGACACCCGAGATGCGCAGCGTGCGGGACAGCGACAGAACCTCACCGTTGGTTGTGCACAGCACAGCCGTGGAACCGCGGTGGTTGCGGATCGAGGAGATGCCGAGCTCTGTGTCGAGAGCGGAGAACGGGAGCGTACTGAGAAGCCTTGAGCGGAGCTCCGAGTGAATCTCCTCGTAGTCCCTCACACAGAGATCGTCGCCCTGAAGCCGGGGCCCAAGCGACAGAGCTGTTCCGGTTTCGTCGTTCCCGGCGCGGAAATTCTCTGTCAGTCGCAGTTCGTGCAGGCTGCCGGGAAAACTGTTTCGCAGCCACGGGAAGAGGCTGTTCACCTCGACGAGCCGCTCGGCCACGGGAACCTGAAAGCCGAATATCGATTGGGCGGGATCGCCCACGATGGTGAAGCCGGCCTCGCGATGGTGATCGAGCAGCGCCTGCACCATGAGCTTCCGATCCCCGACCAGATCCTGAACCTCGTCGATGACGACGTGAGCCAGATCCTCCGTGAGGAATTCCTCGAGCCCGCCTTCCTGAATGGCCTCGGTTGCGTTGCGGATCCGCTCGTCGAACGCGACGCTTGTCCACTCACCGTCCGGAGCCACTGCGGACAGGAGTGCCGTGGCCCACCCGTCGAAGGTCTGCACCCGCACGCGGTCCGCCGCCACGGCGTGCCGGGCAATGCGCTCACGCAGCTCCTTCACGGCTGCCCGGGAGAAGCTGAGCACGAGGATCTCACCGGGAAGCAGCTCATCGCGTTCCACTAGGGCATCGAGCCGTCGTACCAGCGTGTGTGTCTTACCTGCGCCTGCGCCTGCGATAACGAGGCATTTGGCATCCCAGGGAAGGTCCACCACTGCCCGCTGCTCATCGGTGAGCGACGAACCCGTCGTCACTTGCGCCCCCACAGGTACTCGAACTCGGTAAATGCGAGATCGTGACCGTAATTCTCGATGTTATCGGCGACATTGAGAATCAGGCAGGTCTCCTTGCCGCCGTTCTTGGGACCGCGTAGACCACGACCGATCATCTGCTGGTACACGTTCGGGCTGTAGGTGGGACGCGACACGATCACCACTCGAGTGGCGGGCGCGTCGAAACCCTGTGTAAGCACGCCGTAGTTGGACAGCACCCGGATGCGTCCGGACCGAAAATCGTCGATTCGCTTGCGTCGCTCCGACGTGGAGGTCGACGCATCAACGGCCTCTGCGGATATGTTGATGTCCGTGAGTTTGGCCGCGATCAACTTGGCGTGGGCCACGGAGGTGGCGAAGAGCAGCACTGGCCAGTCGGCCGGCAGCGACGCGATTTCGTCCACCAGCATGCGATTGCGTTCGTGGTTGTCGGCCAGGCGTTGCTCCACCGAACGTGGGAGCATGCCTCCGAATGTGTCCATGGAAGCGAGTTCGGCCTCGCTCATGCTCACAGTTGTGCCGAGCAGCAGTCGCTGCTCGACTTGGGCGAGCACACCCATCTCCTGCAGCTGCGGGTACGGGTTCTCCTCGAGAACGCCTCGATCCAAGCGTGTACGTCCGTAGCGCTGGACGAGCCGATCAGTGTCGTGGACGCTCCTGCCCCTGAACGGAGTGGCGGTGAGGCCTACCAGCGGGCGCTCGGTCTTGCGGGAGGTCAGCCCGAGGTGCTCGAACAGCTTGGTGTAGCGGGGTGCGAGCGACGTGTGTGCCTCGTCGACGATGACAGCCGCGGCCTCCCGAAGCCAGGCGTACTCGTCCGTGTGGAGACAGTGCTCGAGCTTCGCGTCAGTTGCCACCACGAGATGGGCATGGGAGCGGATGTCCGTCGCCGAGTTGGAGCTCCAAAGACGGCTAATGGACAGGTTTTCGCGCTCGGCGCCGACCTTCTCCCAGACGAACTTCCAGCTCTGTACTGCCTGCTCGCACAGTTCCTCGCTCTGCGCGATCCACAGAATCGGGCCTCTGGGCCGGCGATGCTTGATGGCCCGGATGACTGCTTCGGCGGCGACTCGGGTCTTTCCGGAGCCGGTGGGCATGCACAGCATGGCGCGCTTGGGGTCAGGGTCTGTCAACAGGTAGAAGAGGTTGCCGGCGAGACGCTCCTGGTAGTCATGGAGCCTGGGAAAATCGACGGGGCCACGCACGGTCTCCACCTGAGGCGGGCTAACCGTCTTGGCTCCCGCGAAGGCCTCGGGGAAGCGGTGCGTATTGACGAACCGACGTGCGCCTGCGTCTCCGTGGTAGCTGGAAGGTGCCTCCGGCCATCGGGACGCGATGTCCTTCGAGTACTTCTGAAGGATCTCGTCCTTGTAGGCGTTGTATGCCAGCTCGGCGATGCGCCGACCCTGCGGGTCGGCCTTCGAGTTGACCCGCTCGTCCTCCAGCAGCCCGTCCGGTAGCCCGGACCGCAAGGCGTCCTCGCCGACCAGCAGGAGCAGCTTGTCGATGACGCTCTCGGCTCGGGTGACCTGCTGGAGCCGCTCATTGGCTCGCTGGCGCTCCTGAAGATCGAGTACCTGGCGACATTCGGTGGCGGAAAGGCGCCACCCGAACACCTTGGATGCCTCGATGAGGATTTCCAGGTCGTCCTGGGGGCGCTCGATGAGAGCGACCCGGCCTTCGAGCGCGCTCTTCAATGCCACCGGACGGGAGCCGGTCGGCGTTCGAATGACCTGCTCAAGACGTGAGCAGGACTGGAACCAGGCGTCACCGGCCTCCACATCCGACCGCAGACGGAGGGCCGGAAAGCGTCCCAGGATCAATTCGGGCTCTGCCTCACTGGCGTAGTCCAGTTCCTTCTGGATCTTGTCTTCAGGGCGGCACATGCCCCACCGGTCCCTGAGGAGCACCGCGTCCTCTTCAGCGCCGACTAGAAGCGCGGGGACCTGCTCCCGCACGAGCGCGTCATACTCCTCCCGCGCTGAGGTCACGGCGATGTCCGTGTCCGGGCGGCTGCCCCACTCGGAACCGATGCGGCATCGCGTCTCGACCCCCTCGGGGAACTCGGCCTCGGCACGGGTGAGCAGGGCATACGCCTTTCCGACGAAGGAGTCGTCCTCGCTCGAGGTGATCCGCTCGTGGACGCCGTCCCAGACCCGTGCTCCCACCTCGTCGAGCGCGGCGGGCATGTTCAACGCCTCGGCCTGAGCCGGCGAGAGCTTGGCCACCGGCAGGACGGCCGAGTGCTCGGCGAGGGTCGGGCCGACACACAGGTCCTGAGACAGGAGGCCGTGATCCGTGTGGAAGCGCCCGTACTTTGCGACGACCCAGCGCAATGGCGAGGCGACAGCCTGCTGTGTACTTGCCTGCCTGCCGACCTGGAGGGTCCAGTTGCGAACCATTCCGCGCTCAGGAAGGGCGGCGACAAAGGCAGCGCGGCCCTCGTCGCTCAGACGCATGAGGAAGCCCAGAGGGCCCGCGGGCGAAGCACCGACGAGCCGGATTGTCGTCTTCTGCGGGCGATGGGCGTTGGTCGGCAATTTTGCGCAGTATGCCCTGTGCCTGTTGTCGATGTAGTCCTCGAACCAGCTCTCGTCGCGAGGGTCCTGCTCGAGCTCCGGGCCGCTGCGCGCGCCTAGGTCACGCAACACGCGGATGTCGTCGCGGTGAAAGCGCCCGTCAACGGCAACCGAACGGTCGCGGGAGCCGTCCGCGGGAACGACAGGGCCGGGCAGCAGACAGGATGCAATGATGCGAAAGTCTCCGGAGCCGTTCCGAACCTTGAGGGTGCTGGTCGGATGCGCCACTTTCCTACGGATGATCGCCACGGACTGATCACTCCCGGCCTGACGGGAGAGCTTCCAGAACTCCTCCCAGGAGGAGTCGCTGTACCGCGCGAAGCCTTGGTCGACGACCGCCTCGAAGCGACCCATAGCGTCGGCTTCGTGGATACCGATCAGGTCGAGGTCGGACCCGAGGCCCCGATCCGCCGCGAGGTCGGCGTGCACATACACCATTTCATTGGGGAGGGTGTCGTCCAGCACAGGTCGGAAGACTGTGTTCGGCTTCGGGGCCACCAGACCGTGCTGCTCGGTCAGCAGAATGCGTGCCTCACGAGCTTCGGCGATGTGCCGGCTGCCCGCACGGATCATGCCGGCGAGAATCCGCAGTGCGCATGCGGACGCCTGTGGCGTCCCGTCCACCACAAGGGCTTCGAGCCAGTCCTTGACGGATGTGCGCTCACGTTTCGCCGCCTCGATGATGTGGCCCAGCTTGCCACGGCGCTCCCGGTCGACTTCCACCGAGCGATGCACCCAGGCGGTCGGTCGCCCCGGGTGCGCGGCCCACATGTCGAGCCAATCCAGCTGGAGCTCGTCCGGGTGGATGTGGAGATCATCGGGCTTTCGCAGGATGCCGTCCTGGTCAGGCAGGGACGGCTTGGTCGAGGCCGCGCGCCACACGCCCTGGATCATCCGCCCGTCGGCCCAGTTGCGCCGCTCCTTGAATCGGCCCGGCAGATGGGCGAGGTGGCCCGCCGGGTCGCCGGGATCGGTCAGATGCTCCAGCGAGTCCGCCACCAGGTTTGCAGCGGCGTGCAGCAGTTCCTCGTTGAGCGCAGTGCCGTCGACCAAGTGCTGGCGGTCCTCATTGGTCTTCCAAGCGGCGTTCAGGATGCCGCGCAGCGTCATCGGATAATGAGTCGGAAAGTAAGCCCAGAATGCGCCGAGTTCGCGTCCACTGTCGGGAACGGCCCAGGTGATGTCGATGACCGGTCGATCGTGCAGTTCACCGGAGGCTTCACGCGTCTTGTCCGTGGGCGAGTACGGCAGTGTGAAAACCCGCCAGCGCTCCTCGACGGGCGGCTCGGTGTTCTCCATGACGTGCAGGGTGTGGATGCTTCCGTTTCGCACCCCGCTCAGCGTGCGGTGGTATTCGGCCCCGACTCGCCGATCGACGAGCTCGATCGTACCTACGTGCGGGGAGAACAACGGGAACTCGCGAGGGAATGAGCGGATGTCCCGCCCCAGCCGCGCTGCCGCGCCGTGCAACAGGGGGAGACGGACAACCGTGACCGCCCCCCTGCCGAACAGCTCGTTGAGTATTCTGTCGTCACGACGCTCACGAGCGAGGTCGAGCGGCCGGGCCATGCGTAGTACGGGGGTCTCCTCCGCATGGGGGTGTACCCCATGGATGAGGTTTCGGGACCATTCGCGATCGAAGCCGAAACTGCCCGTGATGCTGAAGAACTGCGGGGTGTCGGTGACTGAGAGGACCGACTTCACGCCTACGCCGAAGCGACCGATCTGCCCGCCACGCTTCTTCGAGACGCTCATGCGGAGGATGGTCTCCGCTCCCTCGGCGGTGACAGGAGCTCCCTCGTTCGCGCAGTACAGGTGATCCTGCGTGAGGATCACCTCGATACGACCGGACATCTCTCGATTGCGCAGTTCGTCCGCGCCGTTCTGCACGAGCTCGTAGAGCTGACGTTCTCCGTAGCCTCCCTGCTGGATACGGCGTTCACCGTTTGCGTCCTCGAGGATCCGGCCAGGATCGGTGCGGTAGGTCCCCAGACTTCGATCCGACTGTTCCAGGACCACGCGAAGCACGTCGGACAACCGGCCGGACTGCTCGTTCGAGGGCGAAAGGGACACGAAGGCGCTCACTCTCCGAGATGGGCTACATAGTTATGGATCGCCTCATCCGCAATCGATCTGCGTCGGGGTGGCCGAACGGCAGAATGCTGCGGGTCCAAGTCGCTGCACGGGGACCGGCGTTGACAAGGTGGCGGTCTGGCCGGACGGGCGTGTACGGGCCCTGTCGCGGCATGCCGACTCCTCGCCGGATCCTCCCCCCGGGCGAGTGCTCGAAAGGGTTTCACGAGGGCAGGATGCGACACAAGGTCCTATCGCCGGGCATCGAAGACCTGTCCTTATTTCTCCAGGAACATCCGCTTTGTCTATTTCCCGCGGAGGAGGATCCAGCTTGCCGAATTCATCGTCGATGAGCAGTTTTTGACATTTGGCCAGCTGTCAAATGGACGGTTGTATGATGCGATCGGTCGATTCCGCTCGATGACTTGGGGTGCTGACTGATCGTGGTCGACAACTACGGAGCTTGGTTGGGGCGCCAGTTGGAGCGGCAGAGGCTGACCCAGACGGAACTCGCCTTGAGGGTGGGAGTTACTCGAGCCGCCGTGTCCACATGGGTTAGCGGTCGAGTCATGCCCCGCCCCGAGACGCTGAAGGCGATAGAGCAAGTGCTGGGTGTGGCACCAGGCGCCTCCATGTCGATGGACGAGACGGTTGGTCAGGAGCGTCTCACCTGGTATCACCGTCCCGCGCATGCCGACGGCGGACGTGAATACGGTAATGCCGCTGCCTTCGCATTCGATGCAGATCTCTCCGTGCTTGCCCGCGAAGCTACACAGAACAGCCTCGACGAAGTCCTCGACATTGCACGCCCTGTTCGTGTTCGTCACGTTCTCCACGAGATTTCTAGCGAACGGCTTGACCAATTCCGTCGCGTTCTGCGATGGGATGACCTGAGGGCCCATTATGAGGCAGCTGCTAACGCAGGTCGCAAGGTATCGAGGGCCCTGGCACGCGGACTGCGGGAAATGGAGGAGCGAGAGAGTCTGGTCCTGCTCCGCATCGACGACTACAACGCGCATGGGCTTACAGGCGATGACTACGACGACGGAAGATTCTCCGCAGTCGTGCGCCGGCAGTTGGACAGCGTCAAGTCCAATCTGAGCGCTGGTGGTTCGTTCGGTCTTGGCAAAGCAACGCTTTGGTCCGCAAGCTCGCTCGGAATGGTGCTCATCAACAGCACGCTCGGCGAGCCCCACGACGGTCACTGCGAACGACGCCTGATCGGCCGCATCGATCTGCCATGGCACACCCTTGGGGAGGATGCCTTCGCGGGTCCTGCATGGTTCGGCGAGCCGGACAACGCCAGGGAAGGCGCAACCCGCTCATGGTGGGCCGACGAGGCCACTGTCGAGGCGCTGCATCTCAAGCGTGACAGCGACGAACCGGGCACGTCCTTTCTGGTTGTCGGTGCTCACCAGGGGGATGACGAAGACGCCGATCTCGAAGTGCTCTACGAAAAGTTGATGCATGGGCTCGGGCGCAACTTCTGGGCCTCGATGATTGCAGCCCCGGGAGGGATCCCGCTGCTCGAAGCCTCGGTCGTGGCCATGCGTAACGGTGTGGAGGTCGTGACGGAACGACGCGTTGTCCCGGACGATTACGAGCCGGCCCGATCCCGCGCGTTGCGCGCCTTTCTCGAGGGCAGCACTGTGGACCGTTTGACCACCCACGAACAGGTCGTCGAACGGCGCATTTCCCTCAGCGTGCCGGCGCTCCGCAATCCGGAGTCGGCTACGGAAGGCAGGTCGGTTCAGCACGAGGCGGTGTTGCTCCTAACCACGGCCGAACTCGATGATCCGCGTCCGAATCAGCTTGTGTGCATGCGGGGAAACCGCATGGTGGTGATGGCGCAGACGATCAATCCTCCGCTGGGAGGGAATCCCTATCAAGCTCTGCTCCTGGCAGGTACGGCGGCGGGCGATTCCGTAGTCGGTGCAAGCGCCGCAGAGCACTTCCTCCGGACGGCTGAACCGCCGGAGCATGACACCTGGAAGCGCACAGAGGACCTAGTGGTCACCTATGCACGGGGCGCGGTACGCAGCATCAATGACTTCCGTTCCGCGATGCGCGAGGGTGTCCTGGCGCTTGTCTCCACCCAGAAGGATCACCCGGCCGAAGAGGGGGAGGAGATTCCTTCCATCCTGCGAGAATCTCTGCGAATGGATCCCCCCAAGGGCCCGCCGCGCAACGCCCGTAGCTACCCCCAGGTCGACGATGTTGAAGGACATATCGACGAGGCAGGTGCCTGGCAGGTGAGGGTCGAGGTAAACCTGCCGTCACAGGAGGACCCGTGGACGCTGATCCCGGTCCTCCGCTTCGCCACTCGCTCAGGCCCGAAGCCAGTCGTGAAGTGGGCCAAGCTGATCGCGGAGCGTAACTGCGAAGTCACGCCAGACGGCTCCCTTCTGTTCAGGGCAGGAGTTCGCACTGCTGCCTTCCTCGGTGCGAGCGATGTGCAGGACCACCCGGTGCCGGCGCGCATGGCCCGTCTCGAGGTAGATGTGCAGCGGGCGAAGGAGTCGATGTGAAGCAGCTCGTTCCGTATCAGCAGCTGCGCCGCTCCGACGGTGCTGTCACGCTGGAGGTTTTGGGGGGACGTGTCGACGAGGATGCGCTGCCCCTCGAACTCGTCAACCGTCAGAAGCGTCTTGTCGCCGTGCACGGCCTCGGATATGCAGACTGGCACACCGCGCGCGTCGACGTACGTATGCGCGTGCCCGAGGTCGGGGACGCACCCGATCGGGGGTGGTGCGACATACAGGCCTCGGTGGCCATTGCCAACAGGGCCTCCAACGTCCGTTCGGTGACACGCCTGCGCAGCGAGGCGCCCGGTGTGTGGGTCGGTACTGTGCGCATCGACCGTGATGACCACTTGGGGCGCATGCAGCTCACGGGCCTGGTTACGGCAACGGCCGATGACATACCGGGCAGGCTGATCGGCACTGTCGACGAAGGGTGGACCGTCGACGTCGATGCCCGAACCGCCCACAGCGAGCAGGATATTCGCCTGGTCGAGGTGGACTTCGCCTCGCGTGAGGCTCCCCCACACCTGCACGACTTCCGGCAGGACGAGTGGACCGTAGACGCTAGCGGCGAAGTGCCTACCGTTTACATCAATAAAGGCATCGAAGGAGTCGCGCGGCTCATCAGCGCAGGTTCCCGCGACATGTCTCCGGTGGAAAGAGCCTTGCAGAAGGCGCTCGCAGCCAAGCTGGGAACCGAAGTATGGGTGACCCTGTTCAACAGCGCGGCCGACGAGGTGCGTTCCGAAGGGAGCGAGCCGCAGTGGCCGGGTGGTTGGCGTGACAACGTGCTCAAGCGGATGCTGCCCGATGTCTGCCCCGACCGCTCGCCGCAGGACGCTTTGCGTGAGCTGGTGTCACGCCGTCTCGAAGGTGGTGGCAGCGAGCTGCACGCACGAGTGCTTCATGCGGCGGGAAGACAGTCCCGATCGGCCCGATCGCTGGGCGAGGCGATGCGAGAGACCATGAAGGGGAGCGGAAAGCATTGAGCTGGGAAACCGTCTACGAGGGTGCGTCGGCGGCCCCCGAACGGCTTGCACTCCTTCCGGATGCCATCGCCCGACGTGAGCTCGACGACGAGGTGCTGAGAGGACGGACGGCCCTGCCCCTTCAGAAGCTGGATCAGACGTCCCGCGCCGCTCTGGACGGCAGTGACCGGTGGCTTGTGCGTCCCGTACGAGAGCTTTTCGACGCGGCCATGCGCCGATTCGTCGAGGAGTATCCCGGTAACAGCGACGCCTGGTTGGCTCCACGACTGCATGCAGCACTTCGGCTCACCAGACGAGAGGCGGGCAACCCCGAGCTCTGGAACTTTCTGGCGCTACGTGTTGCCCCTGACTACGTGCTGTGGCGATGGCTCGGCGGAGCCACCGACGGGGACGATGCCGCCGTATCCAAGACCGAGCCCAAGGTGAACCTGCGTCGCTTCATCGGGCCATTCCACGTCCAGGCGATGGCTCGGCTCTGGTGGGCGGCCGAGGTATACCGTAACGGTCGCAGCTATGCCACGGCAGTCGCGGCCTGTTCCAACCAGGAGATGTTCAACTCCGCACTCCGGCAAGATGTGTTCCTGCACCGACCCACCGCGCAGGCGGTGATCCGCATGCTCCGCGACGGGACTGTGGATAGCACCCGGGCGGCGAACGCGCTCATCAAGGCGGTCAATGCCGCAGGCAGCACTATCCAGTACGAAGTGGTCGCTCCCGATGAGCCCATGGACGCTAAGGCCCGCCGCCTGTGGATCGAGGATCTCGCCTTCGCCCCGCCGGTTCCGCACGATTCCTTGCCGGAGGGGCCGGACGACGGCGAGGTTGATTTCTCCTCGATCGCTCGGCTGCTGCCGATCTTCGAGGATCTGTTTCGTGCCGCCCCTGTGCGGGGGAAAAGGCAGGGGCCGGAAGGGGAGAATCCCTACGCCTGAGGTTGCTCCAGACCTGCCCCGCCTCGGAGAGCCTCGAAGACGCGCTCGGCCAGTGCCCGTGCCAGCTGCACGGGCACTGCGTTGCCGATCTGGCGCGCGATCTGGGTCTTACTGCCGCACCAACGGAAATTCTTGGGGAAACCCTGGATGCGCGATGCCTCGTAGTGGGTAAGCGGGCGATCCGCGACCGGGTGGAGGTATCGTCCCTTTTCCGGTTTGAAGAACTCGGTGCGAATGGTCACCGAGGGCTTGTGCCACTCTAGGCGGCCCATCACATCGCCGGAGCCGTTGTTGTGACGATCCCAGCTCTCCGTGGAGAGCGGGACCCACTTTCCTTTGGGGAAGGCGGGGGGCTCGTCGCGCACCCAAGCGGGCGAGGCATTGCGAAGGGCGCGCCGATTCTCTCCCGGAGCAATTGCGCGGTAGCGAGCGAGCGAGAGATCGGTCGGTTTGCGCCCGATGTGCAGTGCATCGCTCCTGAAAGGGCCGGGAATTCTTTCATGGAGCCTAGCTTGAAACTCCTTGTCGAGAACTCCGGTTTCGGTCACCTGGCGGGAAACAGAAACTGTGGGAGTGTTCTCGTCGTTGAGAGCTGGAAGGTCGACCGACAAAACGTTGTCAGGAATCGGGTCCTCTTTTTTCCTAAGGCACTCCCCGAGAGTTACCCACTTTCTGAGTTTCCTGTTGTCGATGTCGGCAGCATCGAAGATTCCGTCGTCGGACCGTTGCTCTCCGTCGGCGCTGTGCGACGGCGCCGGGTAGTCGATGTGCTTCCTTCCGCGTACCCCGATGACGATGGTGCGCTTACGGAGCTGCGCAGCACCGTAATTGGCTGCATTGAGAACCTGCGGCTCCTCGAGGGTGTATCCGATGTCCTGGAAGTTATTCTTCAGCTTGTCGATCTGTGTGGACGAGTTAAATCTGTCCACATTCTCAATGATGAAGATGCGCGGCTCCACAAGCCGGACTATTTTGAAATACTCCTCCCAGAGTTGATTGCGAGGGTCATCGGGATCGCCCTTCCCCAGCCCGGAGAAGCCCTGGCATGGAGGGCCGCCGAGGATGACGTCGGCCTTGAGGCCCGTCGACTCCACAATCCCCACCCAGTCCGCGATATCACCTAGAAAGAAGTGATGTTCTGGTCCGGTGGTCTCATCCGCCCACTTCTCAAAATTAGTGAAGTAGGTCAATGCGGCAGCTGGGTCGATCTCCACACCAGCTACCGGGGCGAAGGCGTGAATTCCGTTCTCGGTGTTCGCCTTCGAGAACTCATAGAATCCCTGCGTGAATCCCCCGCACCCTGCGAAAAGGTCGATGATTCTGTAGGGAGGTTCGTTCTCGGAGTTCATGGCGCGAGTGTAGCCGGCGCGGAGGGCTCGGGTGACCTCAGGGCTGCAGCAATCGCAGTGCCGATGGCCGAAGCCACCGGTGGCGGGCAGGCGTTGCCGATCTGGCGGTACGAGGACGTCTTGCGACCGTACAGCGTCCAGTCCGGTGGAAATCCCTGGAGGCGAGCCACCTGCTGCACTGTGAGTTTGGGCAGCAGGTCGACCGGATCCGTGGCGCTCGGCACGTCGTCCGCGATCCCTCCTCCGTTGACGCCGAGACGCTCCCAGGCGCGCTTCGAACCGGTGGGCCCGAGGTCGGGGCCACCGCGCTTGTCCGACCCCCCCACGATTGTTGGCGCCGGCTCGGAGGCGCGCCTAGCCCAAGCGGCTGCGCCCGGCCACCCCTTGGATGCCATCGACGCATACAACGTCGTACCGACGTCCGGTGCTGATCTGTCGGACGGCTCCGGCCATTCGAACCGGCTGAACTCCAGATCGGGCAGAGCGACCAGGAAGCCGTGTGGTCGATGTTGGGGCACCCCGAAGTCGGACGCGTTCAGCACACCCCACGAGACGCGATAGCCGACTTCGCCCAGGTTCTCCTCCACCCAATGCCGTGCCGGTGCGTATTCGTCGGCCTGCGCAAGCCCCGGAATGTTCTCGATGAGAACTGCTCGTGGGGCTGTCGCCTGGGCGAGCCAGATGGTGGCCTTCAACAGATAGTGCTCTTCGTCGGCGTTCTTGCGCATGATCGAGGCCGCGGAGGGGAGACGGGGGAGGCCGGCCACAAGGACATCGAGGGAGGTGGCCTCAGGGAAGAGGTCCGGGCGGTCGGACGGCAGGAACTGCACAAGGTCCTGCTCGAGGACAGACCAGTCCGGACGATTGGCGCGCAGCGTGGCACAGGCGTCCGGCTTCGAGTCCAGCAAGGCAATCGGGTCGAACCCAGCGTGGTCCAGTCCGAGTGTGAGCCCTCCGGCGCCCGCGCAGAGCTCCAGGGTGCTCAGTCGGGCCGATCCAGTGCGCGTCATCGTGTCCCGTCGACGTTGAAAGGGATGGGGTGGTGCTGGTGCCACACGCACACTCAGGAGTGGGCCGTACCTCGTCGTGCTTCGATGATCACTTGCGCCACGGCCTCGGGCGTCTCATGCTCCCAGAAACGGAGTACGGTCCAACCGGCTTTTGCCAATTGCTCGTTCGTCTCGCGATCTCGTGCCATGTTGCGGTCCAGTTTTTCCCGCCACCACACTGCGTTCGCCTTGGGATGGGTGGCGTGCAGAGGACAGCCGTGCCAGAAGCAACCGTCCAGGAAAACCGCGACCTTGGGCCCCGGAAAGGCGATGTCGATTGAGCGTCGTGGCATGTCAGGTACTCGGACGTGCAGGCGGTAGCGGAGGCCTGCCGCATACAGGAGCTTCCGTACGGCCATCTCTGGAGTGGTGTTCCGATTGGTCTGTCGACTCATTCGGACGGAGACGGCGAGGGAGGACGGTTTTGCCGTGACCATGGCACTCCTCTCCCACTCCATATCTCGCTCCGACTCAATTCGATGGTACGGAATCTTGTCGGGCGGGGGCCGGCGGGAGGGCGGTCGTGGCGCAGGCTCAAGACGCTGACGAGCCGTGACACTCCCGGTAAGCCTGCCCCGACCCGCACCAGCAAGGCGCCCCCTTCGCCGGAGGCCACGCCACCGCCCGCCCCCTCGCCGCCAGGGTCGTCGCGTACTGCGGCAGCAGGTTCGGATCGGCCGGGGAGGCGGCCTCGGAGGCGGCGAAGGCTTCGTAGGACGGGACCGTGCCGGTGACGATGCCGAGGTTGCCCGTGCCGGTGGCGGAGAGGTCGCGGAGGGCGGACTCGATCGACGTGAGGTGGGCCTCGTGGGTGGAGTACTCCGCCGCCAGTGAGGGGTACGCGGCGAGGAGTTCGGTCAGTTCGGGGGCCGGCCAGTGGAGTATCGCGACCGGGAAGGGGCGGGAGAGGGCCGCGCGGTAGGTGCCCAGCTCGGAGCGGAGGCGGTCGATCTCGGCGCGGAGTTCGATGGGGTCGGAGGAGCCCAGGGACCAGAGGCGCTTGGGGTCGTGGAGCTCGTCCAGGGGGACGGCCGCGGTGTGGAGGCGGTCCGCGAGGGAGTCCCAGGTGTCATGGGGGAGCGCCAGGAGGCGGCGGACGCGGTGGCGGCCGGCGAGGAGGGACTGGGAGGCGTACGAGATCTCGTCGTCCGGGTCGACGAGGCGGGCCACGGCCGTCGTGAAGGTGTCGTGGGCCGCGTCGAGCTCGTCGTGGGCCTCCAGGGTCTCGGCGACGATCTCCCACGAGGCCGCGTCGTCCGGCGCGGCCGCGCGGATGCCGTCGATGATCGCGCGGGCCTCGGCCTCGTGGCCGTACTCCCACAGGTTCGCCGCCTGCAACGCCTTGATCAGATGGGGGTTCTCCGGGCCGGCGGAGAGGAGGCGGTCGTAGAGGCCGGTCGCGCTGGCACGGTCGCCTGCCAGCTCCAGATGGGCCGCGGCCTGGAGCAGCAGCGGTTCACGGTCCTCCGGGTACTGCTCCGCGGTGCGCAGCAGGCGCTCGGCTTCGGCGGTGTGGTCGGCAGGCGTGTCGGGGCGCATGCAGCACACCGTACTGCTGTACGGGCCCGCGCAGGGGCCTGGTTACTTGGAGGGGCTGCCCTTATCGTGCGGGCCGTGCGGGAGCGGATGCTTGAGCGGATACCTGTGGTCGTCCAGCGAGGGCGGACCCGAGGGCGGGTGGCGCTCGCCCGCGGGCTGTGGGCCGCTGCCGAGGTCGCCGTGACCCTCGGTGTGGTCGCCCTGCTCCTCGTCGTACACCAGCTGTGGTGGACCAACCGCCAGGCCACGGAAGGCGCCGAACGCCAGGTGCAGGCTCTGGAGCGGGAATGGGAGGGGGAGCAGGCCGCTCCCGGGGCTGCCGAGGACTCCGGCGCCGCCGGCGCTTCCGAGGGTGAGGCGGAGGCCGACGAGCAGGGCGGGGGCGGCACGGGGCGCGGTGCCGGGGCCGCGCGGCGGTCCGCACCCCGCTGGGACCAGGCGTACGCCGTCCTCCGCATCCCGCGGATCGGGGTCGTCGCGCCCGTCGCGCAGGGGGTCGCGAAACGGGGCGTACTGGACAAGGGTTACGTCGGTCACTATCCGCGGACCGCCCAGCCCGGGCAGGCCGGCAACTTCGCGGTCGCCGGGCATCGCAATACGCATGGCGAGCCGTTCCGGTACATCAACCGGCTGCGGAGCGGGGACAAGATCGAGATTCAGACGCGGGACGCCGTTTTCACCTATCTGGTGGACAAGAGGCTGCCGCAGACGTCCGCACGCGACAGCGGGGTGATCGCGGCCGTTCCGAAGAGTGGGGTGAAGCCGGGGTACGGGTACGGCGAGCCCGGTTATTACGTGACGCTGACGACCTGCACGCCCGAGTACACGTCCAAGCACCGGCTCGTGGTGTGGGGGAAGCTCGCCTCGATGCGGCCGCGTTAGGCCGTCAGCCGTCAGCCGTCAGCCGTCAGCCGTCAGCCGTCGGCGGTCAGGGGTCAGCGGTCAGCGGTCAGCGTCAGCGGGCACCGGTGGATCGTCCCGTCGTCGGTCCGGTGTGCCCGTTCCCACATCTTGGCTACACGCCTACCCGTAGGGGTTGGGTGGTTGTCATGATCCGTGCATGAGCGACAGAAGAGCGGCCGTCTACGAGGCGCGCTACGGGTTCGACCGTCGGACCGTCGCGGTCCTCGCGGTCTCCGTCCTGTTCTGTGCGGGGGCGTTGATACCGGGGGCCGACTTCTCCTTGGGCTTGCAGATCGCGATCTTCGTCCTGTTCGGCGACGGAGGGTTGTTCATGGCCGCCGGGGCACTGACCCGGAAGGTGGCGTTCCGTGTCGACGAGTCCGGCGTACTCCTCGGCGGAAGCCCTCTGCGCTACCGGGCCACCACGGTCCATGTGCCCTGGGAGGACATCACGGCCGTGGTGCTCTGGCAGCAGCGCGTGCCCCATACGACGATCCCCTGGGTCGGAGTGGCTCGCCCCGAGGGCGCGCCCCCGCTGCCGGGGCCCGGGCAGGGGCGGTTCGCTCACGCCGTGGGCGAGGCGCTCGCGCCCGTGCCGATCGATCTGCTCGTGGCGTCCCGGGCCGTCAACGGCTGGCGGCTCGACAATGGGCGGCTTGCTGCCGCCCTCGCCCACTTCGCGCCGGGCGTGGAGCTCGTCGACGGCCATTAGGCCCCCATCAGGCCGTGTCCGGCACATCCCGCCCGACGACGGCGCCATGCGTCGGCCACGGCCTAGCGGGTGGCAGCCCGAACCGCGCGCCGTGGGCGGAACGCCAGCACCGCCACCGCGCCCAGCAGTGACAACCCCGCAGAGACGGTCAGCGCCGCGTTCGCGCCCGCCGTCGCCACCGCGATCGTGAGGGCCACGCCCGCGGACGAACCGATGTAGCGGGCCGTGTTGTTGGCGCCCGAGCCCATCGCCGCGCGCTCCGGCGGCACGGACTCGACGGAGAGGCGGGGGAGGGCGGCGTTGAGCAGCCCGCTGCCCGCGCCCGCCACGGCGAGGCCCGGAAGCAGACGCACCCAGCCGGCCGTTGCGGACACCGCGCCGAGCATCGCGAGCACCCCTGCCGCCGACAGGACGAAACCCAGGACCAGTTGGTGGCGGGCGCTGACGCGATCCGCCAGTCGCTTCGACTGAAGGGCGACCACGAACGACGTACCGGACCAGAACAGGAACAACCACGCCGTGCCGAGCGGGGAGATGCTCGTCGCCTGCTGCAGCATCGTCGGCAGGTAGGTGAACAGGCCGAGTACGGCGAGGCCGGTGAAGAGCGCGCCCGACGAGGTCGAGAGGAAGAGCGGCCGGCGGAACAGCCCGAGGTCGATCATCGGGGTGGGGCTCCGGCGCTCGACCAGGACGAATACGGCGAGCAGGGCAACGGACGCGGCCGCGAGCACGCCGACGGGCGCGCGCAGCCAGCCGTCTCGGCCCAGAGTGAGGGCCGTGAGCAGAGCGGTCAGCGCCAGGCCGAGGACCAGCGCGCCCGGCAGATCGGGGCGGCCGCCGCGCGGCGCGCGGGACTCCGTGAGCGTACGGAACGCGACCGCGCCGGCCGCGAGGGCGGCGAGTGCGAGTACCTCGTACACGAGCCGCCAGTCGATCGTGCCGAGCGCACCCGCGAGCAGCGGGCCGATGGCGATTCCGGCGCTGACGAACGCGCCCCAGACGCCGGTCGCCCTGATCCGCGCGGTGCCGGCAGGGAAGGCGTGGACGAGGAGGCCGAGGCTGCTCGCGAGGATCGCCGCGCTCGCCGCGCCCTGGGCGATACGGGCCAGGGTGAAGGTCAGGGTCGAGTCGGCGAACGCCGCGACGCCGGTCGTCACGCCGAGCGCGAGCGTGCCCGCGAGGAACACACGGCGTCGGCCGTAGTCGTCGGCGAGGCTGCCTGCGACGAGGAGGAGGGCGGCGAGGCCGAGCGGGGTGCCGTTGAGCAGCCAGGCCTGGGCGGAGGGCGGGGTTCCGAACGCCGCCGCCGTGCTGGGGAGCGTCAGGGCCGGCGCGGTGTAGTTCATCAGCGCGACGGCGGTCGCGGCACTGGTTACTGCGAGTGTCGCGCCGGGACGGGAGCGGGGGTGCCTGCCTGGGGCCGGATCGGGGCGGGTGCCTCGGGGGGAGAGGTGGTCGGTGGCCATTTCGGTGCCGGCGCTGGTGGTGGCTCCGGCAGTGGGGCCGGAGGCCGGGGCGGGGCGGCTGTCCGGGGCGTGTGCCATGGGGTTCCCAAGTCGATTCGGATCGTCACGGTTAGATTGGTTCGATGAATGAACCTAGCTGCTCTCTCCGACCCTAACACGTTGAGTTCGTTCATTGAACCTTCGATGGGTACACTCGTGCCATGGCTCTGGGTAAGGACTACGCGGCACAGCAGTGCTCCATCGCCCGTGCGCTGGAGGTCATCGGTGAACGATGGACACTGCTCATCGTGCGCGACGCTTTTTACGGTGTGCGCCGATACAACGACTTTCTGGTGCACCTCGGCGCCCCGCGTGCCGTGCTGGCCGGGCGCTTGACGGCGCTCACCCGGGCCGGGGTGCTGGAGAAGCGCCGGTACCAGGAGTCCCCGCCGCGCGACGAGTACGTGCTGACCGAGCGCGGCCTGGAACTCTGGCCCGTCCTGCGCTCGCTCGGGCTGTGGGGGCGCGGCCTTTCCGGCGCCCCGCCGATGCGGATCTTCCGGCATGCCGCGTGCGGCACGGAGCTGGGCACGTACGGCGAGTGCCCGGCCTGCGGCGTCGGCGTGCCGCCCGCGGACATCGAGATGCACCCGGGGCCTGGCCTCGACCCGGACCCCGGGGATCCGCTCGGCCGCGCGCTGCTGCGGCCGCGACGGCTGCTGGAGCCCCTGGAAGCGGAGCGTGTCTGAGCGTCCGGCACGGCATTCGGCGCGGGATTCGATGCAGGCCCGAGGTAGGCCCGAGGTAGGTCCGATGCAGGTCCGATGTGGGCCCGATGTGGGCCCGATTCAGGTTCGGTGCGGGGTTGTCCACAGGGAACCCGGGGGCGTTGTCGCTCGTGTATAACGAATGAAGGAGCGAATGAAAGTTCGCACAGCCCGACGGAGAGAGCGAAGGGGGCAGGTATGAACGGAAGTTCGTGGCGGATGCTGCGGCCGCTCGCGCTGCTGCTCTTCATCCTCGTCGAGGTGTTCCTCGCGGAAGGGATCGGCTTCTCCACCGCCGTCGCCCTCGCAGCCACCGCCGCTGTCGGTGCGGCGCTCGTCGCCTGCGCGCTGGTCCTCTCGCGGTCGGTGCCGCGTGTGCCGCCGACGCGAATACGGACCGCGATACGCGACCGTGAGCAGCGCACGGCCTTCCTGCCGCAGCGTGACCCCGATGCCTCGGGCCGCACCAGGCCCCGAGCTCCCGGCCGTCCTTCCACGACGGCCGCGTAGGGGCACACCCGAGCTCACCCGGACCGAGCTGACCACCCACATCCGGGCTCACCCGCTCGTGGGCGCGCTCGTTCCTTCGGTGAATCCGTCCATGGGCGCACCCCGCTCACGGGGCGCACTCGCCCACCCCTTCGCGATGCCGTCATGCCGACATGTCTGTTCGTTTCCGGCACGACGAGCCCCGGAGGGCCTCCATGTCCGCTTCTCTGTCCATCGCATCCGTCACGTCGTTCTTCGCTGCTCCGGTCGACCGGCTCGCCGACCTCGTGCAGCCCGTGTTCCACGGTTCCGCGACCGCCGCGGCGGTGGTCCTGCTCACCGTGCTGGTGCGGGCCGCCGTCCATCCGCTCTCGCGGGCGGCCGCACGCGGGCAGAGGGCCCGGGCGCGGCTCGCGCCGCAGATCGGCGAGTTGCGCAAGAAGCACGGCAAGGACCCGGAGCGGCTGCAGAAGGCGGTCCTGGAGCTGCACGCGAGGGAGAACGTGTCGCCGCTGTCCGGGCTCATGCCCGGCCTGATGCAGCTGCTGGCGTTCTTTCTGCTCTACCACCTGTTCTCTGGCGGCAGAGTGACCGGTGAGCTGTTCGCCGCGCCGCTCGGGGGCCGGTGGGCGGATGCACTCGGGGACGGCGGGGTGTTCGGGGCGGCAGGGCTCGTGTACGTGGCGCTGTTCGTGATCGTCGCCGCGGTGGCCACGTTCACGTATGTGCGGACGAGGCGGCAGCTCGTGGCCGCGGGTCAGCAGGACCAGCCGCGACTGCCGGGCATGGGGGCGATGACGAAGGCGCTGCCCCTGCTCTCCTTCGTCACCCTCGTCACCGTGGCGGTCGTGCCGTTGGCGGCCGCGCTGTACGTGGTCACGAGCACCACGTGGGGTGCCGTGGAGAGGGCGCTCCTGTACCCGGCTACCGGGGGGTAACGGTCCAGTGTGTGAACGGGGTCTTGCGGGGTGGTCGGATGTCTTGGAGGATCGACCAACCCTCTGATTCTCCGATGGCCGCACCCCATCGGCCGGGGCCACCTCGACCACCACAGGGAGAGAGATCATGAAGCTGCTGCGTGTCGGTACGGCGGGCTCGGAACGTCCGGCGCTGCTCGACCAGGACGGGACGACACTCCGCGACCTGTCCGGGCTGGTGGCGGACATCGATGGGGACCTGCTCGCCGACGATGCCGCACTGGACCGGATCCGGGCCGCGGCCGAGGCCGGCGAGCTGCCCGCGCTCGACGCGACCGGGCTGCGCATAGGCCCGCCGCTCGCGCGCATCGGCAAGGTCGTGTGCATCGGGCTGAACTACCACGACCACGCGGCCGAGACCGGCGCCGCGACCCCGGCCGAGCCGGTCGTCTTCTTCAAGGCCGCCGACACGGTCGTCGGTCCGAACGACACCGTGCTCGTACCGCGCAACAGCGTGAAGACGGACTGGGAGGTCGAGCTCGCGGTGGTCATCGGACGTACCGCGCGCTACCTGGAGTCGGCCGAGGAGGCACTGGCGCACGTCGCGGGCTACGCGGTGGCGCATGACGTGTCGGAGCGCGAGTTCCAGATAGAGCGCGGCGGTACGTGGGACAAGGGCAAGAACTGCGAGACCTTCAACCCGCTGGGCCCCTGGCTGGTGACGCGGGACGAGGTGCCCGACCCGCAGGCGCTGTCGCTGAAGCTCTGGGTCAACGGCGAGCTGAAGCAGAACGGGTCCACCGCCGACCAGATCTTCCCGGTGGCCGAAGTGGTGCGGTACGTCAGCCAGTTCATGACCCTGTACCCGGGGGACGTCATCAACACCGGTACGCCGGCGGGCGTGGCCTTGGGGCAGCCGGAGCCCAAGCCCTACCTGCGGGCCGGGGACGTCGTCGAGCTGGAGATCGAGGGGCTCGGGCGGCAGCGGCAGGAGCTCAAGGACGCGTAATGCCTCTCCGGGGGGGCCTCGGCCAGGCGGCCGCGGCCCCGCCGCCCCGGCCCCGGGGGGGGGGGGCGGGGTGGGGTGGTGGGGCGTGGGGTGGAGAAGAAAGCCAAGAGCAAGACGATTTGCTTGGATGGCCGCCGTTCCCGAT
>NZ_JBHWKX010000041.1:45287-66949 GCF_042730885.1 Streptomyces sp. NPDC059909
GGGGGGGGGGGGGGGGGGGGGGGGAGGGGGGGGGCGGTTCTTGGGGGGGGGGTCTTGGGCGGGGTGCTCTCTCCCCCGCCGCCTCGGCCCCGGCGCCGCGCGCCCCCCTGCCGGTGAGCGCCGTGGCGCTCACCGGCCTCAGCGGATGCCTGTGTCGCAGCGGACCGTCACGTCCGCGTACGTGCCGGGCGGGACGGTCACACCGATCGGGTGGCAGCCGACGCTCCCGGGGGCTGTGGCCTCCAGCACGTACGTGCCGGGCCGCAGCGAGGCCCGGAACCTGCCGTCGTGCCCGCTGCTCACGGTTGCCACGAGGGCGTCCGAGGCATCGCGTACTCGTACGGTCGCCTCGGTGGGTACCGCCCGGCAGGGGTTCTCACCGCCCTCTGCCGGGACGCTCTCTACCGGGCAGACCGGATACAGGACCACCACACCCACTACCCCGGACGCCGGCAGCGTCGGGGAACTGCTGGACCTTACGGCGGGTGAGTTCCCGCATCCGGTGGTGAGGGCCACCAGCACGACCAGCACGACCAGCGGGGCCAAGGCGAACAGTCGGCATCGCCGTACGGACATTCCGCATGTGGCGGTGCGGTTACCCCGGCCTGGACGCTCCGACATGGTGCTCACTCCTTGGGAGCGATGGCGGGGTGGGGTCGTTCCCGACCTCCCCGCCACCGTATCCGGTCAGCAGAAGCCGAACCCGCCGATTCGCGAGCCCCATTGAGTCGTGTTGACGTGCCGCTCGTTGACGATCCAGGCGCGCTGGCCGGCAGCGCACGTGCCGGCCGCCACCGGGTCGATCGACACCGCGGAGTAGTCGCCCCAGCGCTCGACGGAGTCGGTCGAGGGGGTGTACGGAGTCGTCGCCGTGGTGAGGGTCGCGCCCCCGGTGATGTTGACGGGGTCGGTGGCCAGGCGCCCGCTCCCCTTCACACTGGCGTGATGCCGGCCCGTGCCGACCACGTCCGTCGAGGACCAGGTGAAGAACATCCGCCCGATGGGGTTCAGGGCGGTGCCGCCGATGGCCGAACCGGCAACCGCCGGGTTGAAGTCGTCCGAATCGACGCCTTCGCGGAGGATGCCCATCTCCGTGGGGGCCACGGTGGTGGTGGACGTGTTGATCTGGTACCACCGCGGTGTCGGGAAGTTGCCCACGTTGATGGTGTGGACGTTGAGGAGCCGGTTGCCGATCTGCGTACTGGCGTTCTGGAAACGGGCGTCCAGGGTGTCGAGCCGGTCGGCGACTCCGGGCTGACGGGCGTCCGGCGGCAGCGAGAACGCGGGCACCGGCACATCGACCGGGGCGGCGATGCTCGCGTTGCTCCGGCCGAGGCCGCTCGCGCGGAACAGCTTCAGCGCGGTGGGCGAGCCGACGCCGGCCACCACGAGAAACGCGTTCGCGTTGTTGTCCTCCACGATCGGAGGCGCCACGGAGCCCGCTTTGCCGAGGCTGAGGTAGAGCATGGAGAAGGCGTGTCCGTTGTAGACGTCCGACTTGGCGATGCCCATCACCCGCGAACGGGCGTAGGTGTTCCCGGTGAAGATGTTGGCCGTCACGATCACGGCGTCCTGGTCCATGCCGAGTTGCGGGAAGTCGAAGAAGTCACCCGACGGCTCCGGCACGTCGAACTTGTAGAGGTAGAAGGAGCCCGTGGGGTCGGAGGTGGTGGACACCGCGAGGAAGACGTGCTGGATCGTAGCGCTCTCCTGGAACGCCGTGGCGACGACGACCCATCGGTTCCACTTCTTGTCGTACACGACCCGCGGGTCGAAGATCGCCTGCGCCGTGTAGCCGAAGAAACTGGCGAACGTCACGCTCTTCACGAGCGCGCCGTTCGACTTCTGGAACATGCCGAGCCCGCGGCCGTTCGTGACTTCCACGAAGTGGTTGAGCCCGACGGCGCCGTGCGTGTCCGGCGGGCGCGCACCCGACGGGCTCTGGCCGAGCCCCTCGAAGTTGCTCCGGAGCGCGGGTGGCGCGAGGGCGCCGGACCGCCGAACGGGAATCGCCGGGCGCTCGGGCGGCTTCATCGCCCGGGACGCGGCGAGTTGCGGGGCGGTTGCCGTGAGCCGCGGTGCCGGTACCGGGGTCTGCTTCACAGGCTGGGCGTGCCCACTCGGGGTGGCGACCTTCGCCGCGGATACCCGGATCTCGTCCTTCGCCACCACGGCGGACGGTTCGCCGTCCGCCGTGGTGGCGGCCGCAGTCCGTGGCAGACCCAAGCTCAGGGCGAGCGTCACCAGCAGCAGCAGCGGCAGCAGTGGCCGGGCTCTCCTTCTGGACGTCAAGGCAGGTCCTCATCTCGAGTTTTCGCGGCCACGAGGCAACCGCGCATCGGGATTCCTGCGCTCATCGTGTGAGGGGGAACGGAGAATGACCGGGAGCTGAGGGGAGGTAGTCGGAGAAACCACCTGAATGCTGATATCTCCGCTATGCACATAACTTCGGTGAAGAACCGCGGCTGACGCCCCGTGAGACGTCGACAGCACCGGTGCGCCGCCGCGGCGGGGGCGGCGGCGGGCAGCCGGAAGCACGCGCCGTTCCAGAGGTGAACGGCGCGGAGAAGGTGCCGCGGAGGGGGTGCGGGGGATTCACCCCCTCCGCGGGCTCAGGTGGACATGAGGCGCGTCAGCGCCTCGACCACCATCGCGTGGTCCTCGGCCTGGGGGAGGCCGGAGACCGTGACCGTGCCGATGACGCCGGCGCCCTTGACGCGGATCGGGAACGACCCGCCGTGTGCCGCGTACCGGTCGGGATCGAGGCGGGACGACTCCTCGAACGTCGTTCCCTTGGCGCGGAACCGGCTGCCGACGAGGAGCGAGCTCTCGCCGTAGCGTTCGACGACGCGGCGCTTGCGGTCGATCCAGGCGTCGTTGTCGGCCGACGAACCCGGCAGTGCGCTGTGGAACAGCTGCTGGCCGCCGCGGCGGATGTCGATCGCGACCGGCGCATGGCGTTCGCGTGCCAGCTCGACGAGCATCGAGCCGAGCGTCCAGGCGTCGCTGTACGTGAACTGGCGCAGCGTCAGCTGCCGTTCCTGGGTCTCGAGCGCCGCGATGTCGGGGGCGCCGGAGGGTCCGGGGGAGGCAGGGGTGGCCGGGGAGGCGTTCATGCGCCGAGCTCCACGGTGATGCCCTCGTGGGCGGAGCGGCGGGCCGCCTCCAGGACGTCGAGGGCGGCGGCGGCCTCGCGGGCCGTGACCGGGGGCGGGGTGCCGTCGCGCAGGGCGGCGGCCACCGCCGCGTAGTACGCCGGGTAGTCGCCCGGCAGGGTCCTGACCGGTCGCCCACCGCCCGTGAGCGGGGACTCTCCCGAGCCGATCCGGCCCCACAGGGACTCCGGCTCCACGCCCCAGTCGGCGTCGTCCGGGGACGGGCGCTTGCCGTCGCGCAGGGCGGCCTCCTGAGGGTCGAGGCCGTACTTGACGTAGCCGGCGGCCGAGCCGAGGACCCGGAAGCGGGGGCCGAGCTGGGCCGTGGTCGCGCTCACGTACAGGTGCGAGCGGACGCCGTTCGCGTGGGTGAGGGCGATGAACGTGTCGTCGTCGGTCTCGGCGCCGGGGCGGCGCACGTCGGACTCCGCGTACACCCGGACCACCGGGCCGAAGAGGACCAGGGCCTGGTCGACGACGTGGCTGCCCAGGTCGTAGAGCAGACCGCCGATCTCCTCGGGGGCGCCGGACTCGCGCCAGCCGCCCTTGAGCTGGGGGCGCCAGCGCTCGAAGCGGGACTCGAAGCGCTGGGCCTCGCCGAGCTCGCCGTCCGCGAGGAGCGCCTGGAGCGTGAGGAAGTCGTTGTCCCAGCGGCGGTTCTGGAAGACCGAGAGGAGCAGGCCGCGCTCCTCGGCGAGGGCCGCGAGGGAGCGGGCCTCGGCGGCCGTGCCCGCGATCGGCTTGTCCACGACCACCGGGATGCCGGCCTCGAGGGCGGCGGTCGCGACCGGGACGTGCGTCTTGTTCGGGGACGCGATCACGATCAGGTCGAGCTCGTCCGCGCGCGACCACAGCTCGTCGGGCGTGTCGGCGAAGCGGATGTCGGGGAACTCGGCGCGGGCCTGCTCCCGGCGCTCCTCGTTCGACGTCACGACCGTGTCGAGGACGAGGCCCTCGGTCGCGGCGATCAGCGGGGCGTGGAAGACGGAACCCGCGAGGCCGTAGCCCACGAGCCCGACGCGGAGAGGCGAGGAGGTACCAGTCACGTCCCCTACTTAAGCAACGCTGTTGCCGAAGGGCAAGCGGGGAGCACAATGGGAAGGGTGAGGGTGAACAGGGCCAGGGCGATCGGAGTACCCGGAGAGGACTCGGGTGCGGGCGCGTCCGCGGGCGGCGGACCGGGCGTCAATCTGCCGCTGCTGCGCAGCCACAATGCGGCCCTGGCGCTCGACCTGCTGCGTGCCGCGGGGGAGAACGGCATCAGCCGGCTCGAGATCGCCGACCGCACAGGCCTCACCCCGCAGGCCGTCAGCAAGATCACGGCCCGGCTCCGGGACGAGGGGCTGGTCGAGGAGGCCGGACGCCGCGCCTCGACCGGGGGCAAACCGCGTACGGTGCTGTGCCTGGTGCGGTCGGCGGCGTACGCGGTGGGGGTGCAGCTGGACCGCGACGAGATGACGGCGGTCCTGATGGACCTGGCCGGTACGCGGGTGGCCACCCGCGTGGTTCCCCTGGACCTCGGCGCCGGCCCGGACGTCGTGACGGGGCAGGCGGCCGAGCAGGTGCGGACCCTGCTGGCCGATTCCTTGCCCGACGAGAAGGCCGGGGGCATGGCCGCCGCCCTGGCCGATGAGGCCGAAGCGGCTGACGGGACCGCCGAGGGCGTGGCCGCCGAGACGGCCGACCGGACGACGGCCGACGGGATGGCGGAAGCGTTGTCGGCCGTCCGTGGTCCGCGCAAGAAACCGCGGACGCTGGTGCTCGGAGTCGGGGTGGCCATGCCCGGGCCGCTCGACCACTTCGCCGGGGTGCCCCACCGCGTCACCGGGTACCCGGAGTGGGACGGGTACCGGCTGCGCGACAAGCTGGCGGCCAGGCTGGGACTCCCGGTCGTGCTCGACAAGGACACCAATGCCGCCGCCCTCGGGCTCGTCCTGCGTGGAACGGGCGGTTCCTTCGCATATCTGCACCTCGGGACCGGGATAGGCGCGGGACTCGTGCTCGACGGGGAGCTGTACCGGGGCGTGCGGACGGGGGCCGGGGAGTTCGGCCACCAGATCGTCCAGCTCGACGGACCCCCGTGCGAATGCGGCAAGCGCGGGTGCATCGAGGCGCTGTGTCTGGCCGCCGTCGCACGGGGCGACATCGCCGAAGCCGCACGGGTGCTCGGGATCGGTGTCGCGAACCTGGTCGAGCTGCTCGACATCGACCAGGTGCTGCTCGGCGGCCGGGTCGTCGCCGCGGCCGAGGCGGAGTTCATACGAGGGGTGAGGGCCACGCTCGTCTCGCGCACCCGGGCACAGGTCGGGCCCGCGGGCGGCGGCGCCTACCGGGTCGCCGAGGGCGCCGCCCAGCTGGTCCTCGCACCGGTGTTCGGACGGGCCGAGGCGGCGTACGCGTCCCCGCCACCGCTGAGGGCCGAGCCGCGCAGTGCCCTGTGACGGCGGTGCTCCCTGACGGCAGTGCCCCACCACCAGCGGCTCCCCCGCACGAGCGGTTCCGCACCACGGCCCGCCCCGACGCCAATCACAGACGGCTGAAAATACGCTGATACGAGGGATGCGTCGCGGCCGTTCGGGCCTGCGCGATCGTGTCGGCCGCGGCGGGGCGGTTCTGATGGGGGCAGGGTGGTCCCCGGCCCCGGCCGGGTGATCGCCAAGGCGGTCCGCGAGCAGCAAAGGCCTCTTACGTATGCGCAACGCACTCGCCCTCTCGCTCGCCGCGGTTCTGATCGCCCCCGTCGTCCTTGTGGGCCAGGCCCTCGCGGCCGCCCAGGCCTACGGCGCGGAACCGCCGCTGCAGCCGGTCTGCGGAGACGTCCAGGCCCCGGTCTTTCCCATCACCGCCAGGATCCAGGGCGGCCCGGCGGCGTACCGGGCCGGTTCCGGCCCGGGGGAGTTCTCGGTGGTGCTGGTCAACACCACGGCCGAGACCTGCCGGAACATATACCCGGTCGTCGTGCTCCTGGGCCGGGACCATCTGCTCACCCCCGCCAGGATCCGGATGGAGTTCTACGACGAGGGGAGCCGGACCTGGCGGCCGGTGACGTTCGAGCAGACCGACCAGGGGGAGGCGGTCGGCGCGTTCGGTGGGGCCGCTACGCGCGCGAGGGGATTCGGTGGCTTCACCGTCCCCGGCCGCGCCACGGTCACCATCCCCGTCCGCCTCGCCTTCCCCGCCACCGACACGCTCGCCGACACCGTCGTCGCCAACGCCGCCGTCGTCCAGCGCCGCGGCGCCGACGGCGACTGGGTGGGGCAGTCCGACGACTACACGTTCAGCCTGCTCGCCTCCGAGGAGCAGCTCTACGAGGTCCCGCTCGACGCGGAGGAGCTCGCCCCGACCGGTACGCACTACGACATCGGCCTCGCCGCCGCCGTCAGCGCACTCCTCGCCGCCGGGCTCCTGCTCCTCGCGGGTGCCCGCAGGCTCCGCTCCGGGCGCCGCTGACCTGCCGTTCACCCACGTCTGGGACCATCCCCCGGTGGACCACCCGAACTACCTGCACGATCAGGCGCCCGGCGCTCCCGTCCGCTCGGGCATCCCCGAGCACGGGCGTATTCCCAAGTACTACGCGGTCAAGGCCCAAGTGGCCGCCCTGATAGACGAGTTGGGCGAAGGCGGGCTGCTGCCCACCGAACGCGACCTCGCCGTACGGTTCGAGGTCTCGCGCGAGACCGTGCGACAGGCGCTGCGCGAACTCCTCCTCGAAGGCCGGCTCCGCCGCCAGGGCAGGGGCACCGTCGTCGCGGGCCCCAAGCTGGAACAGCCGCTCTCGCTCGCGAGCTATACCGAGGGCGTGCGACGCCAGGGCCGTACGCCCGGCCGTAACCTCGTCTCCCTCGACCGTTTCCCGTGCACGCCGCGGCTCGCCGAGGAGACCGGTCTCGAGCAGGGTGAACCCGTCTGGCACATGGAACGGGTGCTGCTGGCGGACGAGGAGCGGGTCGGCCTGGAGAGCACGTACGTCGCGGTCGCGCGCGTGCCGCGGCTCGACAGCGACTTCGACCCGGACTCGTCCTTCTACGCGTACCTCCGCGACCGGCTCGGGATCGAGTTCGGCGACGCGGACGAGCGCATCGAGACCGTGCTGGCGACGCCGCGGGAGGCGCTGCTCATCGGGACTCCGCCCGCACTGCCCATGCTGCTGATCCACCGGGTCTCGCGGGACACGGCGAAGCGGCCGCTGGAGCGCGTGCGGACCCTGTACCGGGGGGACCGCTTCAGCTTCTCGGCGCATCTGGTGGGCGGGGCCTAGCCCGGGCCCAGCCCCTGCCCTGGCCTGCGGCGGCCGTCCCCCTCCCGCCCCTCGCTGCCATCGGCCCCCGACCTCCCCCGTATCACGAAACGATAACGGGTCTAGGCCAACCTTGATGGCCCGTTCACCGTCCCGTTGCCGACCGGCCCCCATCGGGTCACCGGTCGCGAGGACCGTTGCGGCCATGCGAGTCATCGTCGTAGGAGCCGGCGTGGTGGGAACCATGCACGCCTGGCATGCAGTGGAGCGCGGCCACGAGGTCGTGCAGATCGAGCGGGAGGCCGAAGCGCGCGGGGCGAGCCTGCGCAACTTCGGGCAGATATGGGTGAGCGGCCGCGCCGGCGGTGAGGAGCTGGAGACCGCGCTGCGGGCGCGGGAGCTGTGGGAGGGCATCGGCGCCCGGGTCCCCGAGCTCGGGTTCCGGGCCATCGGTTCGCTGACGCCCGTACGCAACGACCTGGAGCTCGCCGTCGCCGAGGCGGCCGTCGCCCGGGCCGACGCCGCCGCCCGCGGCTACAAGCTGGTCACCGCGGACGAGGCGCGTGCCATCAACCCGGCCCTGCGCGGCGAGTTCGTGTCGGCCCTGTACTGCGAGCGGGACGCGGCCGTGGAGCCCCGCACCGCACAACTGGCCCTGCGCAAGGCCCTGCTGGCGTCCGGCCGCTACACCTTCCTTCCCGGCCGCGAGGTCCGCGAGGTCATCGAGCCCGGCACAAAGGGACGCAGCGCCGTGCGCGACGACCACGGCGACGTCCACAGCGGCGACGCCGTCGTCCTGTGCACCGGCGCCTGGCTCGGCGGACTCGTCCGCGAGCTCGTCCCCGATCTGCCCGTGCGCCGCGTACGGCTCCAGATGGCGCAGACCGACCCGCTCGGCGAGCCGCTCACCACGTCCGTCGCCGACGCCGACTCCTTCCGTTACTACCCGGCGTACGCCTCCGACGCGCTCGACGCCCTCAACGCCGGTCAGGCGCAGCAGCCCGCGGCCGCCGCGCACAAGATGCAGCTGCTGATGGTGCAGCGCCGCGACGGCGGGCTGACCATCGGCGACACGCACGAGTACGAGCACCCCTTCGCCTTCGACACCCTCGAGGACCCCTACGAGCACCTCACGCAGGTCGTCGAGGGCTTCCTGGGCCGTCCGCTGCCGAAGATCCGCCGCCGCTGGGCCGGCGTGTACGCCCAGTGCACCGACACCTCCCGCGTCGTCCACCGCCAGCAGGTGCGCGACGGCGTGTGGCTGGTGACCGGACCCGGCGGGCGCGGCATGACCTGCTCGCCCGCCATCGCCGAGACGACCGCCGACGAACTGGGCTGGTGAACCACCCCATGACCACGAACACGAACGCGAGCACCAACGTGACCACGAGCACGAGCCCGAGCTTGAGCACGAAGGGCATCGACCTGGTCGTCCTCGACATGGCCGGCACCACCGTCGCCGACGGCGGCCTCGTCGAGCAGGCCTTCACCAGGGCCGCCGAACGGCTCGGCACGGAGCCGGAGTCGATGCCGGGCATGCTCGACCACGTCCGCGCCACCATGGGCGAGTCCAAGATCTCCGTCTTCCGTCACCTCTTCGGCGACGAGGCCAGGGCCCAGGCGGCCAACAAGGCCTTCGAGGAGGCCTACGGCGAACTCGTCGACGGCGGCCGCATCGCCGAGATCCCCGGCGCCCGCGCCGCCATCGAGCACCTCCAGGAGCAGGGCAGGACCGTCGTCCTCACCACCGGCTTCGCCCGGGCCACCCAGGACGCGATCCTCGACGCGCTCGGCTGGCAGGGCCTGGTCCCGCTCACCCTCTGCCCGGCCGACGCGGGCGGACGCGGGCGCCCGTACCCGGACATGGTGCTCGCCGCGTTCCTGCGTACGGGCGCGGTGGACGGCGTGCAGCAGATCGCGGTCGCCGGCGACACCTCGTACGACATGCTCAGCGGTGTGCGCTCCGGGGCGCGCGTGGTGGCGGGCGTCCTCACCGGCGCCCACGACAAGGCGCAGCTGACCGCCCACGGCGCCACGCATGTCCTCGGCTCGGTCGCGGAACTGCCCGCACTGCTCGCGCAGGCGGACGTATGACCAGCGGCATCCGTTTCGACCGTGTCTGCGTCGCGTACGGCGGCACCACCGTCCTCGACAGCCTCGACCTGACCGTCGAGCCCGGCGAGGTCATGGCCCTCCTCGGCCCCTCCGGCTCCGGCAAGACCACCGCCCTGCGCGCGGTCGCCGGATTCGTACGGCCCGTCTCCGGGCGGGTGTTCATCGGCGACCGGGACGTCACCGCCCTGCCGCCGCACCGCCGCGGCATCGGCATGGTCGTCCAGCAGTACGCCCTCTTCCCGCATATGCGCGTCGAGGACAACGTGGCCTTCGGACTCAAGGCGCAGAAGGCGCCGAAGGCCGGGATACCCGGGCGCGTCGCCGAGGCGCTGGAGATGACCGGCATGGCGGCCTACGCCAGGCGGTACCCGCGCGAGCTCTCGGGCGGGCAGCAGCAGCGCGTCGCGATCGCCCGCGCGCTCGCGATCCGGCCGAACGTGCTGCTCCTCGACGAGCCGCTGTCCGCGCTGGACGCCCAGCTGCGGTCCGGGATGCTGGCCGAGCTGGCCCGACTGCACCGCGAACTGCCCGACGTGTCGATCCTGTACGTCACCCATGACCAGGTCGAGGCGCTGACCCTGGCCGACCGGATCGCGGTCATGGACAAGGCCCGCCTCCAGGACTGCGGAACGCCGCAGGACCTGTACCGGCGGCCGCGGACGGAGTTCACGGCGTCGTTCGTCGGAAACGCGAACCTGCTGCCGGTCAAGGTCGGCTCGGACGCCGTGACCTTCGCCGGCCGGGAACTGGAGGTCCCCACCGCCGACGTGGCACCGGGGGCCCACGCCACCCTGTGCGTACGGCCGCACCTCGTGGGTCTGGGGGAGGGGCCGAACGCGCTGCGGGGCCGCGTGGCGGAGGTGCAGTGGCGGGGGGCGACGCACCGGCTGTACGTCGACGTCGACGGCCACCGGGTCAAGGCGGACCTGCGCGAGCTGCGCGAGACGCCGGCGCTCGGGGACGAGGTCACGGTGCACTTCGCGCCGGAGGACGCGGTGCTGCTGGCCGCAGGGGTGACCGATGGCTAGTCCCGGTGACCTTCTCACGGAACGGCACCCGGTACCGGGGGTTGTGCCCACCCCATCGGCCCCGGCGGAACGAATGCCCACAACGGCTCGCTGGATCTGGGCACTTCCGCCCGTCGCCGTCCTCGGGGTCGTCTTCCTCTACCCCCTCGCACTCGTCGTCCAGGAGTCCCTCGCCCCCGGCGCCTACGCCGACGTCTTCGCCTCGCAGGCCTTCCGGGAGGCGCTGACCACCACCGTGTGGCTGGCCGTCGCGGCGACCGCCGGGTGTCTGGTGCTCGGGTTCACGCTGGCGCTGATCATCGCGTTCGTGCCGTTCCCCGGCGGCAGGGCGGTCGCGAAGTTCATCGACGTGTTCCTGTCCTTCCCGTCGTTCCTGATCACGCTCGCGCTGCTGTTCGTCTACGGCACGGTCGGCATGGCCAACGGCCTGTGGACGGACGTCACGGGGGCGTCGAGCGGTCCGTTCCACTTCCTGACGACGCCTTGGGGCGTACTCCTCGCGGAGATCACGTACTTCACGCCCTTCGTGATGCGCCCGCTGCTCGCCGCGTTCTCGCAGCTCGACACCGCACAGCTGGAGGTCGCCTCCTCGCTGGGCGCGCGGCCGGCCCGGATCATCCGCCAGGTGATCCTGCCCGAGGTCCTCCCGGCGCTCGCCGCCGCCGGCAGCCTCGTCCTCGTCATGTGCCTCAACGAGTTCGGCATCGTGCTCTTCACCGGAGCCAAGGGCGTCACGACGCTCCCGATGCTCGTCTACAGCAAGGCGATCCTCGAATCCGACTACGCGGCGGCCTGCGTGGTCGCCGTCGTCAACATCGCGATCTCCGTGGGGCTCTACGGGATCTACCGGGTGGTGAGCCGCCGTGTTGGTGCATAGCCGTACGGGCAAGTGGGCCACCTGGGCCCTGTTCCTCGCCCTCTTCCTGCCGCTCTTCGCGCTGCCGCTGCTCGTCATCGTCGCGGCGTCGCTCTCGACCAACTGGTCAGGGGCGTTCCCCTCGGGACCGACCGCCGAGCACTACACGGCGGCCGTCCGCGGGGAGTCGCTCCAGGCCCTGACCACCAGCCTGGTCACGGCGGTGACGGCCGGCGTCCTCGCGCTCGCCATCGGCACCTGGGCGGCCCTCGCCGCCGCCTCGCTCAACAGGCGTGGGCGCCGCGTCCTCGACGCACTGTTCATGCTGCCGGTCGCCGTACCGTCCGTGGTCGTCGGCCTGGCCGTACTCGTCGCCTTCTCACAGCCGCCCCTGCTCCTCAACGGCACGCGCTGGATCGTGATCCTCGCGCACACCGTTCTTGTCACGGCGTTCGCCTACCAGTCGGTTTCGGCGGCCATCGTGCGTCTCGACCCGATGTACGAGCAGGCGGCGGCCAGCCTCGGTGCGCGCCCCTCGTACGTCCTGTGGCGAGTGAAGCTGCCGCTGCTGCTGCCGTCGCTGAACGCGGCCGCGGGGCTCTGCTTCGCCCTGTCCATGGGCGAGTTGAGCGCCACGATGATGCTCTACCCGCCGGACTGGATGCCGCTCCCGGTGCTGATCTTCACCGCCACCGACCGTGGATCCCTCTTCACCGGCTCCGCCGTCGCCGTGGTCCTCATGGCCACGACGCTGCTCGTCCTGCTCGCCGTCTCCCGTATCCGCACCAAGGCCTCGTACCGCTGACCCGGTACATCCCCTCATCCCGCAAGGAGTTGTTCTTCGTCATGCGCCGCAACGTCATCAAGATCACCGCCGCCGTCACCGGCAGCCTCGCCCTCGCCGCCGGCCTCACCGCCTGCGGAGGCACCTCCGCCGCCTCCGACGAGAAGGTCGTCACCGTCTACAGCGCCGACGGCCTCAAGGGCGAGAACGGCGACGGCTGGTACGACCAGGTCTTCAAGGACTTCGAGAAGGAGACCGGCATCAAGGTCGAGTACGTCGAGGGTGGCTCCGGCGAGATGGTGCAGCGCGCCGCCCGCGAGAAGAGCAACACGCAGGCCGACGTGCTCGTCACCCTCCCGCCGTTCATCCAGCAGGCCGACTCCAAGGGGCTGCTCCAGGCGTACGAGCCGGCCGGCTCCGACAAGGTCAACGGCGCCGACAAGTCCGGTGACGGCAAGTGGACCTCGGTCGTGAACAACTACTTCGGATTCATCCACAACAAGAAGGAGATGAAGGAGGCCCCGAAGACCTGGGAAGAGCTCCTGGACGCGAAGTACAAGGACAAGCTCCAGTACTCCACCCCGGGCATCGCGGGCGACGGCACCGCCGTGGTCATCAAGGCGATGCACGACTTCGGCGGCGAAGCGCCGGCGATGGAGTACCTGAAGAAGCTCCAGGCCAACAACGTCGGCCCGTCCTCCTCCACCTCCAAGCTCGCCCCCAAGGTCGACAAGGGCGAGATCCTCGTCGCCAACGGCGACGTCCAGATGAACTTCGCCCAGTCCAGGTCCATGCCGAACCTCGGCATCTGGTTCCCGGCGAAGCAGGGCGGGCAGCCCACCACGTTCGCCCTCCCGTACGCCGCGGGCCTCGTCAACGACGCCCCGCACACCGAGAACGGCAAGAAGCTCCTCGACTACCTGCTGAGCGAGAAGGCCCAGAAGCAGGTCAGCGAGATCGGCGGCGGCTTCTCCGCGCGCAGCGACGTCAAGGCCACCGACGCCAACGCCATCGAGCTGGCGAAGATCCTGCAGGGCGTCCAGGTCTTCGAGCCGGACTGGAAGGACATCGACAAGAACCTCCAGAAGTACATCGACTCCTGGAAGGCCGCGACCGGCAGCTGAGGGTAACGGGTCCAGCCCACTCAGGCGTGGGGTCAAGATCCGGGCTTCCTGATTACCCTGGGGGCGTCGCCACACCGTCGTCGCGGCGCCCCACTCGCACATCGCACACGCGTATGGCAGGAGCACGCCCATGGCAGAGCGCAAGCCGATCGAATCCTGGCTCACCGACATGGACGGTGTTCTGATCCATGAAGGCGTTCCGATCCCGGGCGCCGACTCCTTCATCAAGAAGCTCCGCGAGACCGGGAAGCCCTTCCTGGTCCTCACGAACAACTCCATCTACACCCCCCGCGACCTGCACGCCCGGCTCGCCCGCATGGGCCTGGACGTGCCCGTGGACAACATCTGGACGTCCGCGCTGGCCACCGCCCGGTTCCTGGACGACCAGCGCCCCGGCGGCACGGCGTACGTCATCGGTGAGGCGGGGCTGACCACGGCCCTGCACGACATCGGGTACGTCCTCACGGACCACGAGCCGGACTACGTCGTCCTCGGCGAGACCCGTACGTACAGCTTCGAGGCCCTCACCAAGGCCATCCGGCTGATCAACCAGGGGGCCCGTTTCATCGGAACGAACCCGGACGAGACCGGCCCGAGCCCGGAGGGCCCGCTGCCCGCGACCGGCTCGGTCGCCGCGCTGATCACCAAGGCCACCGGCAAGGACCCGTACTTCGCGGGCAAGCCGAACCCGCTGATGATGCGCACGGGCCTGAACGCGATCGGGGCGCATTCGGAGACCAGCGCGATGATCGGGGACCGGATGGACACCGACGTCCTGGCCGGTCTCGAGGCGGGGATGGAGACCTTCCTCGTGCTCACGGGCCTGACGGCGCCGGCAGACATCGACCGGTACCCGTTCCGCCCGTCGAACGTCGTCGACTCGATCGCCGATCTGGTGGACCGCATCTGATCCGTACCTGACCCGTACCTGACCCGTCCGGGGCTTCCGGCGATGACCCATCCGGGTCCCCTGGAGATGCGGAAACGGGCAAACCGCGTGAATCTTCTGATACCAGGAGGTTCACAATGCGTTCTGTTCCGATTGCTCTCCGTGTGGTGGGGGCGGCCACCGGTGCGCTGATGCTGGCACCCGCCGCAGGGCTCGCGTACGCCGAGGAAGGCGGGCAGGCCAAGGCCACGGTCACCCCCACCTCCGCCAGGCCAGGGGGCGAGGTGGAACTGCACGTCACCGGCTGCCGGGGCACGACGGGCACCGCCAGGTCCTCGGCGTTCGTCACCGACGCCGAGCTGTCGAGCGGCGTGGGCCCGCAGAGCTTCCTCTTCGGGGAGACGACGGTCAGATCCGGTCTCGGCGCCGGCACCTACGACATCAGCGTCACCTGCAACGGCAGCCCCCTCACCCGGGTGGGCACGCTCACGGTCGCCCAGCAGGGCGCCCAGAGCCGGGCGGAGCCGACGCACCGCCCCGACGAGGGCGACAAGCGCGACGAGGGCGGGAAGGACGACGGCGACAAGCGCGGCAAGGGCAACGACGGCGACAAGGACGACGGCGGCAAGGACGACGGCCATAAGGACGACGGCGGCAAGGACGACGGCCATAAGGACGACGGCCACAAGGACAACGGCGGCGGCAAGGACGACGGCCACAAGGACAACGGCGGCGGCAAGGACGACGGCCACAAGGACAACGGCGGCAAGGACGACGGGGGCCAGGGCCACGAGGGCGACGACGAGGACGACGAGGACGAGGACGCAGGCCAGAACCACGACGAGAGCCAGTTGCCGTCCGTGGACCCCGATCCCGACGACACCCCCTACGCCCCGGTACGGGCCGGTGGCGGCGGTACCGCCACGTCCCTCGCCTCCGAGGACGCCAAGCGCGCCGACCAGCAGGGCCCCGGCACCCCCCACACCGTGATCGGGCTGGTCCTCGCGGGCGTGGCGGCGGTGGCCGTGGCATTCCGCAGCTCACGGCGCCGGCGCGTGGGCCCGGCGGACACGGACTGACCGCCATGGACTCCGGTGACGGTGCTTCCGGCGGCCGTACGTCGGGAACCGGCAGGCTGCTCACGGGCGTGGCCTGGGCCGTGCTGCTGCTGGGCCTGTGGCTGTGGGGGCGCGAGGCGACCGAAGGCCCCGGCAGCACCTCGGCGCCCACGACGGGTGACGTGGCCGCGGTCGGCCGGCCCCCCGGCGTACCGCTGCCGCCCGCCCGCCGCCCGCTGAGGCCCGCCCAGCCGAGCAAAGTGGAGATCCCCTCGATAGGGATCACGGCCCCGGTCATGGCCCGCGGGCTGGACGCCACGGGAGCGGTCGATCCGCCGCCGTACGCCATGCCGCAGACCGTCGGCTGGTTCGGCACCGGCACCCTGCCCGGGGCAGAGGGCGCGGCGCTCTTCGTCGGCCATGTCGACACCAGGACCAAGCCGGCCGTCTTCTACGGGCTCAGCGCGGCCCGTCCCGGCCAGAAGGTCCGGGTGACCCGGACCGACGGCTCGGTCGCCGAGTTCACGATCGACGACGTGCAGGTCTTCGACCGGGACCGGTTCGACGCGCGGAAGGTGTACGGGGCCCGGCAGCCGGGCAGGGCGGAGCTGAGGCTGATCACCTGCGGCGGAGCCTACGACCGCGTCTCGGGGTCGTACACGGCGAACGTGGTGGTGTCGGCGTATCTGACGGACGCCCGCGGGATCTGAGAGGATTGATTCGCCCGGTCTTGTCCGGGGGAGGGGCGCCTGGGGGGTGGCCTCGACATCGTGCGACAGCGCACCAAGGGGGAGTGGATGTACGGCAGTTACGTCGGGCGTGCCCACTGGGGAGCAGCCGCCGCGGGGGCCGCGCTGCTGCTGGCGGGGTGTTCGTCATCCGACGGCGACGGTGACGCCGGAGGGGGCGGGGACAACAGGGCGTCGATCGCCCAGCAGCCGAAGGGGACGGACCCGTTCTGGGTCAACCCCGACGGGAAGGCCGCCAAGCAGGTCGCCTCGTATCTCGACGGAGGCGACGGGAAGAGCGCCGAGCTGATCAGGAAGATCGCGGAGCAGCCGGTCGGCGAATGGATCGGCCCGGACAATCCGGAGGCCGAGGCGAAGGGATTCACGGAGGCCGCCGAGAAGGCGGACCGGGACGCCCTGCTGGTCCTCTACAACATCCCGCACCGCGACTGCGGGCAGTTCTCCAAGGGCGGCGCCGCCGACGGGAACGCGTACCGGCAGTGGGTCGACAAGGTCGCCAAGGGCATCGGCGACCGGCCCGCCACGGTCGTCCTCGAACCGGACGCCGTGCTGCACCTCGTGGACGGCTGCACACCGGACGAGTTCCACGAGGAGCGGTACGACCTGCTGAAGGGCGCCATCGAGCGGCTCAAGCAGCAGCCCGCCACCAAGGTCTACCTGGACGCGGGCAACGCGGGCTGGTCCCAGCCCGACTCCCTCTTCGAGCCGCTCCAGTGGGCGGGCATCGCCGCGGCCGACGGCTTCGCGGTCAACGTCTCGAACTTCCAGACCACGGAGGCCAGCAAGGACTTCGGCAGGAAGCTCTCCGCGAAGGTCGGGAACAAGCCCTTCGTCGTCGACACCAGCCGCAACGGCAACGGGCCGTACACGGAGGGCGATCCCAAGGAGAACTGGTGCAACCCGCCGGGGCGTGCGCTCGGTGAGCTGCCCACGACGAAGACGGGCGATCCGCTCGTCGACGCCTATCTGTGGGTCAAGCGGCCGGGGGAGTCGGACGGGGACTGCAAGGGCGGGCCGAAGGCGGGGGACTGGTATCCGGAGTACGCGCTGGAGCTGGCGCGGAACACGAAGTAGGCGTGCGGGGTCCGGACCGGGGGCATGCCCCCGGTCCGGGAAGGGGCGGGGCGGGGAAAGAACCCCGGACCCCGCCCCGCACGCCCCTACGGAACCTCCACCCACACGCCCTCGGACGGGGTGCCCTTGTCGTCCGTGACGAAGAGCATGTACCAGCCCGACGGCACCAGGGACCGGTTCTTCGGCACGGTCACCTCGAAGCCGTCCGCCGTCTTCGTCATCTCCAGCGCGATCGAGCGCTGGTCGACGTCCGTCACATGCGTCACCGCGCTCGGCCGCATCAGCTTGGCCGTCCTCAGCTTCGCCGCCTGCGGGCTCAGATACGTGCCCGAGCCGCCGCGCTCGATGCTCTTCGGCCCGCCGCTGATCCCCGGCCGTGCGTCCCGGAAGAGATACGGGGGCGTGTAGATCTCGATCCGCTGCTCGAAGACGCCGGGCTTGGTGTTGGCGTCGTCGGCGAAGAGCGAGTCGGAGCCGAAGATCAGCACTCGCCCGTCGGGCAGCAGCACCGACCCCGAGTGGTAGTTGCGTCCGACCCGCGGGTCGGCCACGCGCGTGTACGTGCCCTTCTTCGGGTCGTACGTCCGCGCCTCCAGGACGTTGGAGCCCCCGCGTCCGCGGTAGTCCTCGGAGCCGCCGGTGACCAGCACGCTGTCGTCGGGGAGCAGCGAGGCGCTCGGGTAGCGGGTGCCCTTGTCCAGCGAAGCGCCGTCCGTGAAGCGGGGTTTCGGGTCCTTCAGATCGACCAGCCGGGACTTCTCGCTGGACTTCTCGGACTCGCCGACCCCACCCCCGCCGATGACCATGAACTTCTGGTCCTGGGCGGGCGGCAGCATGACCGTCGCCGAGGTCTCCATCCTGTCCGGGTCGCTCAGCCCCGGGATCTTCTCGAAGTCGTTCGTCTCCGGATCCCAGACGCCGGGGTCACGGCCTACGTCGGCCGGACCGTACCCGGCGTTCGAACCGGAGTAGAAGAGCTTCCCGTTGTCCATCAGGAAGATGGCGGGGTAGGTCGGGAAGCGCCGCTCGAAGCCCGTGTACTCCCAGGTCCTGGTCTCCGGGTCGTAGATCTCGTCCTTGCCGGGCACGATCTGCCCGATCTCGTCGAGACCGGAGAGGGAGAGGACCTTGCCGTCCTCGAGCGTGGTCAGGGTCGGGTACCAGCGGGCCTCGTTCATCGGGTCGACCTTGATGTACTTCTCGGCGACCGGGTCGAACTCGTAGGCCTCCTTGATGCCCTGGAAATCCTTCTTGTCGAGGGCGAGCTTCTGCGCGATGCCGTAGACGTTGCGGGTGTCGGAGCCCTTGAGGCCGTGCACCCGGTAGTTGTCCTCGGTGCCCGTCTCGTGCGACTTCCCGGACTCCTCGGCCTCGACGTAGATCCGGCCCAGGCCCGCCTCGGTGCGCAGGAACCTGCCGGTCGCCGGGTCGAAGACCTTCTTCGCCCGCTTGACCAGCACCGGGTCCTTGGAGACGAAGGTCTTGCCGTTCTTCTTGCCGGTGAACTTCGTGCCGGCGGGCAGCGTGATCGGCTTGTCCGGGTCCTCGTTGTGGACGATCATCAGGCCGCCCGCCTTGGTGACGTCGCCCTTCAGCTTCTCGTACCGCTTGGTGCCGCCCGCGACCAGCAGCTTGCCGTCGGGCAGCTGGGTGTGCCCGGCGCAGAACATGTCCTTGGGCGTCGGTATCAGCTTGAAGTCGTTCGTCTTCGGGTCCCACAGCACCGACTCGAACTTCTTCGCGTCGAAGTTCTTCTGGTTGTTGCCGGAGCCCGCGATCAGCAGGACCTTGCCGGTGTGCAGCAGGGCGGCGTGGATCGAGTTGATCCGGTACTCGGACGGGACGTCGAGGAAGTCCCAGTGGCCGTTCGCCGCCTTGTACTCAGGGCGGTTGATCTTGTACTCGTGGTACTCGGCCGAGCCGTAGCGGTAGAGGGCGGGGCCGTTGAACCCGGCCACCACCGCCACCACCGCCACGCCGATCAGGATCCGTCGGGCCCGGTTCTTGCGGTAGTCCGGCCGGACGGGAAGTGCGCTCATTTCTTACGTCCCCCAAGGGCGATCTGCATGGTCTGGTCCGCGGGGGCCCAATGCGGCTTCTGCTGGGGCTCATGCGCGCCGGCGGGCGGCTGCGGGCCCTGCGGACCGGGCGTGCCGTCTCCGGCGGGAGGCTGCGCGTTGCGCTTCTTCTTCTCCGCGCGGACGGTGTACCGCCAGGCGAAGATGGGCGCCGCCGTGATCAGCAGGGCCAGGGAGGCCCATGTGATCATCGCCGGGTGGTCGTGCCCGTTGAAGAACGAGGCCGCGAGCGAGCCGCCGAAGACCAGGATGAAGAAGAGGTGGATCCGGAACGTGCCGAAGAGGGTGTCCGGGCTGGACGAGTCGCCCTTGGGGGTCACGACGAACTTGCTCTTGCGGCGCAGTACGGCGTCCATGAGGGAGCGCGCGTAGATCGGCGCGGAGAGTGCGGACATCACCATGCCGGCGAGTCCTCCGGAGCCCTCCGGCTCGTGCGGCGAGACGTTGTGGCGGCGGTTCCAGATGTAGAGGCCGATCTGGAGCGCCGAGGCGTTGCCGTACAGCATCATCCAGATGGCCGGGTCGATCTGCACACCCGAGGCGCCCATGCCCAGGAACAGGGCGCAGCTCAGCGCCGCCAGGATCCAGTTGAGGGCGGACATCGGGTAGAAGATGATCATCATCGTGTAGTTGAAGAGCTTCCCGGGCGGCAGCGTCCCGAAGCCCCTCCAGTACTGCTTGAGGATCGTCTCGTACGTGCCCCGCGACCAGCGCAGCTGCTGGGTGAAGAAGTCGGTCCAGGCGCTCGGGCCCTCGCCGACGGCGAGCACGTCCGGGGTGTAGACCGAGCGCCACTTGTTGCCGGTCTCGGGGTTGCGGGCGCGGTGCATCTCGAAGCCCGTCGCCATGTCCTCGGTGATCGAGTCGTACAGGCCGCCGATCTGCTTGATCGACTTGATCCGGACGGCGTTGGAGGTGCCGACGAACATGGGGGCGCCGTAGCGGTTGCCCGCGCGCTGGATCAGGGCGTGGAAGAGGAACTGCTGGGACTCGGCGGCCTTGGTGACGAAGGTGTCGTAGTTTCCGTAGACCTGGGGGCCGATGACGAATCCGACGTCCGGGTCGCGGAAGTAGCCGAGCATTCGCTCCAGGTAGTTCGGCAGCGGTACGTGGTCGGTGTCGACGGAGGCGAAGAAGTCGTAGTTCCCGCCGTGGGCCTCAAGCCAGGCGTTGTAGTTGCCGTGCTTGGTCTTGGCCCGGTGGGCGCCCTTGGCCTGGTTCCACTTGGCTATGCCCTTGCGGGAGAAGTGGTGGACCCCGAGGCGTGCGCAGACCTCCTTGACGGCCGGGTCGTCGCCCTCGTCGAGCAGCCAGACGTGCATCAGCCCGCGGTGGCGGATCTTCACCGCCGCCTCGAGGGTCTTCGTCACCATCTCCAGGGGTTCCTTGCCCGGGACGAAGGAGGTGAGGAAGGCGACCCGGGTGCCGTGCTCCGGCACGACGGGGACGGGATCACGGGCGACGAGGGTCGCGTGCGCATTGGACAGCACGTTCATCGTCCGGAAGAGCTCGATCAGGCCGATCGAGACGAGCATGACGATGTCGAGCCACAGGAGCAGGTCGTTCTTGAGGTTCGGGTCGCGCTCGGTCCAGTGCTGAGGCTGCATCAGCCAGGCGAACAGGCCCAGCGAGACCAGCGGCGCGGCGCCGAGGAGCAGCGCGGCCCGGACGCGGTGCGGCTCCTGCGACAGCAGCGAGCGGTACTGCACCTTGTACGGCTTCGACGGGTCGGGCTGGGTGAGGGGGCCGGCGAGCCGGCTGTAGTGCTCGTAGTCGTACCGCGGAAGCGCCGTTTTCTTCGGGCGCAACCGGGACCCGCCTGCTCGGAGCTGCGGGGGAACCCGAAGCTGAGTGGTCCGGGACGGGTCGTTGTCCTGGTGCCGGGCGCCGGTCGGCGTCGACGTCATGAGTCATCCCCCCGCACGCCTGCTGGCTGCGTGATCGTTCGGTTCTCTTCGCCCGGACCTCGGTCCCCCTCGACCAGCCGACCCGGACGCGTCAATGGCAGGCCACCGTCCCCGTAGACATGAGATGGCGACCTTCCGGTTGCATGATGCCCGGCCCGGACATCTGTTCGCGAACAGGGCCCCCCACCCCGCGGTCGGTGCAACCGGAGAATCCCCCTCGAACTCCCCCCAAGTGGTAACTGTTCGAGTCCGCTGCCTCCCCATGGGTGGCGGCGGACTCCAGGACAGGTTCTCGGAGAGGGGCCGTGATCGCAAGGGCGCCCGGTGCCGGGCCGTGACCCGCCGGGGCGCGAAGCGTTGAACCTATGAGTTGCGTTGCAGCAGCAGCCGTGGGGCATAACGTCCAACGCTCTCGGACGGATCGTCCGGACTTATTGGACGCTAGCCTGTCCGGCGCCCCGCTGCAAGTCAGTTACGAGAGTTTTGGCCAACCGACCTGTCAGAAGGAAGAATCCCTCGCGTGGCCAATGCACTGCAGGAATTGGTGAAGAGCCGGCTGGAGCAGCAGGGCTGGTCCTACGGCGACGTGGCCCGGCGCGGCGGCATCC
>NZ_JBHWKX010000042.1:0-44129 GCF_042730885.1 Streptomyces sp. NPDC059909
TTCTCTTGTACTTCGTGACTCGACATCTCGAAGCGTGGAGAACGGCCGCCACCGCTGTCTCGGAAAGAACCGCAGATCAGCAGGTCGGGTGACCGACGACGTTAAACGCCAAGCTCAGATGGCGTCAGGTTTGCCGGCGTTCGCCAGGGCGTCGTGCACGGCATACGAGGTGACCCCTGCGTCTGCGCCGCCGGCCGCGCGCACCCTCGTACCGCCGTCCACGACCAGGTCCGCACCGGTGACCCACTCCGCCTCGTCGGAGACCAGCCACAGCACCGCCCGCGCCACGTCCCCCGGCTCGCCGATGCGGGCCAGGGGCAGGCTCTGTGCGATCCGCTCCTCGGCCCGCTCCCAGACGAATCGGGCCATCTCGGTGCGCACCAGCCCCGGTGAGACCGCGTTCACCCGTACTCCGGGCGCCAGTTCACCCGCGAGCTGGCGGGTCAGGTGCAGCAGGGCCGCCTTGCTCGTGCCGTACGCGCCGACGTTGGGGCCAACGCCGTGCGTGCCCTCGGTGCAGATGTTGACGACCGCGCCGCCGTGCTCGTGCATCCAGACTCGCCAGGCGAGCTGGGTCAGGCGCAGGGGCGCCTCCACATTCACCGTGAAGGCGTCCCGCCAGAGGTCGGGGTCGGCACCCATCAGCGGGCCGAACGGGGCGTTGGTCGCGGCGTTGTTGACGAGGATGTCGAGGCGGCCGAACTCCCGCAGCGCACGCTCCGTGCACGCCTGAAGGTGTGCGGGGTCCGCGACCGAGCCGGCGCAGCCGACCGCGCGGACACCGGCGTCGGCGAGCCGGTCCACGGCCGCGGCCACTCCCCCCGGATCACGCGCGGTGACGCAGACCATCGCTCCCGCCTCGCCCAGGGCCTGCGCCGTGGCGAGACCGATCCCCCGGGAGGCTCCGGTGACCAGGGCCGCCCGGCCGTCGAGTGCCGGTGATGACGTCATCCCCGTACGGTCGTAACTTTCTGACACACCGTCAAGTCGGCCCGCAAAGAGTCCATCTGCCCGCGCGGTAAGTCCATGCCTCCCCGGCCGCGCCTGGCCCCACCCTTCCGCTGTGGACATGTCATCCAGGTTCCCTTCGAGGAGGAGGCACACATGCTCCGTGCCAGAGCGCTCTGCGTGGGCGCGATCCTTTCGACGAGACCGGATCACCACCCCCGGCGGCAAGTGCGTCGACATACGGCGGTGAGCGGCAGCGACGTACAGCTGAGGACCTGCAACGGCTCGGCGGCACAGAAGTGGCAACGCACCGGTGAGGCCCTGGTCAACACGCAGACGGGCAAGTGCCTGGACGCCGCGGACGGCGGTACCGCGGACGGTACGAAGCTGATCGTCCGGGACTGGCACGGCGGGGCGAACCAGCGCTGGGCGACTCCGGCCTGACCGGCTCACAGATCCCGGATCCACGATTTCGTTCGTTGCCCAGGTCCCCGATCCCGGCCGTTCTCGTCGGCCCCGTCGTGGGGCATCGCCTCCGGTTCCGGCACGGCCCGCCCCCTGCTGTGCGCGATTCGGGGGCGTGGCCACCAGGCCCGGAGGCACCTGAACGCAGTCGTCCGCTCAGGCCGAGGCGATCCGGAGCACCAGCGCCGCGGCAGCCATGACGGCCAGGACGACCGGCACCGCCAGCGCGTAGTCCTTGGCCCGCACGTGCATGATGGCCGCGCCGATGAAGTAGAGCACCACGCCGATCGCGGCGGCCACCCCGATGAACGGCACCGCGAGCCCGGCCAGCAGGCCCACCGCCCCGGCGGCCTTGAGGGTGGCGAGCCGCGGGAACCAGGAGTCGGGGACGCCCGCCTTGCCCATGCTGGCCACGACGGCCGGGTTCCGCGTGAAGGTGAACGTGGCCGAGGCGACCAGCACCAGGGCGAGGAGGCTGCCGACGACTGCGTACGCGACGAACATGATGTCTCCAGAGACTCAATGATGGATACCTTAGACCATTGGACACTATCAATCATTGAGATCGCTCCGCAATGGAGGGGCTGCTACGGTACGGGCATGGCAGCGCAGGAAGAAGACGCAGCTCAGGCTGGGGGGCCGCCGGTGGACCGGCTTGGGTTTCTCCTCGCCTGGCACGGCGGCATCACCGACACCTTGATACGCAAAGCCCTCGGCGCCACCGGGCTCACGCCACGGCAAGCGATGACGCTGATGCACCTGGCGGACGGGCCGGTGACCCAGAAGGCCCTGATCGAGTGGCTCGCCGTGGATCCGAGCGTCGTCGTCGGGCTGCTCAACGACCTCGAGACCGACGGCCTCGTCCGGCGCCGCCGCGATCCCGGCGACCGCCGCCGCCACATCGTCGAGATCACCCCCGAGGGCACCGAACGCCTCCGCACGACCGACACGGCGCTCGAGACGATGGAACGCGAGCTCGTCGCCGATCTCACCGACCGCGACGTCGCCACGCTCCGCAGGCTTCTGGGCAGACTCCGGACCTCCGCCGAGGACTTCACCTGCGGGGAATGAGGGAGGAGCCGTGCGCGGGCCGGCCGCCATCGCCGGAACGGGTGCCCGGCCGCCCGGGGGTCAGAAGGTCACGGGCTCGCGGATGAGCGGGCAGGTCATGCAGTGTCCGCCGCCGCGCCCCCGGCCGAGTTCCGCGCCGACGATGGTGATGACCTCGACCCCGGCCTTGCGCAGCAGCGTGTGGGTCCGTGTGTTCCGGTCGTACGTGAAGACCACGCCCGGTTCCAGGGCGACGGCGTTGTTGCCGCTGTCCCACTGCTGCCGTTCGGACTCGTAGACGTCGCCGCCGGTCTCGATGACCCGGAGCTCCGGCAGCCCGAGGGCCTTGGCGACCACGTCCACGAACGGGCGGGAGCCCTCGTCGGTGATGTCGACGCCGGGCGCCTTCTCGCCGGGCCGCAGCGTGAACGTGTGAACACCGTCCATGATCTTCGGGTACAGGGTGACGATGTCACGGTCGACGAACGTGAAGACGGTGTCGAGGTGCATCGCGGACCGCAGCTTGGGCATGCCGGCGACGACGACCTGCTCGGCGGCTCCGTTCTCGAAGAGCGCGGCCGCGACCTGGGTGATCGCCTGCCGGGAGGTGCGTTCGCTCATGCCCATGAGGACGACCTTGTTGCCGACCGGCATGATGTCGCCGCCCTCGAACGTCGCCGGCCCCCAGTCCCGTTCCGGGTCGCCCCACCACACGGTGTCCCCGGCGAAGTCGGGATGGAACCGGTAGACGGCCTGCATCAGCAGCGTCTCGTCGTGACGCGCCGGCCAGTACAGCGGGTTGAGCGTCACACCGCCGTACAGCCAGCACGTCGTGTCACCTGTGTAGAGCGTGTTCGGCAGCGGGGGCATGAGGTACTCGCGGATGCCCGTGGACTCCATGGCGAGGGCGACGTAGCCGGTCGGGAACGTCGGCGGAGCTCACGCGGCCCAGGAAGCGGGGCATGTCGTCGTCCTTCGCCGCCACGAACAACACCTCGGCGGCCATGAGCGTCCATGCGAGGTAGGCGCCGAGTACGGAGATGATCAGACCGGCGCTGACGAAGACGTTGCCCCACGGACCGACCGCGGCCTCCAGGACCCCGGCCATCGACGGCTGGCGCAGCTCGGCGATCTCGCTCATCGGCAGGACGCCGTACGACACGATGGTCACCGACGCGAAGACGGCGAAGACGCTCAGGAAGCCCAGCAGGGTCGCCCGTCCGACGTCCTCGCGCCGCTTGGCGTGGCGCGAGTAGACGCTGGCGCCCTCGACGCCGAGGAAGACGAACACCGTGGCCAGCATGGTGCCGCGGACCTGGTTGAACAGCGAGCCCGCGTAATCGGCACCGCCCCAGTTCTCCGCGAAGACCTGCGTGTCCAGACAGAACAGGGCGATGATGATGAAGATCAGGATGGGGACGACCTTGGCGACCGTGACGATCTTGTTGATCGCCGTGGCTTCCTTGACCCCACGCCGGATCAGCAGGAAGAACGCCCACAGTCCTACGGTCGACAGAGCCGCGGCGAGGAGGGTGTCACCATCCCCGAGTGCCGGCCAGACGGCACCGATCGTCGACATGATCAGCACCCAGTAGGTGACGTTGCCGACGCATGCGCTCGCCCAGTACCCGAACGCGGAGAAGAAGCCGAGGTATTCGCCGAAACCGGCCTTGGCATAGGCGTAGACGCCGGCGTCGAGATCGGGCCTGCGCACCGCGAGACTCTGGAAGACGAACGCGAGCATCAGCATGCCGGTGCCGGCGATCGCCCACGCGATCAGCGCACCGGCGACGCCCGTTTCCTGGGCGAACCGCCGCGGCAGCGAGAACACACCCGCGCCCACCATGGAGCCGACGACCATCGCCGTCAGCGTGATCAGGGTCAGCTCTACAGCCGGCGCTGATTCCTTGGTGGTGTCGGCCTGCGTCATGACGTGTCTGCTCCTGTGGATCGGGGCGCGCGGACAGCGGCCCGCAGGCGCTCGGTCCGGCACGGCCGCGGCCGTGCCGGACCCTTCGATCGTGAGGCAGGTGGTGCCGGAGAGCCCGTTCAGAACGGGCCCGCGCCGGCGAACACGATCAGGAACAGCCCGTTCTTCAGCGTCTCCCGCAGGAGCTGGAGACGCTGAAGAACGGATCCGCCGAACAGGTGATCGGGCCGGCGCCCCGGATGAGGCTCAGCTCTCCAGGGTCGCCTTGGGGGCAGCCTTGTGGGTTCAGTCCGTGAACGAACCGTGCCGGCCCGCACCGCCCGCGAACCGGCCGGCGCCCGACAGGGTCTCCCCCGCGGTCAGCGGGACCATGCCGTGCCGGTGCTCGGCGGCCAGGGCCTCCTGCTCGCTCAGCCCGTGCTGCTCGCGTACGGAGAGGCGGTCATGGCGCAGGCACAGCTGTGGGAACGCCGCGATCTCGCGGGCGAGCCGCTCCGCCGCCGTGCGGGCTTCACCGGTCGGGACGAGGCGGTTGGCGAGGCCGATGTCGTACGCCTCCGCGGCCGGTACGGGCCGGCCGGTGAGGATCATGTCCATCGCGCGGCTCTCCCCGATCAGGCGCGGCAGCCGCACCGTACCGCCGTCCACCAGGGGCACGCCCCAGCGGCGGCAGAACACCCCGAAGACCGCGTCCTCCTCGGCGACCCGCAGATCGCACCAGAGGGCCAGTTCCAGGCCCCCGGCGACCGCGTGCCCCGACACCGCGGCGATGACGGGCTTGCTCAGTCGCATCCGGGTGGGTCCCATCGGGCCGTCGCCATCGGGCAGCACCTGGTTGGCGCGCTCGGTGCCGATGCCCTTGAGGTCGGCTCCGGCACAGAAGGTGCCGCCCTCGCCCCACAGGACGGCCACGGCCGCGTCGTCGTCGCCGTCGAACTCCTGGAATGCATCGGCGAGTTGGGCGGCCATAGGGCCGTCGACGGCGTTGCGCACCTCGGGCCGGCCGAGGACGACCGTGAACACGGGGCCGTCGCGCTCGATCCGCACGGCGGGGTTGTCACTCATCGCTCGCCCTCCCAGACAGGGTCTCGCCGGGCCGGGCGAACGATCTTGCCCGCCCGGGGTACGGCATCGTAGCGACGGGTGCACCGTCGATGAAGTACACGACTGCGGGAGGGGCTCGGCGCACGTGCGAGGTCAGCCGGTGGTGAGCACCATGCGGAACCGGGCGGCGCCGGACATCATCTTCTGGTAGGCCTCGTCCACCTGGTCGAGCGGCCGGGTTTCGGTCATCGCGCGGATCCCGTGGTGGGCACTGAAGGCCATGGTGTCCTGGACGTCCTGCGCGGTGCCGGCCTGGTGTCCGCGGACGATGAGGCCGCTGATGATCAGTTGGATGGGGCTGATTCCCAGTGGCTCGGCGTCCAGGCCGACGACGATCAGCTCGCCGCGGTGGGACAGTCCGTCCACGGTCGCGGTGATGGCGTCGGAGCTGGCGGCGGTGGCCATGATGGCCTTGGCGCCGCCGAGTGCCTTCAGGGCATCGGCGACGGAGGTGTCCGCGGTGCTGTCGACGTAGTGGTGCGCGCCGAGCTTCGCGGCGAAGTCCGCCTTGCCGGTGCCGCGGGCGATGGCCACGGTCTCGAAGCCCATGGCGGCCGCGTACTGCACGCCGAGGTGTCCCAGGCCTCCGATGCCGAGCACGGCGACCAGGTCGCCGGGCCGGGCGGAGCTGCGCCGCAGGCCGTTGTACACGGTCACTCCGGCGCAGGCCAGGGGCGCCGCATCGGCCGCCTCCAGCGCCTCGGGGATACGGGCCAGGGCGTCGACGGGTGCGATCACGTTCTCGGCGAAGCCGCCGTCGTAGGCCCAGCCGGGCACCTTCAGGTTCACGCACATCATGAAGTCGCCCTGTCGGCAAGGTGTGCAGTGCAGGCAGCTGCCGCCGAACCAGCCCACTGCCACCCGGTCGCCCACCTGCCACTGGCTCTGCGTTCCCTCGCCGAGCTCCTCGATGCGGCCGGCGATCTCATGGCCGGGGACCAGCGGGAACCGGACTCCGGGGAACGCGGCGGTGACGAGTCCTGCGTCGCTGTGGCAGATCCCGCAGGCGTCCACGGCGATCCGTACGTGCGCGGGGCCCGGCGTGGGCACCTCACGCTCAACGATCTCGAACGGCTCGGACGCGGCGGCCACCTGCGCGACTTTGTGGGTGCTCATCTGAATCTCCCGGATACCGGCCCTACGGTCTGCCTCTACCAGCACACCAGCTCCGGTCCGATCGCGCGCGCGGGAACGGGTCGTCGCTTGCCGCCACGCCCGTCCCGCCCGGTGTGGACCGGCCGGCGGCCGGGGGAATACCGGCGCAGGACCCCCGGTTCTCGCCTCCATGGCAACCCTTGGACTGATAGGCAGCGGAAACATCGGCAGCACGCTGGCGCGACTCGGCGTGGCCGCAGGTCTGAACGTGGTGCTCAGCAACTCCCGTGGGCCAAAGACCCTGTCCGACCTCGTGGCGGAACTCGGACCCCGGGCCCGCGCCGCCACTCCCGAGGTGGCGGCGGCCGCCGGTGACTGGGTGGTGGTCAGCATCCCGCTGAAGAACTACCGCGCGGTCCCGGTCGCCCCACTGACGGGCAAGATCGTCCTGGACACGAACAACTACTACCCCGAACGCGACGGGCGGATCCCCGAACTGGACGCGGAGGAGACCACCACCAGCGCTCTGCTGCAGCGCCATCTCCCGGAGTCGCGGGTCGTCAAGGTGTTCAACAACATCTACTTCCGCCATCTGGCCGCCCTCGCACGCCCCGCCGGCGCCCCCGACCGCTCGGCCCTGCCCATCGCCGGCGACGACCCGGCGGCGAAGGCCTCCGCCGCCGAACTCCTCGACCGGCTGGGCTACGACGCAGTCGACGCCGGCGAACTCGCCGGCAGCTGGCGCTTCCAGCGCGACGCCCCGGCCTACGTCGTCCCGTACGCGAAGAACCCGCAGGGCCTCGGCGTCTCCGTGGACGACCAGGGCCGGCCCGCCGATGTCGCGACGCTCCGCGCGGCCCTGGCGGCGGCGGTCCGCCCCACCGGCTGACACCGGACGCGATCCCCACGCGGGTCCCCGGCCCCCACGCACAGGGGTGGACCCGGGGGGGGGGGGGGGGGGGGCTTTTCCCCTCCCCGCGCGCCCCCCCCCCACGACTCCTGGATAACCACCGACGGTAATCGGCCGCTAACCACCTGCTCCACGCGTGGCCAGCAGCTCGATCTCGGACAGCTGTGCGGGCGCCTGCGCCGCAGCACCGCTCGGCACAAGCCGGTAGTGCCGGTAGGAGCCGGGCTCGGCGATCGTGAAGACCCGCGTCTGCCGGGCCCACGCGAACGACTCGCCCTTCCGCTCGTCCAGCGCCGTCCACTTCTGCCCGTCGTCCGAGCCCTGGAGTACCCAGCCCGTCGGAGCCCGGTCCCGGGCCGACGAGGTCAGCGTGTACTGGACGGCCCGCACCGCACCCGGCACCGGCAGGTCCAGCGCCGCCGACGCCCCCTCGGGCAACTCCCCTTCCGTGGCGGAGGAGTTGTCGAAGAGCGGCCCCGTGCCGGCGATCACGTCCTGGCGGGGCGAGGGCACCTTGTCGTCCTTGGTGACCGAGACGGGCGCGGCGTCCTTGCCCGTGCCCCAGCTCGACGGCTTCGGCCCCATGGCGAACTCCAGCGTGCCGCCGCGAGCGAGCAGTGCGTGCGGCAGCGCGGTGGAGTTCCAGGACGAGCCGTTCACCTTCAGGCCCTGCACATAGATGTTGCGCGAGCTGTTCTTCGGGGCCTCGACCACCAGCTCCCGGCCGTTCTCCAGATGCACGGTGGCCTTCGTGAAGAGCGGCGAGCCGATCGCGTACTCGCCGCTGCCCATCACGAGCGGATAGAAGCCGAGCGCGGAGAAGAGGTACCAGGCGGACTGCTCGCCGTTGTCCTCGTCGCCGTGGTAGCCCTGCCCGATCTCGCTGCCGGTGTAGAGGCGGGAGAGCACCTCGCGCACCTTCTCCTGGGTCTTCCAGGGTTGCGAGGCCGCGTTGTACATGTAGGTGACATGGTGGGCGACCTGGTTGGAGTGCCCGTACATGCCCATCCGTACGTCCCGGGCCTCCGTCATCTCATGGATGACACTGCCGTACGAGCCGACGAACTCGGGCGACGCCGTCTCCGGGGTGGCGAAGTAGGTGTCCAGCTTCTTGCCGAGCGCCGAGCGGCCGCCGTACAGATTGGCCAGGCCGCGCGAGTCCTGGGGCGCGGTGAAGGCGTAGCCCCAGCCGTTCGTCTCGGTGTAGTCGTAGCCCCAGACGCGGGGGTCGAACTGCCCCGACGGCACCCGCCAGTCGCCCTTCAGGTCCCGGCCCTGGAAGAAGCCGGCCTTGGAGTCGAAGAGTGCGACGTAGTTGCGGGCCCGGTTGAGGAAGTACGCCGACTCCTCCTTGTAGCGCGTCTTCTTGGTCTTGGCGTAGAGGGCGTCGGCCATCTTCGACAGGCCGTAGTCGTTGAGATAGCCCTCCAGCGACCAGGACAGGCCCTCGTGCGTCTCGGTGGACGCATAGCCGAGGAAGGGCGAGGTCTCCATGCCCTTGCGGCCCACGCCCCGGGTCGGCGGTGCGACCGTCGCGTTCTTCAGCGCGGCCTCGTACGCCGCCTCCGCGTCGAAGCCGCGCACGCCCTTGACGTACGCGTCGGCGAAGGCCACGTCCGACGAGGTGCCGGTCATCAGGTCGGCGTAGCCGGGGGACGACCAGCGGGAGATCCAGCCGCCGTCCTTGTACTGCTGCACGAAGCCGTCGACGAGCTCGCCCGCCTTCTTCGGGGTGAGGAAGGAGTACGCGGGCCAGGTCGTCCGGTAGGTGTCCCAGAACCCGTTGTTGACGTACACCCTGCCGTCGACGATCTTCGCGCCGGTGTGGGTCGGGGTGTCGGGTCCGGTCTGTGGCGAGAACGGGCTGGCGTACTTGTCCTTGCCGTCGACCTTCTCGAAGCCCGAGTTCGGGTACAGGTACAGCCGGTAGAGCGACGAGTAGAGGGTGACCAGCTGGTCGTGGGTGGCTCCCTCGACCTCGACCCGGCCGAGGATGTCGTCCCAGGCGTTCTGCGCCCGGTCCTTGATCCCGCCGAAGCCGGCCGACGCCGGGATCTCGGCGGAGAGGTTCTTCTTCGCCTGGTCGATGCTGATCAGTGACGTGGCAATGCGCAATGTCACCGTACGGTCCGAACCGGCGTCGAAGCGCAGATGGCCCTTGACACCCTGCGCGGCGGACGAGGTGACGGGCGCGTCGAAGACGCCGTACACGAAGAGCCGGGTGGCGCCCGTGGAGAGGCCGCTCTTGACGTCGGAGTAGCCCGTGAAGGAGCTGGTCTCCGGGTCGAGGGTGAGCCCGGCCTGGTCGGTGACGTTGTCGAAGAGCACCGCCGCGTTCTCACCGGGATAGGTGAACCGCATCATGGCGGCATGGTCCGTGGGGGCGATCTCCGCCTTCAGCCCGTTCTCGAACGTCACGCCGTAGTAGTGCGGGCGGGCGATCTCCTTCTCGTGGCGGAAGGGAAGGGCGCGGGCGGTGCGCGACGGATCCGGGGTGCCCTCCGCGACGGACGGCATCAGCTGGAAGGTCTGTCGGTCGCCCATCCAGGGGCTCGGCTCGTGGCTGGCGCTGAACGCCTGCACGGTGGGCAGATTGTCCGCATTGTTGGCGCGGGAGTACTCGTACAGCCAGCTCAGCGAGGCGGCGTTGGTGACCGGCGTCCAGAAGTTGAAGCCGTGCGGGACCGCGGTCGCCGGGAAGGTGTTGCCGCGCGAGAACGAGCCGCTGGAGTGGGTGCCGCGGACGGTCGACGCATAGTCCGACAGATGCGCGAGCCGCTTCTCGGGCGCCTTGGGGGCGATACGGATGTCGTCGATCCAGCCCTGGAACTTCGCCGGCCCCTTGGGGGAGTCGTACGCCACCAGGATCCGGTCCACCGTCCGCCCGGCCGCGACCGAGCCGATCCGGGACGCCACCTGGTTCCACTGGTTGACGTAGAGCCGCTTGGCGGCGCCCTGGCCCTGCGGCGTCAGCAGCCCGCCGTGCGAGTCGACCGCCCGGAGATCACTCAGATAGGTGCCGTCCGTGAAGGCGAGATCGACCGACACGTTCGTGGCGGGGTAGTTGAGGTCCGTCTCCGGCAGCGACGGGTAGATCCGGTACGACAGCTCAGTGTCCCGCCCCACGACCGTGTCGACGTCGAAGACCTTGTTGTACGAGTAGGCGCGGCCGTCCGGCTTGTGCGAGCCCGCGTACCTCAGGGCGCGCTTCCCGGTGAAGCCGGCGTTGGCCTTCGCCGTGGGGGAGCCGGCCGGGCCCCGGTCGACGTGGCTGCGCATGTCCTCCGGCACGGGGGCGCTCGTGTCGCCGTCGGAGAACTGGACGTCGGCGAGCTGGACGATGTCCGACGCGCCGTTGTTCGCGGTGATCTCCAGCCGGTAGTGGGCGTACGCGTCGGCGTTCGCGGCCTCGATGTCGTACGTCTTCGTCTCGAAGCGCTTCTCGAAGCTCTGGCCCTCGCGGGTGTCCAGGACCTTCCAGTCCTTGCCGTCCGCCGAGCCCTTGAGGGTCCAGTCCCTGGGGTCGCGGGTGTCGAAGTCGTTCGCCGACGTCAGTGCGTAGGTGACGACCTTGACCGGGGCGTCCGTGTCGAACTCGACCCAGGCCGTGGGGGTGAAAGCCAGCCATTTGGTGGACGGCTGGAGATCGACCAGATTCTCCTTGGTCTCACCGGCGCCCGCGTTTTCGCCGCTTGCGCGCAGTTCGACGACCTTGTCCGTCACATTTCCGGGTATGCCGGAGACGAAGCCGCCGTCGACCCCTGATGACCGCTTCTTTCCGTCGGGCCCTGTTTCGACGGTATTGCGCCAATCGGGTTGGGCTTCGTCGGCCTCGAACGACGTCGTGAATTCCGTGGCCGGTGCGGCGGGTTGGGAGGGGAGTGCGACGGCGGCCGATTGCCCCGCCGCCACCAACAGGGAAGCGGCCGCCACCAGGGCGGCCGTGCGGGCTTGTCTGTGTCGAGGGCTTGGTCTGGGCTGCATACCGAGCCTTTCCTCCCACCGAAGCGATGCTGGACAACGTTGTCATGCGCATGGCGCAGGATCCAGTAGGGAGGCAAGTGCTCCGTGGTGTCAAGGGTGTTGGCGGTGTCGTGCGCTCGGTATCAGCCGTTTCGATGAGATTCTGCCGGTGGAATGCACTCGAACGGTGTTCTCCCGTTCGTGAGGTCTCAACTCGGGAAAGCTTGCAGTCGAACCTTGCTTTCGATCTTGCTCCCTTGGCGGGAAGTGGACTATACCTGTCGGCGTCCGACTTGCCGTATCGACACGGCGGGCGGGCCGGGGATGGGGGGCGGCGCGGACGTCGGGATCTTTGACTTTCCCGCGCGGAACTTCCGTTCCGCCACAGCACCTCTGATCCACCTGTGAACCACCTCTGTACAACCCGAGCTTCAGCAAATGACCGCGGTGGCGGGGCCCTTCGCCTAAGGCGAGAAGGACGGGCGACCGGTACACCGCCTGAGTCCTGGAGAAGGCGAGGACTTGAGCATGGGATCCACCTCCGCCCACAACAATGAGGGCCTCAGCCGTCGCGATCTGATCAAGCGTTCCGCCGTACTGGGCCTGATCTCCGTTCCGACGATGAGTTTCCTGTCCGCCTGCGCCAGCAGCAGCGGCGACGATCAGTCCAAGCAGAAGGGTGAGGTGACCAAGGAGAACCCGTTCGGCGTCGCCAAGAACGGTGTCCTCGACGTCGTCATCTTCAAGGGTGGCTTCGGCGACCAGTACGCCATCGAGTGGGAGAAGGAGTACAAGAAGACCTGGGGCGGCAACGTCTCCCACCTGGGCACCCAGGAGATCACCGGCAAGCTCCAGCCCCGCTTCGTCGGTGGCAACCCGCCGGACGTCATCGACAACTCCGGCGCCCAGCAGATCAAGCTCGACACCCTCTACAAGGACGGCCAGCTGGCCAACCTCGAGGAGCTGCTCGACGCCCCGGCGTACGACGACCCGTCGAAGAAGGTCCGGGACATCCTGATCCCGGGCACCGCCGAGAAGGGCAACTTCGACGGCAAGATGTACTCGCTGAACTACATCTACACCGTCTGGGGCGTCTGGTACTCCGGCAAGCTCTTCAAGGACAAGGGCTGGGAGGTGCCGAAGACCTGGGACGACTTCCTCGCCATCATGAAGGAGGCCAAGCAGGCCGGCATCGGCGGTCTCGCCCACCAGGGCAAGCACCCGTACTACATCAACGTCATGATCATGGACCTGATCGCCAAGACCGGCGGTCTGGACGCGATGAAGGCGATCGACAACCTCGACCCGAAGGCCTTCGTCGGCAGCGAGGCCGCTCAGGCGTCCATCGAGGCGGTCTACGAGATCGTCGACAAGGGCCTGCTCATGCCGGGCACCAACTCGCTCGACCACATCGAGTCGCAGACCGCCTGGAACAAGGGCAAGGCAGTCTTCATCCCCTCGGGATCCTGGCTGGAGAACGAGCAGCTGAAGCAGACGCCCGCGGACTTCGACATGAAGTTCCTGCCGATGCCGCTGCTGCCGGGCAGCAAGCTGCCCTTCGAGGCGATCCGGGCCGGCGCCGGCGAGCCGTTCATCGTCCCGGAGAAGGCGAAGAACAAGGCCGGCGGTCTCGAGTTCCTCCGCCGGATGCTGTCCAAGGAGTGGTCGACGATCTTCGCCCAGCAGGCGAACTCGCTGACCATCGTCAAGGACGGCGTGGACACCTCGGTCCAGCTGCGGCCGGGCACCAAGTCCGCGGTCGACGCGGTCGCGGCGGCCGGCGCCAACACGTTCGACTACTACTACATCAACTGGTACAGCGAGATGGACGAGTCCATCCGCACGGCGTCGGCCGAGCTGATGGCCAAGCGCATCCAGCCCAAGGAATGGCTCAAGCGGTGCCAGGCCGCGGTCGACAAGGCCGCCAAGGACCCGGCGAGCAAGAACAACAAGCGTTCGTAGCCGTTCCCGCAGCGACCAGGGGCAGAGTCATATGCACAAGGGCAAGAACCGGTTCGTCGCCGGATTTCTGATCGGACCGCTCGGCCTGTATCTGATCTTCATGATCTGGCCGTACGTCCAGACCTTCGGATATTCCTTCACGAACTGGCGCGGGCAGTCCGCGCAGATGAATTTCGTCGGTCTCGACAACTACGCGGAGCTGTTCTCCGACAGCGTCTTCCTCCAGGCACTGTGGAACAACTTCCTGCTCCTGTTGGCCCTGCCCCTGGCCACCATCCTGCTCGCCCTCTTCTTCGCCTTCATGGTGAACGTGGGCGGGCGGGGTGGTGAGGCCGGTATCCGGGGTGTCCGGGGCTCCGGTCTCTACAAGGTCGTCTTCTTCCTGCCGCACGTCCTGTCGGTGGTCATCCTGGCCATCCTCTGGCGGGCGGTCTACCGCGGCGATGTCGCCGGACTCATCAACGGCACCCTGATCAAGCTCGGCATCTCGGACCCGGAGAGGCCCGTCGAGTGGCTCAACTCCCCCAACCTGGTGCTGTGGTGCGTCGCCTTCGTGCTCCTGTGGTGGGGCGTGGGCTTCTACCTCGTCCTGTTCTCGGCGGCCATGCAGTCGATCCCCAAGGAGATCTACGAGGCGGCACTGCTCGACGGTGCCCGCCGCACCCAGACCTTCTTCAAAGTGACGCTGCCCCTGCTGTGGGACACGGTGCAGACCTCCTGGGTCTATCTCGCGATCAGTGCCATGGACTGCTTCGCACTCATCTCGGTCATGACGCCGGGCAACAGCTTCGGCGGCGGGCCCGACCACAGCAGTGAGGTGATGGCGACCTACCTCATGCGCAACTTCCTGGTGTTCGGCAAGAGCGGCTACGCCTGCGCCATGGGCGTGGTGATCCTTCTCCTCACGCTGATCCTGTCCGTCGTCACGCTGCGGGCCAGCCGCCGCGAGCGCATCGAGTACTGAGCGGGGAAGACGCGAATGTCCACTACACCGACCATCGACGGCGTGACCAAGGACGCCGTGCCGGCCCAGCGCGGCGCCGGCAAGCAGACCGCCGGCGGACGCGGCGGCGACGACGAGGGCAGGGTCCTCAACGTCTTCTCGCACGGCTTCCTCATCCTGTGGGCCGTGATGATCATCCTGCCGCTGATCTGGATCCTGCTCGGCTCCTTCAAGACCGACGCGGAGATCGGCGCCAGCTCCTGGTCCTGGCCCTCCAACTGGAACTTCGACGCCTTCTCGCGGGCCTGGACCAAGGGCCACATCGGCTCGTACTTCCTGAACACCGTCATCGTGCTGGTCTTCTCCGTGCCGCTGACGATGCTGCTGGGATCGATGGGCGCCTATGTGCTGGCCCGGTACAACTTCCGGGGCAACCGAGCCATCTACTACTTCTTCATCGCCGGCGCGATGTTCCCGGTGTACCTCGGGCTCATCCCGCTGTACTTCCTCGTCAAACAGCTCGGCATGCTCAACACGTACCAGGGACTGATCCTGGTCTACGTCGCCTACTCCATGCCGTTCACCGTCTTCTTCATGCACGCGTTCTTCCGGACGCTGCCGACCGCGATCCACGAGGCGGCGGTGATCGACGGAGCCTCGCACACCCGGATCTTCTTCCAGGTGATGGTGCCGATGGCCAAGCCGGGCCTGATCAGCGTGGGCATCTTCAATCTGCTCGGCCAGTGGAACCAGTACATCCTGCCGCTGGTGCTCATGCAGCAGCAGAGCGGCTTCGATCCCGACCGCTCGATGCTGACGCAGGGCCTGGTGCTGCTCAACCAGCAGCAGGGGTACGCGGGCGACCTGCCCGTGATCTTCGCGGGTATGACGGTGGCGATCCTTCCCGTGGTCGTCGTCTACCTCTCCTTCCAGCGGCAGGTCCAGGCCGGCCTCACGGCGGGCACGCTGAAGTAGCCGCTCCTGCCGCACCCGCCCGAGGCGCGCCTCGCCGTCTCACGCCCACCGCCCGCCGGAATCGCCGGCGGGCGGTTCCGCGCTTGCTCAGGTCTTGACGGGGAGGCGCCCGAAAGGCTCCCCTTAGAGTTCACATGTTGGAGTAAAGAGCGGGAGTGTGTGAGTCGATGGAGACTCCTGGGTCGCAGACATCTCTGCATCGGGCCAATCTCGAGCGGGTCGTACGTGCTGTACGCATGGCCGGTTCGCTCACCCAGGCAGAGATCGCGAGGAGCACGGGCCTCTCCGCCGCCACGGTGTCCAACATCGTTCGTGAACTGAAGGACGGCGGCACGGTCGACGTCACCCCGACGTCGTCCGGCGGCCGCCGCGCCCGCAGCGTCTCCCTCAGCGGCGACGCCGGCATCGTCATCGGCGTCGATTTCGGCCACACCCATCTGCGGGTCGCCCTCGGCAACCTCGCGCACCAGGTGCTCGCCGAGGAGTCCGAGCCGCTGGATGTCGACGCCTCGTCCGCAGAGGGCTTCGGCCGGGCGGAACAGCTGGTCAAGCGGCTGATCGAGACGACCGGGATCGGCCGGGACAAGGTGATCGGCGTCGGTCTCGGCGTACCGGGACCGATCGACGTCGAGTCGGGGACGCTCGGCTCCACCTCGATCCTCCCGGGCTGGTCCGGGATCAACCCCGGTGACGAGCTCTCCCGCCGGCTCGGTGTGCCCGTGTACGTGGACAACGACGCCAACCTCGGCGCGCTCGGCGAGCTGGTCTGGGGGAGCGGGCGCGGGGTCAGGGACCTCGCGTACATCAAGGTCGGCAGCGGCGTCGGCGCCGGACTGGTCATAGGGGGCCAGATCTACCGGGGGCCGGGCGGCACGGCCGGGGAGATCGGGCACATCACGCTGGACGAGTCGGGGCCCGTCTGCCGCTGCGGGAACCGCGGCTGCCTGGAGACCTTCGCGGCCGCCCGGTACGTCCTGCCGCTGCTGCAGCCCAGCCACGGCCCGGATCTGACCATGGAGCGCGTCGTGCAGCTGGCGCGCGAGGGGGACCCGGGCTGCCGCCGCGTGATCGCCGACGTGGGGCGGCACATCGGCAGCGGTGTGGCGAACCTGTGCAACCTGCTCAATCCGAGCCGGGTGGTCCTGGGCGGAAATCTGGCCGAAGCGGGAGAATTGGTACTTGCACCGATCCGTGAGTCGGTGTCCCGGTACGCGATTCCCAGTGCGGCCCGTCAGCTTTCCGTCCTCCCGGGGGCGCTGGGCGGACGGGCCGAGGTGCTGGGTGCGCTGGCATTGGTACTCAGTGAGATGGGCGATTCGACACTTTTGGACAGCTCGGTCCCCGCCGGGGCGCCTGCCTTCACTTAGATAACGAATGGCACCGTTGTCATCTCGTTAAGGATTTACTCCTTGACGTCGGCCTGGCGGCCGAGTTGACTTCCAGCCACCTCGGCCGCAAGGACGCGGCCTCGTCAGGGAGGTTTCTGAATGAACACGCAGATGCGTCGTGCCGCCGTGGCCGTGGCCGCCACCGCGATGGCTGTGTCCCTCGCCGCCTGTGGAAGCGCCAAGGAGTCCGAGGACAACGGGTCCGGGACCGCCGCCCCGAAGGGCGACGACATCAAGATCGGTCTCCTTCTCCCCGAGAACCAGACCGCGCGTTACGAGAAGTTCGACAAGCCGCTCATCGAGAAGAAGATCAGCGAGCTCACGAACGGCAAGGCCGAGGTCGTCTACGCCAACGCCAAGCAGGACGCGACGCTGCAGACCCAGCAGGTCGACACCATGATCACCAACAAGGTGGACGCCCTGATCGTCGACGCGGTGGACTCCAAGGCCATCGCGGGCAGCGTGAAGAAGGCCAAGGACGCCGGCATCCCGGTCGTCGCCTTCGACCGCCTCGCCGAGGGCCCGATCGACGCGTACACCTCGTTCGACAACGAAGAGGTCGGCCACGTCCAGGGCAAGGCGCTCCTCGAGGCGCTCGGCGACAAGGCCAAGAGCGGCCAGATCGTGATGATGAACGGCGCGATCACCGACCCGAACGCCGCCCTCTTCAAGAAGGGCGCGAAGGCCGAGCTCGACGGCAAGGTGAACGTCGGCAAGGAGTACGACACCAAGGAGTGGAAGCCGGAGAACGCCAACGCCAACATGGAGGCGGCGATCACGGCGCTCGGCAAGGACAAGATCATCGGTGTCTACTCCGCCAACGACGGCATGGCCGGCGGCATCATCACTGCCCTCAAGGCCGCCGGCTTCGCCAAGCTCCCGCCGGTCACCGGCCAGGACGCCGAGCTCGCGGGCGTGCAGCGCATCGTCGCGGGTGAGCAGTTCATGAGCGTGTACAAGCCGTACGCGCCGGAGGCCGCCGCCGCCGCCGAGATGGCCGTGGCGCTCGCCAAGGGTGAGAAGCTCGACTCGATCGCCAAGTCCAAGGTCGACAGCCCGACCGCCCAGGGCGTCCCGTCGGTGCTCGTCCCGGTCGTCTCGCTGACCAAGGACAACATCAACGACACCGTGATCAAGGACGGTGTCTACACCGTCGCCGAGATCTGCACCCCGAAGTACAAGGCCGCCTGCGACGCGCTCGGCCTCAAGTAGGCCGTACGACCTCACCGAGGTCACCCGAAGCCTCACCGAGGTCACCCGAAGCCTCACCGAGGTCACCCGAAGCCTGTTCGGTGCCCTGCCCCACTCCAGCCCCCGCTATCGGGGCAGGGCACCGGACAGAAACGCTTCCGCCGAGTTTTTCGCAACTGCTCAAACCATCGCGCCACCCCTCCGGCGCGGTATCCCCGCCGGTCAGGCGGCGAAGGAGATGGTTCACGTGTCCGCTACGCCCGTGCTGGCGTTGCGCGGGGTCTCCAAGCGGTTCGGTGCCGTTCAGGCGCTCACCGACGTAGAGCTTGAGGTCCACGGCGGCGAGGTGGTCGCCCTCGTAGGCGACAACGGCGCCGGAAAGTCCACGCTGGTCAAGACGATCGCCGGTGTCCACCCCATCGATGAGGGCGTCATCGAATGGGAGGGCAAGGGCGTGTCGATCAACAAGCCGCACGACGCCCAGAACCTGGGCATCGCGACCGTCTACCAGGACCTCGCGCTGTGCGACAACATCGACGTCGTCGGCAACCTCTACCTCGGCCGGGAGCTCCGCAAGCGCGGCGTCCTCGACGAGGTGGAGATGGAGCGCCGCTCCCGCGAGCTGCTCAACACGCTCTCGATCCGCATTCCGAGCGTCCGCATCCCGATCGCCTCGCTCTCCGGCGGTCAGCGCCAGACCGTGGCCATCGCGCGTTCGATGCTCGGCGAGCCCAAGCTCGTCATCCTGGACGAGCCCACCGCCGCCCTCGGCGTCGAGCAGACCGCACAGGTGCTCGACCTTGTGGAGCGGCTGCGCGAGCGCGGCCACGCGGTCATCCTCATCAGCCACAACATGGCCGATGTGAAGGCCGTCGCCGACAAGGTGGCCGTGCTCCGGCTGGGCCGGAACAACGGCGTCTTCGACGTCAAGTCCACCTCTCAGGAAGAGATCATCTCCGCCATCACCGGCGCCACCGACAACGCGGTGACCCGTCGTGCGGCGCGCACCTCGGAGGCGAAGAAGTGAGCACCGAAAAGACCTCCGCGCCGATCGGCAGCGAGCACGAAGTGGTGAACCCCGAGGCTGCCCATGACGCGGTCACCGCGGTCGACCCCCGGCTGCTGGTGCGCGAGCAGGGCTTCGCCGGCTACGTGTCGGAGTTCAAGCGCAAGCTGCACGCCGGTGACCTGGGCTCCATCCCGGTCGTCATCGGTCTGATCCTCATCTGCGTGATCTTCCAGAGCCTGAACTCGCAGTTCCTCTCCGCGAAGAACCTCAGTGACATTGCCGTCACGATGGTCGCGACCGGCATGATGGCCGTCGGCATCATCTTCGTGCTGCTGCTCGGCGAGATCGACCTGTCGGTCGGCTCCGTCAGCGGCGTGTCCGGCGCGATCGTCGCCGTCATGACAGTCACGCACGGAATGAACGAGTGGCTCGCCATTCTCGTCGCGATCGCGAGCGGCGCAGCCATCGGAGCCCTCCACGGCTTCTTCTTCGCCAGGATCGGTGCACCCGCGTTCGCCGTCACGCTGGCAGGACTGCTCTTCTGGCTGGGCTTCATGCTCCAGCTCCTCGGCGACCAGGGCACCATCAACCTGGACGACGAAGGGGCGGTCGCCCAGCTGACCACGTACTTCTTCTCGGACGTGGCGGCCGCCTACGGTCTCGCCGCGGTCGCGGTGGCGGGCTTCTTCCTCTCGGCGTTCTTCGACAGCCGCCGCCGTGAGGCCGCCGGGATCCCGTCCCGGCCGCTCGGGGACATCGCGTTCCGTACGGGCCTGCTGGCCGTCGTCGCCTTCGCCGCAGCGTTCATGTTCAACCAGTACAAGGGCCTGCCGCTCGCGCTGGTGCTGTTCCTGGCGGTACTGGTGATCACGGACTTCGTGCTCCGGCGCACCGCGTACGGCCGGAAGATCTTCGCGCTCGGCGGCAGTGTCGAGGCGGCCCGGCGTGCCGGTATCAATGTCGCGGCGGTCCGGATCTCGGTCTTCGCCATCGCGGGCATGTTCGCCGCCATCGGCGGTCTGTTCTGGGCCTCCAAGATCGCGGCGGCCAACCAGAGCGCCGGCGGTGGTGACCTCCTGATGAACGTCATCGCGGCGGCCGTCATCGGCGGCACCAGCCTGTTCGGCGGCCGCGGCCGCACCTGGAACGCTCTTCTCGGCGTCATGGTGATCGTCTCGATCCAGTACGGGCTGGCGCTGGAAGGCATCCGGACGCCGGTCGTGTACATGATCACCGGTGGTGTGCTGCTCGCCACCGTCGTGATCGACTCGGTCACGCGCAAGACGCAGAAGACCGCGGGCCGCGCATAGCGACATCCGCCACAGTGCCCGGCGCCGGGAACCGGCGCCGGGCACTGCTGTGTGTCCGATGTCATGTCCCCCGATGGCGTGACGCTCAAGGCACCGCCCGATGTCGGCGGCCGTGGGCGGAACATTAGACTCGACCGATCGTTGCCAAAGCTCGACCAGCTCACACGCAAGGAGGCACGGGTGGCGCTGCTGACCCGCATCAAGGGACCGCGCGATCTGGACCGGCTCAGCCCGGAGCAGCTCGACCAGCTGGCCGCAGAGATCCGGACCTTCCTCGTGGACGCCGTGTCCAAGACCGGCGGACACCTCGGCCCCAACCTCGGTGTGGTCGAGCTGACCATCGCCCTGCACCGTGTCTTCGACTCCCCGAAGGACAAGGTCCTCTGGGACACGGGCCACCAGAGCTATGTGCACAAGCTCCTGACCGGCCGCCAGGACTTCTCCCGGCTCAAGATGAAGGGCGGCCTCTCCGGCTACCCCGCACGCGCCGAGTCCGAGCACGACGTCATCGAGAACTCGCACGCCTCCACGGTTCTCGGCTGGGCTGACGGGCTCGCCAAGGCCAACGAGGTGCTGAGGAAGGACGACCACGTCGTCGCCGTCATCGGTGACGGCGCCCTCACCGGCGGCATGGCCTGGGAGGCGCTCAACAACATCGCCGAGGCCAAGGACCGCCCGCTCGTCATCGTCGTCAATGACAACGAGCGCTCCTACGCACCGACGATCGGCGGCCTTGCCAACCACCTCGCCACGCTGCGGACCACCGACGGCTACGAGCGCTTCCTGGCCCGTACGAAGGAGATCCTCGACCGCACGCCGGTCGTCGGAAAGCCGCTGTACGAGACCCTCCACGGCGCCAAGAAGGGCCTGAAGGACTTCATCGCCCCGCAGGGCATGTTCGAGGACCTCGGCCTGAAGTACGTCGGCCCCATCGACGGCCACGACATCGCGGCCCTGGAGTCCGCCCTGACCCGCGCCAAGCGGTTCGGCGGCCCCGTCATCGTCCACTGCCTCACCGAGAAGGGCCGCGGCTACCAGCCCGCGCTCCAGGACGAGGCCGACCGCTTCCACGCCGTCGGCAAGATCCACCCCGACACGGGCCTGCCCATCGCCTCCTCCGGCGCCGACTGGACCTCCGTCTTCGGCGAGGAGATGGTCGAGCTCGGCAAGGAGCGCGAGGACATCGTCGCGATCACCGCCGCGATGCTGCAGCCGGTCGGCCTCGACAGGTTCGCCAAGGCCTTCCCCGAGCGGGTGTACGACGTCGGAATCGCCGAGCAGCACGGCGCGGTTTCCGCGGCCGGCCTGGCGACCGGCGGCCTGCACCCGGTCTTCGCGGTCTACGCGACCTTCCTCAACCGCGCCTTCGACCAGGTGTTGATGGATGTGGCACTGCACAAGTGCGGTGTCACATTCGTGCTCGACCGGGCCGGCGTCACCGGTACGGACGGCGCGTCCCACAACGGCATGTGGGACATGTCGATCCTCCAGGTCGTCCCCGGGCTCAGGCTCGCCGCCCCGCGCGACGCCGACCAGGTCCGCGCCCAGCTGCGCGAGGCCGTCGAGGTCAAGGACGCCCCGACCGTCGTCCGCTTCTCCAAGGGCGCCGTCGGCCCGGCCGTCCCGGCCGTCGGACGGATCGGCGGCATGGACGTCCTGCGCGAGCCGGGCACGGACCGGCCCGACGTCCTCCTGGTCTCCGTCGGAGCGCTCGCCCCGATGTGCCTGGAGATCGCGGACCTCCTCGACAAGCAGGGCATCTCCACGACGGTCGTCGACCCCCGCTGGGTCAAGCCGGTCGACGAGCAGCTCGCGCCGCTCGCCGAGCAGCACCGCGTCGTCGTTACCGCCGAGGACAACAGCCGCGTCGGCGGTGTCGGCTCCGCCGTCTCCCAGGCGCTGCGCGACGCCGGCGTCGACGTACCGCTGCGCGACTTCGGCATCCCGCCGCGCTTCCTCGACCACGCCTCCCGCAAGGAGGTCCTGGCCGAGATCGGACTGACCGCTCCGGACATCGCGCGGCAGGTCACCGGGCTGGTCTCCAGGCTCGACGGCCGCCTCGACGACGACCCGGCGCAGGCCCCCGAGCCCGCGCGCGACTGATCCGCACGCCGTCGGCGGGCAGCCCGGACCGCTTACGGGAACGCGCCCGGCGGACGCATTGGGCCGGTCGGAGCACCCCCAGGGGTCTCCGGCCGGTCCTTTCGTGTGAATCGCACCGGCAGCGCGGGCGAGGTCCCGCGCGCCTCTCGATCATGGGCTTACGGCCATGGGTACGGAGGTACGCCGGTGAGTACGGACCAGCAGTCAAGCGATTCCGGAATGTTCCGGACCAAGACGGTCGAACAATCGATCCGGGACACGGAGGAGCCGGAGCACGCGCTCAAGAAATCCCTCTCCGCCTGGGACCTGACCGTCTTCGGCGTCGGCGTCATCATCGGAACGGGCATCTTCGTCCTCACCGGCATCGCGGCCAGGGACAACGCCGGACCCGCCACCGCCCTCGCCTTCGTCGCCGCGGGCGTCGCCTGCGGCCTCGCGGCGCTCTGCTACGCCGAGTTCGCGTCCACCGTGCCGGTGGCCGGTTCGGCGTACACCTTCTCGTACGCCTCCATCGGCGAGCTGCCCGCCTGGATCATCGGCTGGGACCTGGTCCTGGAATTCGCCCTCGGCACCGCCGTGGTGGCGGTCGGCTGGTCCGGGTACGCACGCAGCCTCATGAGCACCAATCTCGGCTGGGACATGCCTGCCGCGCTCTCCGGGCGCGACGCGGGAGGCTCTTTCGACCTGCTGGCCTTTCTGCTGATCCTGCTGCTGACCGTCATCCTGGTCCTCGGCATGAAGCTGTCCGCGCGGATCACCGCGATCGTGGTCGCCGTCAAGGTCACCGTCGTGCTGATGGTCATCATCGCGGGCCTGTTCTTCGTCAAGTCGGCCAACTACTCGCCCTTCATCCCGCCGGCCCAGCCGCAGCCCGCAGGTACCAGCCTCGCGTCACCGCTGGTCCAGGTGCTGTTCGGCTACGCGCCCACGAACTTCGGCATCATGGGCATCTTCACCGCCACCTCCATCGTCTTCTTCGCCTTCATCGGTTTCGACGTCGTGGCCACCGCCGCGGAGGAGACCAAAAACCCCCAGCGGGACATGCCGCGCGGCATCCTGGGCTCCCTCTTCATCTGTACAGCGCTCTACGTGGCCGTGACGCTGGTGGTCACCGGCATGCAGCACTACACGGAGATGTCGGCCACCGCCCCGCTCGCCGACGCGTTCAAATCCGTCGGCCAGCCCTTCTTCGCCGGCGCCATCAGCCTCGGTGCGATCGTCGGCCTCATCACCGTCTGCATGATCCTGCTGCTGGGCCAGACCCGGGTGTTCTTCGCGATGAGCCGTGACGGACTGCTGCCGCGCTTCTTCTCCATCACCCACCCGCGGTACCGCACCCCCTACCGCGCCACCATCCTGCTCGGTGTCGTCATCGCCTTCATCGCGGGCTTCACCAGTCTCGAGGCCCTCGCGGCGCTGGTGAACATCGGCACCCTCTTCGCGTTCGTCGTCGTGGCCCTCGGCGTCATCGTCCTCCGCCGCACCAGGCCCGACCTGCACCGCACCTTCCGCACCCCGTGGGTGCCGGTGGTCCCCGTCCTGTCCATCGCGGCCTCGTTCTGGCTCATGCTCAACCTTCCGGCCGAGACATGGGTGCGGTTCGCCATCTGGATGGCGATCGGCATCGTCGTCTACTTCCTGTACGGGCGCGGCCACAGCCGCCTCGGCAAGGCGGGCAAGGACGCCCTGTACTAGAGGGCCCGTCCCGCGCACCCGATTCCCTCCGGCCCCGTATGTCCCCCCGGAACGGGACATACGGGGCCCTAATGTGAGCGCATGCTCGCCGAGCCGCCGCCATCGCTACGGTACGTATCCGCATGCGCTGCCACGGCCGCCGCCCGAGAGACCCGGCCGGCCGGCTACTGGCGGCGGTTGCTCCCCGCCCTCGCCGTGCTCGCCGCCGTCACCCGGCTGCCCTCCTTCCGGCACCCGCTGTGGAACCCGGACGAGGGCTACCTCGCCGTCCAGGCCCGCATACTCGCCGACGGCGGAGCGCTGTACGAGACCGTCGTCGACCGCAAGCCGCCGCTGCTGCCCTGGCTGTACGAGGCATGCTTCGCGCTCTTCGGCGACGACTCGCTGCACCCGCTCAAGGTCCTCGCGATCCTCGCCCAGCTGCTCACCGCCGCGGCCCTCGCCGCCACCGCGCGCGACCGCTGGGGCGACCGGGCCGGACGGACCGCCGGCGTGCTCCATCTGCTGGTGTCGGTCGGGCTCAACCCGGAGGACGCGCAGGCGGCGACCTTCGAGATCTTCATGCTGCCGTTCACGGCCGCGGCGGTGTGCTGCGCGGGCCGGGGCCGCTGGACCGGGGCCGGGCTCGCCGTCGCCGGGGCGTTCCTGGTGAAACAGACCGGCGGGGCCGTCCTCGTCCCCGTGCTGTGGCTCCTGTGGCGCAGCTCCCCGCAGCGGGCGGACCTGGTGCGGCTGGCCGTGGCTCTCGCCCTTCCCGTGCTCGGCGCGGCCCTGCTCACCGATCCGTCGGGCTTTCTCTTCTGGACGGTGACGGGCTCCGGCGCGTACGCCACCTTCACCGGCTCCGAGCTCCACGTCCTCTCCCGGGCCCTGGCGAACACCGCACTGCTCTGCGCCGCCTGCGCCGGACTGATCGCACCCGTCGTGCGCGTCGTACGGATCGCCGGGGCAGGGGCCGCCGACCTCTGGCTCTGGCTGGCCGCGTCGTCGGCGGCCGTTCTCGCCGGCTTCCACTTCTTCGGCCACTACTACCTGCAGCTCCTCCCGCCGCTGACCCTGCTGGCGGTGGCCGCCCTGCAGGTCCTGCCCCGCGACCGGCTCGCGAGCGCGCTGCGCACCTCGGCCGCCGCGTGCGCGCTCTTCCTCGTCTGGGGCCTGCTGGCACCCCGGCCCGAGCTCGCGCACGCGCACCGGCTCGCCGCCCAGGTGCGCCACCGCACGGCCCCGACGGAGCGGGTGCTGCTGTGGGGCATGCACCCGGAGACGTACTGGCTCGCCGATCGCGCACCCGCCAGCCGCTATCTCACCGCTGGGCTGCTCACCAACTACAGCGGCGGGCGCGACGGCCCGCACGTGGGCGAGAAGTACGGGGTTGCGGGCGCCTGGCCGGTCCTCGTGGCCGAGCTCCGGGATCGGCCGCCGACGCTGATCGTCGACGACTCCCGCGGCAAGCCGTACGCCCCGGAGCGCCTGCCCACGCTGCGCCGGCTGCTGGCCGGGCGCTACGAGCCCCTCCCGGACCAGGTCGACGGTGCCGTCCTCTACGTACGCTCGCCGGGAGGCTGACGCACGGTCCTGGGCCCGGCGCACGCGGCCCCGAGGGCCTCGACCCGCTCGCGCAGCCCCCGGTCGGCCGTCACCACGACCCGGGTCCGGTCCGGGGCCGCCCGGACCAGCTCCACGATGTGGTCGTCGCCGCTCCCGGACGCCGACTCGACCCGTACCTCGGGGAGGCTCTCCACCCCCCTGGCCCGGCCCTCGACGACCAGCACCACCTCGGCCGGACCCGGATGTCCGGGAATGCCCTCCCGGGCGAACGGAACGAGTCCGTCCCGCAACCGCTCGGTGGCGCCGAAGCGGTCCCGCCACCAGCCGTCCGGGACCGAGCCGACCACGTTCGCGGCATCAACAATCAAGAGAATCCGCATGTCAGGAGGGTGGCACAGACCACTCTCCCGCCGCCGGATCCGGGTCGTCCGGCAAGTGTTATCGTCACGTGAATCAAGCGCTCGCACAGCGCTCAGGGAAGGTGGCAACGGGCGATGGCACTGCGGTCTGCGCGGAGATCGAAGCGGCGGACGGAAGAGGCCCAGGGGCCCGGGAAGCAGTCGCGTCCCACGGTCCGGGCGACGCCGTCACTGCCGGCCGACCCTTCCCTGCCGCCGACCGCCGGCTGGCTGCTGCGCGGCAAGGACGGCCGGCTCTCCGCGTACGCGCCGAGCGCCGAGGGCGTCCTGCGCTGGACCGAGACCCGGCCGGGCGGACCCGAGTGGGAGGGCCCGAAGGTCTTCCCCGCACCCGGAGTGCTGCCGTCCTTCGGCGTGGCCCAGGGCAGCGACGGCTATGCGCAGCTCGTCGGGCTGCGGCGCACGCACGCGGCGGACGGTGAGCTGGTCACGGATCTCGCGCAGACGATCCAGTACCAGTCCGGCCGCCCCATGCGCGAATGGAGCGCGTTCGGGACCCCGTACCCGAAGAGCAGGGAGCTCTCGGACAAGATCGGCCTCCCCTCGGCCGCCGTGGACACCAACGGCCTGCTCCATGTCTTCATACGTAACGCCGGTGGCGGAGTGTGCGGCCGCACCCAGCACGCCAACGGCCGCTGGGGCAGCTGGGCCGACCTCAAGGGCAGCGATGTGCGCGGTGTTCCGGCCGTGACGCTGACCGACGCGGGCGTCATGGAGGTCCTGGCCGTGTCCAAGGACCGGGTGCTGCGCTGGCTGCAGGAGACTCCGGGAGCCCTCTTCACGCGCGTCGACGACATCGAGGCGGCCGCGGCCCCCGGCTCGCTGAGCGCCGAGCGCACCGGCCGCGGACGGCTGACCCACTTCTGGCGCGACGACGCCACCGGCACCGTCCAGGCCTGGCGCGAGGGCATGGACCAGCCCGCCCCGCTCGGCGGCACCGGCGGTACGGGACCGGTCGCGCTGCTGCGCACGCCGGTCGACGGCCACGACTGCACGATCATGGCCCAGCTCGGCCCGGACGGCCGCCCCGCACTGGCCGCGTACCCGACCGAGGACGAGTCCGCGGGCGCGGTGTGGACCACGACGGGTGAGCCGAGCGTGGGCGTACCGGCCCTCGCGATCGACGGCAACGGGCGTGTGGTGCTGGCCGCGTTCGGTGCGGACGGCACGCTGCGGGTGACGCGGCAGAAGGCCGAGTCGGGGCTGGCGATGGAGGCGTGGACGGTCCTCTGAGCCGTCTGCTGTCCGAGCCGTCCGCCGTCCGGTCGGACCTGTGCGGTGGCCCGTCAACCGGTGCGGGGGCCCGCCGGTTCCGTGGACCAGGCCGCGGTGACCGCACCGACCGCCTCCGCCGCGCGGGCCGCCTGCGCGCGGGAGGTGCGGACCGCGTTGCTGAACTCGATGTGCAGGAACGGGACGCCTTCCTCCGCCGCCTTGCGGCCCTGCACATTGGTTTTGCCCTCGAGCGGGCACGAGCGCGCCCAGGCGCGGCAAACGTCGAAGTCGCGTGTGCGAAGGGCGTCGGCGAGGGCGCGTCCCTCGGGGCGTGCCAGTTCACCGTTGCCGGTGGAGGCGATGACGTCGTGGTCGGGCGCCGATTCGTCCGCGAATCCGTGCAGCTGGACGCCCGGCAGCCCTCGCTCGGCGAGCTCGTCGCAGACGGCGTCGAAGACGCTGTCGGTGCGGTGCGCCACATCGGCCACGTCCTCGCGGCCCGCCCTGCGATGTGCACCCGCGATCACCATGACACCGCCGCGCGAGCCCCGCAGCACGCTCACGCCGAGCCGTTCGGTGTGCTGGTCGGCGACGGGGTGGGGCACCTGCACGGACCACCGGGCAGGTGTGTCCAGGTCGACATAGACCCGGCCCCAGCCCCGGGGCGACGGGGCGTCCTCGGTGCGGTCGGCGATCTCCGCGTACCGCCGGCCCGTGGCGCTGTCGGTGACGGTGCGGATCTCGAAATCCACGTCGGACAGCTGCTCCTGGGCCTGGTCACGCCGGCCGTCGAGAAGCAGCCCGACCCCCTGCGCGACCGCCCGCCGGGCGTCGCGGGGCGGCCGGCGGTAGCCGCTGTCCTCGCCGAAGCGTGATGTGTACTCCGCGATCCGGCGCTCCAGGTCCACCGCCTCCGTGGCCCCGTGCGCCTGCCCGTCGTCCGACCCCGTACTCTCTGGGGAGCCGGTGGACCGGGTGACGATCATCAGGAGCCCGGTGAGCAAAACGGCCGCGACGATGATCGTGGTTGTCGCTGTTGCTATCGTCTTGGCTCGGTTCGTGGTCATAGTCATACAAAGATATCCAGGGTGATGAGACGCTCTTCGCGCCGGTCGCTGACGACCTGCATTGCCACGCTCGCGCTGCTCACGGGCACTGCCGCCTGCGGTCCCTTCGGCTCGGACGACGAGAAGGCGGCCGCGGGCAGCGGCGGCCCCACGTTCACGGTCGCGGCCGCCGGTGACATCCTCATCCATCCACAGCTCACCGAGCAGGCACGCAAGGACGCCAAGGCCACCGGCAACGGCGTGCAGGGGATCGACTTCGACCCGCTGATGGCCGGTATCAAGCCCGTCATCAGCAAGGCGGATCTCGGCATCTGCCACTTCGAGCCGGTCGTGGGCAAGCCCGAGGGGCCGTTCCAGACCTATCCGACCTTCCTCGTCCCGCCGCAGATCACCACCGCCATCAAGAACGTCGGCTACGACATCTGCTCCACGGCGTCCAACCACACCCTCGACCACGGCTACCCCGGTGTGGTCCGCACCCTGGACGCCATGGACGCCGCGGGCCTGAAGCACACCGGGTCGTTCCGCAACGCGGCGGAGGCCGCGAAGACGGCCATCGTGGACGTGAAGGGCGTCAAGGTCGCCCAGATCTCGTACGCCTTCGGCTTCAACGGCTTCGAGATCCCCAAGGACAAGCCCTGGCTGGTCAACCAGAACTCGTTCAAGGCGATCGCCGCGGCCGAGAAGAAGGCGCGCAAGGCCGGTGCCGACGTGGTGATCCTGAGCATCCACTGGGGTCGTGAGCACTGGCCGAACCCGAGCCGCTCGCAGCTCCAGCTCGGCCGCAAGCTCGCCAGGGAGACGGGCATCGACCTGATCATCGGCCATCACGCCCATGTCGTGCAGCCGATGGAGAAGGTCGACGGCACCTGGATCGCGTACGGCCTCGGCAATCAGGTCGCCCGGCACGATGTGCCGAGCGGGCTGACCGAGGAAGGCGTCATCGGCTGGTTCGAGTTCACCAAGCGCGGCGGCGACTGGGACGTGCAGGCCAAGTATGTGCCGACGTTCGTGGACATCCCGCCGGATCCGGATGAATCGGGCAAGCTGCCTGAAGGGGCGGTCAAGGATCACCGATTGATCGATGTCGCCGCCACTCTGCGGGACGCCGAGGGGCTCAGCAAGGAGCAGATCGCCCGCTACCGGCTCGCCTTCGAGCGCACCGAGGGCACGATGCTCAACCGCGGCGCGGCCAAGGACGGCCTGCAGCCGCTGGAGCAGCTCCCCGACTGAGCCGCTGTCGGCAGGATCACACTTTTTCGAATCCCTGCAACCGTTAGCCCCACGCATCGGTCAGACGTTCCCGGCGCGCACTTGTGACCGTGGCGGTGCGCGCCCCGCACGCTGTGATCTCCAGGAGAGGAGCCCCCGTTGGCCGCTTCGCCCCCGAAGCGGCGGCATAAGGTCCGCCGAAGAGCCGACATGTCCCTGTTGGGTGGCATACGCCCACCCATCGCCGTGCTGTCGGTTCTGCTTCTCGCCCTGGCGGGCATCACCGCCCTCTCCCTCGGCCGCGTCGGTGACGACCGCATCCCGAAGGCCGTCCTGACCTCCCAACAGCACTTCGCCGAGGACGGCGCCATCGGCATGCGCGCCTCCATCGACGAGAGCGTCACCGACCTGACGCGCACCGCCGAGCTGTTCAACGCCGCGGAACCCGTGCCCGCCGACGCCGTGCTGGACAAGATCAGCAACGTCTACCAGAAGTGGCTGGGCACGGCCGTCGTCGAGATCAAGTCGGGCAAACTGCTCGCCGCCCGTGGTGAGAACGTGCCGCTGACCGCGATCGACCGCTCCAAGCTCGGCGATGAGAACGGCCTCGTACCCCGCATGGTCCGGCTCCCCAACGGCGAGACCCGGCTGCTCTCCTTCGCCCTGCTCAACTGGCCGGGCGAACCGCAGAAGCTGCTGATCGCCTCCAGCGGGCTGAAGTTCCCCGGCATCAGCCTCGGCGGCTTCCGCGCCATCGCGGTCATCGACCAGGAGGGCCACGTCCTCAGCCAGGACGGCATCCCCGAACCCGAACAGGTTCTGACCGACCTCCAGCGGGAGGAGGTCGCGGAGTCCAACAAGCAGCTGAAGAAGTTCGCCGCGACCGCCGCCGAGAAGGCGAAGCAGCACCCCGTCAAGGCGAAGGAGCCCGGCTCCGGCGGCTTCCGCGGGGTGAGCGGCAGCCTCACCGGCGGCATCTATCTCGGCGACCGCTCGCTCGCCGGATACGCCACCCTCGCCGCGCCCCAGGCCGGCGAGGCGACCGTCGCCACCGGACTCGGCCTCACCGTCGTCGCGATGGTCAAGGTCGCCGAGACCCCCACGGGCACGAGCAGCATGCTCTTCGGACTCCTTGCCGCGGGCGCCCTGCTGCTCATCGGCGGTATCACCGTCGCCCTGCTGCTCGGCACCGTGCAGCGCCCGCTGATCCGGCTCTTCCTGGAGAGCCGCCGCCTCACCCGCGGCGACCTCACGCGTCCCGTCGGCGAACCCAAGTACGGCGAGGCCGCACGGATCGGTGCGGCCCTGGAGCGGCTGCGCCGCCAGCTCCTCGGCGAGCCCGCCGACGCCCACGCACCGGCCACGCCCGCGCGGCGCCGCTTCGGCGCCACCACCCTGCTGGCCGTCTGCGGTGTGATCCTGCTCGTCTGGTCCGCCCCGCTCCTGCTGCTGCTCAACCGGGCCGGTGACTCCGTCGTCGTACCGCAGCAGATCGTCAACGACCAGCGCGAGCGCACCGACACCCTCACCGACCGGGTGCGTCGCGCACTCAACGAGGGCCACGCCGACCTCGCGTCGGTCGCGTCCCTCATCGGCGACCGCACGAAGCCGTCCGAGATGACCGAGGTCCTGGAGCACACGGCGAACCAGCACCTCCGGTACCAGTCGCTGTACGTCCTCGACGCCGACGGCCGCGTCCTCGCCCGGGCGGGCGACGACCCGCGCAGTCCCTCGGGCAAGGGCCCCGCCACCGAGCCGATCCGCGTTTTCGACGCCGGCACGGAGCCGGTGATCATCGGCACCGCCGAGGTCCCCGGCCGGCACGGCGCCGCCGTGGTCGGCGAGTTCCGGATCGACTTCCTCAACTCCCTCCTCAAGCGGCCGGGGCTCGGCGCCGTGCGCGTCGTCGACGCGCAGCGCCGCGTCATCGCGGGCAACACCGGCTACCTCGCCTTCCAGAAGTTGCCGAACGGTCGTCTCGACGCCCTGGTCGCCGGCACCAATCAGAAGGTCGGCATGAGCCCGCGCCCCAGCGGCGTGCTCTACCGGGACGGCGACGACATCCAGATCGCCGCAGCCGCGCCCTTCGTGGGAGGCGGCGCCGCCAAGTCCCTCGGCTGGACCGTGGTCAGCTGGCAGCCCGCATCCGGACTCGCCATCGCCGAGTACAACCTGCAGAACCGCACGGTCCTCGCCGGCCTGCTCGGCGTCACCGCGGCCGCCGCCTGCCTCGGCTGGATGTACATCGTCGTCGTACGCCCGCTGCGCACCCTCGCCGACCAGGCGGAGGCGCTCGCGGACGGCGACCGCCGCACCGTTCTCTATCCGCGCCACCACGACGAGGTCGGCGCCGTCGTCCGCAGCCTTGAGCTCATCCGGCAGCAGTTGCCGGGCCAGCAGCGCAAGCGCGACGGGGCGACGTCCCTCGCCGGAAGGAACTGACCCAGCGTGCTCTTCCTCTACACCGTGCTGGTGGTGTGCAGCGCCATCCTGCTGATCGCGGGGATCGTCGAACAGCGGCGCCACTTCGCCAACCTGGAGCACATACCGACCCGCGTCCTGGTCAACGGCATCCGCGGCAAGTCCTCCATCACCCGGCTGTGCGCGGGCGCACTGCGCGGCGGCGGGCTGACCACGGTCGCCAAGACGACCGGCACGGCCGCCCGGTTCATCCACCCGGACGCCACCGAGGAGCCGGTCTACCGCAAGTTCGGCATCGCCAACGTCGTCGAGCAGATCGGCATCGTCCGCCGGGCCGCCGCGTACCATCCGGACGCCCTGGTGATGGAGTGCATGGCCGTCATGCCGGCCCTCCAGGAGATCAACCAGTCGAAGCTGATCCGCTCGACCATCGGCGTCCTGTGCAACGTCCGCGAGGACCACGTGGCCGAGATGGGCCCGACCCTGGACGACATCGGCCGCTCGCTGTCCCGCTCGATGCCGCACGGCGGTATCTGCGTCACCGCCGAGAAGGAGCGCTTCCACGTCCTTCAGGAGGAGGCCGACGCCCGCGACTGCAAGCTGATCTACGCCGACCCCGAGATGGTCACCGACGAGGAGCTGCGCGGCTTCAGCTGGTTCACCTTCAAGGAGAACGTGGCCATCGCGCTGGTCGTCGCCGAGCTGCTGGGCGTGGACCGCAAGACCGCACTGCAGGGCATGTACGACGCCCCGCCGGACCCGGGCGTCCTCTCCGTCGAGCGGTACGTCGCGCCGGGCGGCAAGCGGCTGCGCTTCGCCAACGTCTTCGCGGCCAACGACCCCGAGTCGACGCTGATGAACATCAACCAGCTGCTCGACCTCGGGGCGATCAGCCGCCCGCTGAACGTGGTCATCAACTGCCGCCCCGACCGCGTCGAGCGCAACGGCCAGATGGGCCAGATCGTCCCGGACCTGCAGCCGGACAAGGTGTTCGTCATCGGCCACCCGGCCAAGAGCGCCATCGACGCGATCCCCGCCGAGTGGCGCGACCGCGCCGTCGACCTCGGCGGCGACGGGCGTGACGGCGAGGAGTTCATGCACGAGCTGCTCGGCCATCTCGGCCCCGACTCGTCCCTCGTCGCCATCGGCAACATCCACGGCCAGGGCGAGTTGCTGCTGGAACACCTCGCGGAGCTCCCGGCCGACGACAGCGCCGCCGAACCGGCCCCCGAGGCGGCACCGGCCGCCGCCGCGACGGCCCCGCACGTGGAGCACGCCGACACCATGCAGCTGTACGCGCCGCGGCTCGACCCGTACCAGCAGTACTCGGAGGCGTACGAGAACCGGTACGCCCCCCGGCCCCAGGCGCCGCAGGCGCACCGGGGGCAGGCCCCCGAACCTGCCCAGGCACCCCAGATGCCCCAGGCCCCCCGGGCGGCCCAGGTGGACCGGATGCCCCAGGCGCCGCACGTGCCCGTACAGCGCGGAACCGAACAGGACCGGCCCCGTGGCCCGTTCGAGCCCCGCGTCACCCCCACGTCCCCCGCCGAAGACCCGCAGCAGTGGTACAGCCCAGGAGACCAGCGTTGATCCCCTCCGTCCTCACCCCCGAGATCGCCGCGGTCGGCATCGCCCTCGGGCTCCTCTTCTCCCTGGTCTGCTATCTGACGACCAACCTGTCGCCCGGCGGCATGATCACCCCGGGCTGGCTCGCGCTCACCCTCGTCGAGGATCTGCAGCGCGCCGCGATGGTCGTGGGCGTCACCGTTCTCACGTACGTCTGCACGCTCCTGCTGCAGCGCTACGTGATCCTCTACGGCAAGCGGCTGTTCGCCGCGGTCGTCCTCACCGGCGTGATCCTGCAGGCCACGGTGATGATCGTGCTCTCGCTCGAGTTCCCGCTGATGTACAGCAACCAGACGCTCGGATTCATCGTTCCCGGCCTGATCGCCTACCAGCTCGTGCGCCAGCCCAAGGGCCCGACGCTGCTCGCCACCGGTTCGGTGACGCTCATGGCCTATGTCGTCCTCACCGCCGGGATCCTCCTCGGCGTCATGCCGTCCGCCTGACCGCCCCACCGGAGCCGACCTCATGAGTGCCAAGAAGAAGACCAGCCCCGCCGTGCACGCGGCCGTCGTGATCGGGCTGCTCGCGAGCAGCGCGTACCTGACCGTCGAACTGCGCAAGGAGGAGCAGGCCAAGGCCCCGGCCATCCAGGCCGTCACCGACACCCCGCTGCTCGAGTCCAGCACCGGGCAGATGAGCGGCAAGCAGACCTGGGAGCGCCTGAAGAACCCGGAGCGCTCGGTCCTGCGCGGCGAGGGCGGCCAGGTCCTCGCCACCTTCACGGACAACGCCCGTACCGCGACCCTCAAGGGCCCCAGCCGCACCTTCACCGAGGCCGCCAACACCAAGTCGCGTGTGGTGACCGAGGACTGGGTGCGGCTCATGCCGGAGCCCTGGCGCAAGGGCGCCGAGAAGGAGAAGTGGTTCAAGGACTGGTTCAAGGAGTACTACGGCAGCGAGGAGGACGACGTCTTCGCGACCGCCTTCCAGTACGTCGAGGGCGCGCCGGTCAAGAAGGACGACGAGGGCATCGCGTACGCGGGCGACGCCGCGTTCGGCCCGATCAACCCGAACGGCAGCGAGGGCAACGACCTGCGCGAGGAGCAGTCGGACTTCTACGACTACCTCGGCATCCCGTACACCTTCCGCGACGGCACGGGCATGCAGCCCGAGGCCAAGCGCGCCCGCGCCGTCGACTGCTCGGGCTACATGCGCCTGGTGTGGGGCTACCGCGCCCGCTACCCACTGGCCTCGTCGGACACCACGGGCGACGGCCTGCCCCGCACCGCGAACGGCATGGCCCGCTCCGACGCCGGCACCGATATCATCCCGCTGAAGGGCGTGGGCGCGGCGGACCGGCCCAAGTCGATCGACGTGCTCCAGCCCGGCGACCTCGTCTTCTTCAAGCTGGACGCCCGCACGAAGGAGCGGCTCGACCACGTCGGGATCTACGTCGGCCACGACAGCGACGGCCACAAGATCTTCATCTCCAGCCGGGAGGAAGTGAACGGCCCGACGATCGGCGACAAGGGCGGCACCTCACGCCTCGACGGCAACGGCTACTACGCCACCACCCTGCGCAGCGCCAAGCGCCTGTAGCGGCCGGGCGGGGACGGTCCCCCGGCGCCGGCCGGTGCGCCGGACGCCGCCGGCCCGGCACGCCCGCAACGCGTGCGCGGAGGCCGCCGAAACCGGCGGGCCGTCACCGCTGACGCCTGCCCGGCGTGCGGCGCCGGTCGGTGCGCGGCATCCGGCGGCCGGAACGCACCTGCGTGCACGTCGGTATCCGGTCGTTGCAGTGGGCCGCCGGCCCAGGCGGCGTGCAACCCCGGCCGGCACGCCGCCACGCCTGCGCCGCCACGCCTGCGCCGCCACGCCTGCGCCGCCACGCCTGCGCCGCCACGCCTGCGCCGCCACGCCTGCGCGGCTGCCGCCGCCGGGCGGGCCGTCGTGGAGGCCACCGCCTGCCGTGGTGGCCACAGGAGTTGCTTGCGCACCTCAGCCATCGGGCCGGGGGCAGCCGCATACGGCGAAGGGCCGTACGGGACGAATCCCGTACGGCCCTTCGCCGTGCAGCCGGCGGCGTTACGCGGGCACGCTCGCGACGCCCTGCGTCAGGAACCTCTTGCCGTTCACCCGCTCGCTGACGCCCTCACGGTCCAGGTACGGCGTGATGCCGCCCAGGTGGAAGGGCCAGCCGGCGCCGGTGATCAGGCACAGGTCGATGTCCTGCGCCTCGGCGACGACACCCTCCTCCAGCATCAGGCCGATCTCCTGCGCGACCGCGTCCAGGACGCGGGCCCGGACCTGCTCCTCCGTCAGGACCGTGTCGCCCTGCTTCAGCAGCGCGGCGACATCGGGGTCGAGCTCCGGCTTACCGGAGTCGTACACGTAGAAGCCGCGCTTGCCGGCCTCGACGACGGCCTTGAGGTTCGGGGACACCGTGAAGCGCTCCGGGAAGGCGCGGTTCAGGGTCTCCGACACATGCAGACCGATGGCCGGGCCGACCAGCTCCAGCAGGACCAGCGGCGACATCGGCAGACCGAGCGGCTCGACGGCCTTCTCGGCGGTGGCGACCGGCGTGCCCTCGTCGATGACGTTCTGGATCTCGCCCATGAAGCGGGTCAGGATGCGGTTCACGACGAACGCCGGGGCGTCCTTCACCAGGACCGCGGTCTTCTTCAGCTTCTTCGCGACACCGAAGGCCGTGGCCAGCGACGCGTCGTCCGTCTTCTCACCGCGGACGATCTCCAGCAGCGGAAGCACCGCGACCGGGTTGAAGAAGTGGAAGCCGACCACGCGCTCCGGGTGCTGGAGCTTCGACGCCATCTCGCTGACGGAGAGCGAGGAGGTGTTGGTGGCGAGGATCGCGTACGCCGGGGCGACCGCCTCGACCTCCGCGAACACCTTCTGCTTGACGGACATCTCCTCGAACACGGCCTCGATGATGAAGTCCGCGTCCGCGAAGCCCTCGGCCTTGTCCAGGACACCGGTCACCAGGGCCTTGAGGCGGTTGGCCTTGTCCTGGTTGATCCGGCCCTTGCCCAGCAGCTTCTCGATCTCGGCGTGGACGTAGCCCACACCCTTGTCGACGCGCTCCTGGTCGATGTCCGTGAGGACGACCGGGACCTCCAGGCGGCGCAGGAACAGCAGCGCCAGCTGAGAGGCCATCAGACCGGCGCCCACGACACCGACCTTGGTGACGGGACGGGCCAGGCTCTTGTCCGGGGCACCGGCGGGACGCTTGCCGCGCTTCTGCACCAGGTTGAAGGCGTAGATGCCGGAACGCAGTTCGCCACCCATGATCAGGTCGGCGAGAGCGGCGTCCTCGGCGTCGAAGCCCTTCTGCAGGTCCCCGTCCTTGGCCGCCTCGATGATGTCGAGGGCGCGGTACGCGGCCGGGGCCGCGCCGTGCACCTTGGAGTCGGCGATGAACCGGCCGCGGGCGACGGCCTGGTCCCAGGCCTCGCCGCGGTCGATCTCGGCGCGCTCGACCACGGTCTCGCCCTTGAGGACGGACGCGGTCCAGATCAGCGACTGCTCCAGGAAGTCGGCACCCTCGAAGATCGCGTCGGCGATGCCGAGCTCGAAGACCTGCGCGCCCTTGAGCTGCTTGTTCTGGTTGAGCGAGTTCTCGATGACGACCGAGACCGCGCGGTCGGCGCCGATCAGGTTCGGCAGGATCGTGCAGCCGCCCCAGCCGGGGACGAGACCGAGGAAGACCTCGGGCAGCGAGAAGGCCGGGAGAGCCTTCGACACGGTCCGGTACGAGCAGTGCAGACCGACCTCGACGCCGCCGCCCATCGCCGCGCCGTTGTAGTACGCGAACGTCGGGACGGCGAGGGACGCCAGCCGCTTGAAGACGTCGTGGCCGCCCTTGCCGATGGCGAGCGCGTCCGAGTGCTGCTTCAGCAGCTCGACGCCCTTGAGGTCGGCGCCGACGGCGAAGATGAACGGCTTGCCGGTGACGCCGACACCGACGATGGCGCCCTCGGACGCCTCCTTCTCCACCTGGTCGATCGCGGCGTTCAGGTTCGCGAGGGACTGCGGTCCGAAGGTGGTCGGCTTCGTGTGGTCGAAGCCGTTGTCCAGCGTGATGAGGGCGAACCTGCCCGCGCCGCCCGGCAGGTCGAGGTGGCGCACGTGCGCCTGCGTGACGACCTCGTCCGGGAACAGCTCGGCCGCGCCCTTCAGGAGCTCAGCGGTGGTGCTCACTTGTTGCCTCCGGCGTCCTTGTGGTGCGGGTTCTCCCAGATCACCGTGGCGCCCATGCCGAAGCCGACGCACATGGTGGTGAGGCCGTAACGGACCTCCGGCTGCTCCTCGAACTGCCGCGCCAGCTGCGTCATCAGACGCACGCCGGAGGAGGCGAGGGGGTGGCCGAACGCGATGGCGCCGCCGTACTGGTTGACACGGGCGTCGTCGTCGGCGATGCCGTAGTGCTCAAGGAACGCCAGCACCTGGACGGCGAAGGCCTCGTTGATCTCGAACAGGCCGATGTCCTCGATGGACAGGCCGGCCTGGGCGAGGGCCTTCTCGGTCGCCGGGATCGGGCCGTAGCCCATGACCTCGGGCTCCACACCCGTGAAGGCGTACGAGACCAGGCGCATCTTCACCGGGAGGTTGTTCTCGCGGGCGAAGTCCTCGGAGGCGATGAGCGAGGCGGTGGCGCCGTCGTTCAGACCCGCGGCGTTTCCGGCGGTGACACGGCCGTGGACGCGGAAGGGGGTCTTCAGGCCGGAGAGGTTCTCCAGCGTGGTGCCCGGGCGCATCGGCTCGTCGGCGGTGACCAGGCCCCAGCCGGTCTCGCCGGCCTCGGGGTTGGTGCGGCGGACCGAGATCGGCACGAGGTCCTGCTGGATCTTGCCGTTGGCGTACGCCTTGGCGGCCTTCTCCTGCGAGCGCACGGCGTACTCGTCGGCGCGCTGCTTGGTGATCGAGGGGTAGCGGTCGTGCAGGTTCTCCGCGGTCATGCCCATGAACAGGGCCGACTCGTCGACGAGCTTCTCCGACACGAAGCGCGGGTTCGGGTCGACGCCCTCACCCATCGGGTGGCGGCCCATGTGCTCGACGCCGCCGGCGATGGCGATGTCGTACGCGCCGAAGGCCACGCTGCCCGCGACCGAGGTCACGGCGGTCAGGGCGCCGGCGCACATGCGGTCGATGGAGTAGCCGGGCACGGACTGCGGCAGACCCGCGAGGATCCCCGCGGTACGGCCGATGGTCAGACCCTGGTCACCGATCTGCGTGGTCGCGGCGATGGCGACCTCGTCGATCTTCGCGGGGTCCAGGTCCGGGTTGCGGCGCAGCAGCTCCCGGATGGCCTTCACGACGAGATCGTCGGCGCGGGTCTCGTGGTAGATGCCCTTCGGGCCCGCCTTGCCGAACGGGGTGCGGACGCCGTCGACGAAGACGACGTCCCTGACGGTACGAGGCACGATGGCTCTCCTCCAGGGTGCGGGGTGGCACTGCTGCGGGCACGCGACTAAGCGCGCGCTTGCTTCCCTCATGCTACTTGTGGGTAACCATGTTGCCCACCCCTCACGGCGGTAGCGGCGAACGTCACACGGACGGGGGTGTCCGGGGTGTGCGGTGCCGTGGTTGCCCGGTGCCGTGGGGGCGGCGCGGGGCCTGTCGAGGTGCCCGGTGCCGTGTCGGCGGCGTGGGGCGTGAAGCGTGCGCGGTGCCGTGCGGGCGGCCCGCGTGTCCGTCCTCGAACGCCGGACGGGCTGGGTCTGGTCGGGGTGCGCGTGCCGTGGCGACGGCGCTGTGAGTGCGCTCCGGGGCTCGTGTCCTGGACTGCGCTGCGTCCGGTATGCGGCTCCGCCGCGTGGTCACCGCGCTTCGCGCGAGCTGCGGGCGTTGCGTCCGGAACACGACCCCTGCGCGTTCCCCTCGGGGTCACCGACTCTGGGCTCGCCCGGGTGGGCATGGTCCGTCCGGCGCTTGAGGACGGACACACCGGCCCACCGGGCGGTACCGGGCACACCGCACCCCCGCGGCGCCGGAGCGCCCGACACCGGGAGGGGTCAGGCCGTCGCCGAGAGGGCCCGGGTCAGCAGGGGGGTCACCTGCTCGATCTGCCAGGGCCGCGCACCGTACGCCGCCAGCGTCGCCTCGACCGCCTCCGGCGTCGCCTCCCGGGGCGGCTCCCAGCACACGCGTCGCACCGTGTCCGGGGTGATCAGGTTCTCCTGCGGCAGGTTCAGCTGCTCCGCCAGCGTGGTCACCGCCGTCCGCGCCGCAGACAGCCGCGCCGCCGCGGCCGGGTCCTTGTCCGCCCAGGAGCGCGGCGGCGGGGGACCCGCGACCTGCTGTCCGGGCTGCGGCAGCTCCGCGTCCGGGAGCGCCCGGGCGCGGTCCACAGCCGCCTGCCACTGCTCCAGCTGCCGCCGTCCCATCCGGTGCCCGAAGCCGGGCAGCGCCGTGAGCGCGTGCACGTTCAGCGGCAGCGCCAGCGCCGCCTCCACGATCGCCGCGTCGCTCAGGACCTTCCCGGGGGACACGTCCCGCCGCTGCGCCACGTTGTCGCGCGCGGTCCACAGTTCCCGTACGACCGCCATCTGCCGCCGTCGCCGTACCTTGTGCATCCCCGACGTACGCCGCCACGGATCCTTCCGCGGCGGTGCCGGGGGTGCCGAGGCGATCGCGTCGAACTCCTGCTGCGCCCAGTCGAGCTTGCCCTGCCGGTCCAGCTCCTTCTCCAGGGCGTCCCGCAGGTCGACGAGCAGTTCCACGTCCAGCGCCGCGTACCGCAGCCACGGCTCGGGCAGCGGCCGCGTCGACCAGTCCACCGCCGAGTGGCCCTTCTCCAGCGCGTAGCCGAGGACCGACTCGACCATCGCGCCGAGCCCCACCCGCGGGAAGCCCGCGAGCCGCCCGGCCAGCTCGGTGTCGAAGAGCCGGGTCGGCGCCATGCCTATTTCGCGCAGACAGGGCAGGTCCTGCGTGGCGGCGTGCAGGATCCACTCCGTACCGGCGAGCGCCTCGCCGAGTGCGGACAGATCGGGGCAGCCGACGGGGTCGATCAGCGCGGTGCCCGCGCCCTCGCGGCGCAGTTGTACGAGATACGCCCGCTGGCCGTACCGGTAGCCGGACGCCCGCTCGGCGTCAACGGCCACGGGCCCGCTGCCGCCGGCGAACGCGGCGACGACGGAATCGAGGGCCTCGGGCGTGGAGACCACCGGAGGGATACCTTCACGCGGCTCCAGCAGGGGGATCGGCGCCGGCTCGACGTCGTCCGGGGGGCCGCCCCCGGTGGTTCGCAGGTCTGGCTCTGCTGCGGTCTCTTGGGCGTCGGTCACCTGTCAAGGGTATCTGTGAACGGAAGCCGCCCGTCGACGGAACGTTCCGTCGACGGGCGTGGGTCCTCTGTAAAGGAATCAGTGGATGATGCCGGTGCGCAGGGCCACGGCCACCATTCCGGCCCGGTCGCCGGTGCCGAGCTTGCGCGCGATGCGGGCGAGGTGGCTCTTCACCGTCAGTGCGGACAGGCCCATCGAGACGCCGATCGCCTTGTTCGACTGGCCCTCGGCGACGAGCCTGAGCACCTCGACCTCACGGCCGGAGAGCTCGCGGTAGCCGCCCGGGTGGCTCGGGGCGCCCGGGGGGCGGCGGTGCATGCGGGCGGCGGCGGAGCCGATGGGGGCGGTGCCGGGGCGGGCGGGGTGGCCGAGGTTCGTGCGCGTACCGGTGACGACGTAGCCCTTGACCCCGCCTGCCAGCGCGTTGCGGACCGCGCCGATGTCGTCGGCCGCGGAGAGGGCGAGGCCGTTGGGCCAGCCCGCCGCTCGGGTCTCGGACAGCAGGGTCAGCCCGGAACCGTCGGGCAGGTGGACGTCGGCCACGCAGATGTCGCGCGGGTTGCCGACGCGGGGACGGGCCTCCGCGATGGACGACGCTTCGATGACGTCACGTACTCCTAGGGCCCACAGGTGGCGGGTGACGGTGGAGCGGACGCGCGGGTCGGCCACGACGACCATGGCCGTCGGCTTGTTTGGGCGGTAGGCGACCAGGCTTGCGGGCTGCTCGAGGAGAACGGACACCAGGCCTCCTGGAAAGGTGCGGGACGGAGCCGGCTCGGGGATGAAGCCGGGGCGAACCGTGCTTGAAGGGTCACCACCTCTTCGGCAGCAAACCCACCCGCCTTTAGAGAAAGATCACGATTTGGTGAGTAACAATTCCGGCAATTCGGACGCGTGATCGATCATCCTATGAGTCCGCGGTTCTCGAGGCCCACGTGGGTGGGCGGCGCGTGGTCGCCGGGGCATGCGCGCCTGCGGCCGGCGCTCTCCCTACCCCGCTCGTCCCGAACCGGGCGCAAGCCCCGGGCCTCGCCGAGGCTCCGCCCCCGAACCCCCACGCCTCGATCGCCGGCGCGGCTCCAGTGGAGCCCGCCCGGCGTCCGGCGACGAACCCCGAGCCCATCCCGGCTCGCGTACCGGCTCCCTGCCGAGCCCCTCCGGCGCGGTACCGGGCGCCGACAAGCCCGTACGGCGTTTGACGGCGGGCACTCCGGCCGCCAACCCCGCGCCGGGCGCGTTTCAAGCCCGTCCGGCGCTTTGAGGACGGACACGCGGGCTCACCGGACGGTACCGACCAAGGCCGCCCGGCGCAGCCGGGAAGGAGGCGGCGCCCCCTCGGCGCCCCCCCACGGCGCCTGCGCTCCCCTACGGCGCCTGCGGCCCCCGGCGCTGGGGCAGGGTGACGACGCCGGCGCCCGCGTCCGGGGCGTCGCCCGGGCCCGAGGGCGGCAGGCCCGCGACCTGGCAGAGCAGGTCGCACCAGGCCGCGAGATGCGCGGCCGTGTCGGGCACCCCGTCCCGCCCCTCCCGTGGCGTCCAGGAGGCCCGGATCTCGATCTGCGTCGCCGGGGGGCGGTCCGCGAGTCCTCCGAAGTAGTGGGACCCCGCCCTGGTGACGGTGCCGCCGGCCTCCCCGTACGAGAGGCCCCGCGCCTCCAGCGCCCCGGTGAGCCAGGACCAGCAGACCTCGGGCAGCAGCGGGTCCGCCGCCATCTCCGGCTCCAGCTCCGCCCGTACGAGCGTCACCAGCCGGAACGTGCCCTGCCAGGCCTCGTGCCCCGACGGGTCGTGGAGCAGGACGAGCCGGCCGTCCGCGAGGTCCTCGTCGCCGTCGACGACCGCCGCCTCCAGTGCGTAAGCGTGCGGCGCGAGGCGCTGCGGCGGGCGGGTCGGGTCCACCTCGAGCTCCGGCCGCAGCCGCGCCGCCCCCAGCGCCTCCACCGCCAGCCGGAACGCACGTGGGACGGGGTTCCGCTCCGCGCTGCCCGTGCCGTCAGCGCCGTCGGATTGTTCGGAAAACTGTCCCTGAGCCGCAGCCATGCGGGGAAGAGTAAGCGGAACGCGCGTCGCGTGCAGGGAGGGACACCCGGCCCGGTCGAGCTCCTTACGCGCACATGCGAAGATTCTGGGCGTGAGTGCCAACGATCGCCCCTCGGGCCAGCAGACGACGAACCCCGCCACGCACGACTCCGCCTTCCTGAAGGCGTGCCGGCGCGAGCCCGTGCCGCACACGCCGGTGTGGTTCATGCGGCAGGCGGGGCGCTCGCTGCCCGAGTACCTGAAGGTGCGCGAAGGCATCCCGATGCTGGAGTCGTGCATGCGGCCGGAGCTGGTCACCGAGATCACGCTGCAGCCGGTGCGCCGCCACAAGGTCGACGCCGCGATCTACTTCAGCGACATCGTCGTGCCGCTCAAGGCCATCGGCATCGACCTCGACATCAAGCCGGGCGTCGGCCCGGTCGTCGCCGAGCCGATCCGCCGTCGCGAGGACCTCGCGCGGCTGCGAGATCTCACCCCCGACGACGTCTCGTACGTGACCGAGGCGATCGGCATGCTCACCGGCGAGCTGGGCCCGACACCGCTGATCGGCTTCGCGGGCGCGCCCTTCACTCTCGCCAGCTATCTCGTCGAGGGCGGGCCGTCCCGCAACCACGAGCACACCAAGGCCCTCATGTACGGCGACCCGCAGCTCTGGGCCGACCTGCTGGACCGGCTCGCCGACATCACCGCGGCCTTCCTGAAGGTGCAGATCGAGGCCGGCGCGTCCGCCGTGCAGCTCTTCGACTCCTGGGTCGGCGCGCTCGCCCCCGCGGACTACCGGCGCTCGGTGATGCCCGCCTCCGCGAAGGTGTTCCGGGCGGTCGAGGGGTACGGCGTCCCGCGCATCCACTTCGGTGTCGGCACGGGCGAGCTCCTCGGCCTCATGGGCGAGGCGGGCGCGGACGTCGTCGGCGTGGACTGGCGCGTGCCGCTGGACGAGGCCGCCCGCCGCGTCGGCCCCGGCAAGGCGCTCCAGGGCAACCTGGACCCGGCGGTCCTCTTCTCGTCGCGGGAGGCGGTCGAGGCCAAGACCCGCGAGGTCCTCGACGCCGCCGCCGGCCTGGAGGGCCATGTGTTCAACCTGGGCCACGGCGTGCTGCCCACCACCGACCCGGACGCGCTGACCCGGCTCGTGGAGCACGTGCACACCTCGACCGCGCGCTGAGCCGGACGGCCCGTCACCCGGGTGTGGGGGGGGGGGGAGAGGGGGGGGGGGGGGGGAAGACGAAAAGAAGGGGGGGGGGAGGGGGGAGGGGAAAGGAACGAGAAAAGCATCCCCACAGAGAGATTTCTGAC
>NZ_JBHWKX010000042.1:44139-65414 GCF_042730885.1 Streptomyces sp. NPDC059909
CGCTGCCCCGAAGCCCTCTCCCCCCTCTCTCCTTACTCCTCCCCCCCCCCCCTCCTCCCCCCGCCCCCCACACCCGTACGAGGGGAGTGGGTCACGGGGCCCGGCAGGCTCAGAAGACGATCTCGCAGACGGGCGGGTTTCCGGAACCGGCCTGGCAGACGTCGAAGTCGGCGCCGCCGTCGACCGCGCCGCCGTTGACTCCGACCTGGAGGAAGTCGGTGCCCGCGCCGCCGTTCACCGTGCCGCCGGCGCCCACCACGCCCACGGTGATGAAGTCGTCGGCCTCGTTGCCCTGGACCAGGCCGAGGACGGTGCCGCGCAGGTCGAAGGCGTCGCCGCCGACATCTCCGTTGATGACCCCGGCGGTGTTCAGCGTGCCGGTCGTGGCGAGCCGGACCATGTCGCTGCCGGCACCTCCGCCGACGGTGCCGCTGATGTCGCCGGTGAGGACGATCGTGTCGTTGCCGCCGAGGGCGTTGACCGTGTGTCCCGCGTCGAGCATGGAACACGCGATGAAGTCGCCGCCCGCCGTGCCGGTGACGTCGGGACCCGCCGATGGCACACCGTTGACCGTGCAGGCGGTCACGGCGTGGGCCGGCGAAGCGGTGAGCAGAGGGGCAAGGGCGAGGGAGAGGGCGCACAGGGCGCGCACCGAGTTTTTGATCATGGGAGAGGGGTAACCGCTCAGGCGCTCCTGCCCGGGCCGCGGGCCCAGGGTCACCCTGCCGGGCGCACTCCTTCACCCGCGGGACATCACCCGTCAGCCCGCCTCCCGTACCGCTGCCACCGCCTTTCTCGCCGCGACGAGCACCGGGTCCCACACGGGTGAGAACGGCGGCGCGTAGCCCAGGTCGAGAGCGGTCATCTGCTCCACCGTCATCCCCGCCGTCAGCGCCACCGCCGCGATGTCGACGCGCTTCGCCGCCCCCTCGCGGCCGACGATCTGCACGCCGAGCAGCCGGCCCGTACGGTGCTCGGCCAGCATCTTGACGGTCATCGGGGCCGCGCCCGGGTAGTAGCCCGCACGGCTCGTCGATTCGATCGTCGCGGTCACGAACCGGAGACCCACCTCGTGGGCGTCCTTCTCGCGCAGACCGGTACGGGCGATCTCCAGGTCGCAGACCTTGCTCACGGCCGTGCCCACGACACCGGGGAAGATCGCGTAGCCGCCGCCCACGCCCGCGCCGATGACCTGGCCGTGCTTGTTGGCGTGCGTGCCGAGCGGGACGTGGCGTTCGCTGCCCGAGACCAGGTCCAGCACCTCCACGCAGTCGCCGCCGGCCCAGATGTTCTCGTGGCCGCGTACGCGCATCGCGAGATCGGTGAGCAGCCCCCCGTACGACCCGAGCGGAAGCCCCGCCTCGCGCGCGAGGGCCGTCTCCGGTTCCACGCCGATGCCGAGCACGACGACGTCCGCCGGATACTCGGCGTCCTCCGTGGCGACCGCGCGGACCCTCCCGTCCGGGCCCGTCAGGATCTTGGTGACCTCGGCGTCGTCGACGGTCGTGATGCCCAGCCCGTCCATCGCGACGTGCACCAGCCGGCCCATGTCCGGGTCGAGGGTCGCCATCGGCTGCGCCCCGCGGTTGACGACCGTCACGTCGAAGCCGTGGTTGAGCAGCGCCTCCGCCATCTCCACGCCGATGTAGCCCGCGCCGACGACGACCGCCCGCCGGCCCTCGGTGCGGTCGAGGGTGTTCAGCAGCGCCTGGCCGTCGTCGAGGGTCTGGATGCCGTGCACGCCCGGGGCGTCGATCCCGGGCAGCCGCGGGCGCACCGGCCGGGCGCCGGTCGCGATGACGAGCTTGTCGAAGCCCGTCCACGACTCGGCGCCCGACTCCAGGTCCCGGGACCTGACCCGCTGTCCCGCGGTGTCCAGCTCCGTGACCTCGGTGCGCATCCTCAGATCGATGTCGCGCGCCCGGTGCTCCTCGGGGGTACGGGCGATCAGGTCGTCCCGCTCCCGCACGTCGCCGCCGACCCAGTACGGAATGCCGCACGCGGAGTACGAGGCGAAGTGGGAGCGCTCGAACGCGACGATCTCGAGCTCTTCCGGTCCCTTGAACCTGCGGGCCTGCGATGCGGCGGACATGCCCGCCGCATCGCCGCCGATGACCACGAGTCGTTGGTGTCCCATGCGGAACACGCTACGTGGGGAGGGTCGTTCAGTCCTGTTCGGGCGCCGAAGCGGGAGCCGGGACGGGAGCCGCACCCGACGCCGACCCCTTGGCCGGACCCTCGGCCGGGCCCGCAGCCGGAGCCTGGTCAGGAGCCGCCGTGGCGGAGGCTCCGCGCCTCCGCCACGGCCGGATCAGCCACCGCCACACGGCGAACAGCACCGCGAGCACCGCCGCGAACGGTGCCACCGCACCCAGCACGAGACCGATCCACCGCACGGACTCCACCAGCGCCTCCCAGCCGCCCTTCAGCGCGTCCAGGAAGGTGGGGTCGTCCTCCTCCGCCACCGGTTCGTCGCGGTCCTGCTCCAGCAGCTCGAGCGTGATCGTCGCCAGCGCCGTACGGTCCTTCAGCGACGCCTGCTGGGCCAGCAGCGACTCCAGCTCCGCCTGACGGCGGCTCAGCTCGCCCTCCAGCGTGACCACATCGCTCAGCTGGGTGGCCTGGTCCATCAGCTCCCGCACCCGTGCGACGCTGGCCCGCTGGGTGGCGATACGGCTCTCCACATCGACCACCTGGTCGGTGACGTCCTGCGCGTTCGCCTTGCGGGTCAGCAGCTTTCCGGAGCCCGCGAGGTCGGCGAGGACCGAGGCGTACCGGTCCTGCGGAACGCGCAGTACGACACGTGACATCACCTGTGTGTCGTCGACCCGCTCGGTGGTCTCGTTGGCGATGTGCCCGCCCGCGGTCTCGACGGTCGTACGGACCGACGCGAGCGCCCTGGTCGCGTCCTTGACCTCCACGACCAGCTCGGCGGTGCGGATGACGTGCGTCGCGGCCACGGGCTTCTTCGCCGTCTGCCCCTTGTCCTGCCCCTGCTCCTGGCCCTCGGCGGGCTTCTGTGCCGCGTAACCCGAATCGGCGGCCGGCCCCCTCGCGGCCGACTCGCCGCCCTTGCCGTCCGCCGCGACCCCCTTGTCGGCGGAACTCTGGGCGATGTCGTCGGCCCCTCCGCAGCCCGTGAGTGCGAGTGAGGCGGTCAGGAGTGCGGCTGCCGCCAACGTGAGACGTCGTGCACGCATGTCGGTCCCCCCAGGGATGGTGGTGGATGGTGACAGTTCGACGTACGCGGTGGGGGAGCGGGTTGCCGGATTCCGGTTCCGAAGCGGTCACGGTCAGGACTCATTACGGCCCGTGGCAGGCGGTTTGAGAGAGTGGACGCATGAACGCGGACACACGGACGCACGCCCGTACGGACCCACGTACGGCCCATGTCGTCGTCATCGGCGGCGGTATCGCCGGACTCGCCGCCGCACACCGGCTGCTCTCCGCCGGGGTGCGCGTGACGTTGCTGGAGGCGACGGCGCAGCTCGGCGGCAAGCTCCTGGCCGGGGAGATCGCCGGGGCCCCCGTCGACCTGGGCGCCGAGTCGATGCTCGCCCGCCGCCCCGAGGCCGTGGACCTCGCCCGGGCCGTCGGCCTCGCGGACCGGCTGCAGCCCCCGGCGACGACCACCGCGTCCGTGTGGACCCGCGACGCGCTGCGCCCGATGCCCAAGGGCCATGTGATGGGCGTGCCGGGCAGCGCCGACGCCCTTTCCGGGCTGCTCTCCGCGGAGGGCCTCGCCCGGATCGCGCACGAGCGCGACCTGCACCCGGCCCAGGTCGGCGACGACGTCGCCGTCGGTGCGTTCGTCGCGGAGCGCCTCGGCCGCGAGGTCGTCGACCGGCTGGTCGAGCCGCTGCTGGGCGGTGTGTACGCGGGCGACGCCTACCGCATCTCCATGCGGGCCGCCGTCCCCGCCCTCTTCGAGGCCGCGCGCACCCACGGCTCCCTGCTCGACGGCGTCCGCGAGATCCAGCGCCGCGCCGCGGAGCAGCAGGAGGCGGGGCCCGTCTTCATGGGCATCGCAGGCGGCGTCGGCACGCTGCCGCTCGCCGTCGCCGACGCCGTACGCGCCGGGGGCGGGGAGATCCTCACCGAGACCCCGGTGACCGCGCTGCGCCGGGTGCCGCGCGAGGACCGGGATTCCGGCACCGCGGGCGCCCCCGTGTGGGAGGTCGTCGCCGACGGCCGGCCGTTCCTCGCCGACGGTGTGATCCTCGCGGCCCCCGCCTGGTCCGCGTCCGCGCTGCTCGCCGCGGAGTCCCCGGCCGCGTCCGCCGAGCTCGCCGCCGTCGAGTACGCCTCGATGGCCCTGGTCACCCTCGCCTTCCGCCGCTCCGACCTGGCCGGGCAGCTGCCCGCCGGCTCCGGCTTCCTCGTACCGCCCGTCGACGGCCGCACCATCAAGGCGTCCACCTTCTCGGCACAGAAGTGGAGCTGGGTGTCCGACGCCGCCCCCGATCTGTTCCTGCTGCGCACCTCCGTCGGCCGTTACGGCGAGGAGGAGCACCTCCAGCGCGAGGACTCCGAGCTCGTCGACGTGTCGCTGAGCGACCTCGGCGAAGCGACCGGCGTCACGGCCAGGCCCGTGGCGAGCGAGGTCACCCGCTGGATCGGCGGACTGCCGCAGTACCCCGTCGGGCACCTGGCCCGGGTCGCCCGCGTCCGCGACGCCGTCGCCAAGCTGCCCGGGCTGCGGATCTGCGGAGCCGCGTACGACGGCGTGGGCATCCCCGCATGCATCGGCAGCGGGCGGCGCGCGGCGGACGAGATCATCGCCACGGCCCCCCCGGTGCACGGCACTGTCCGTGACGGGCGAGAATAGACACATGAGTGCGCCCGAAAAGATCCCGAACGCCGGTAAGAAGGCGAAGGACCTCAACGAGGTCATCCGCTACACCCTGTGGTCCGTCTTCAGGCTGCGCGACGTCCTGCCCGAGGACCGCTCCGGCTACGCCGACGAGGTCCAGGAGCTGTTCGACCAGCTCGCGGCGAAGGACGTCACTGTCCGCGGCACGTACGACGTGTCCGGCCTTCGGGCCGACGCCGACGTGATGATCTGGTGGCACGCGGAGACCGCGGACCAGCTCCAGGAGGCGTACAACCTCTTCCGCCGCACCCGTCTGGGCCGCGCGCTCGAGCCGGTGTGGTCCAACATGGCGCTGCACCGCCCCGCCGAGTTCAACAAGTCGCACATCCCGGCCTTCCTGGCCGACGAGACGCCCCGCGACTACGTCTCGGTGTACCCCTTCGTGCGTTCGTACGACTGGTACCTGCTGCCCGACGAGGACCGCCGCCGCATGCTCGCGGACCACGGCAAGATGGCCCGTGGCTTCCCGGACGTGCGCGCGAACACGGTCGCCTCGTTCTCGCTCGGCGACTACGAGTGGATCCTCGCCTTCGAGGCGGACGAGCTGTACCGCATCGTCGACCTGATGCGCCACCTGCGCGCCTCCGAGGCCCGCAAGCATGTCCGCGAAGAGGTCCCGTTCTACACCGGGCGTCGTAAGTCCGTCGCGGACCTGGTGGCCGGTCTTGCGTGACACCTTCCGGCCGGGGGTCCGGGGGGTGGCCCCCGGGACATGCAGCACCGGGCGTCGTAAGTCCGTCGCGGACCTGGTGGCCGGGCTCGCCTGACCGATTTCCTGCAGGACCTGGGACGGGCCGTGACTGCGGCCCGTCCCCCTTTGACCCGGAAGATCAGACAGCCGGCGGCAGCTTGCGCTCGACCGCCCGCTGGTCCAGCGACACCGGGTCCGGCTGCGGGTGCGGCGCGCACGACGCGCGCCGCACCGGCGTCCTGCCCGTCAGCAGATACGCCTCCATGTGACCGTTGACGCATGCGTTCGCGCCGCCCGCGATGCCGTGCGTGCCGGCGCCTTGCTCCGTGACCAGCACCGAGCCCCCGAGCCGCCGGTGCAGCTCCTGCGCACCCGCGTACGGGGTCGCCGCGTCCCGCTCCGCCGCCAGGATCAGCACCGGCGGAATCTCCCCGGGACCGGTGCGCACGTCGAGCGGCCGCTGCCGGGGCGCCTGCCAGTACGCGCACGGCAGGTTCATCCAGACGTTGGCCCAGGTCTCGAACGGCGCCCGGCGCGCCAGCGCCGTGTTGTCGCGGTCCCACACGTTCCAGTCCGTGGGCCAGGGAGCGTCGTTGCATTCGACGGCCGTGTAGACGGCGTCGCCGTTCTCCGTCTCGGCCGCGTCCGCCGGGTCCGGCGCGGCCTGGGCGATCAGTGGCCCGGGATTGCCCTTCAGGTACTGCGAGAGCGCGTACGCCCGCCTGGCCCAGTCGTCGTCGTAGTAGCCGGCCTGCAGATACGCCCGCTGCAGCTGTACGGTGCCCACCTTGCCGCCCGCCGGCTCGTGCGAGAGCCGCGCCCGGGCCTTCTCGTAGCTGAGCAGCACCTGCGCGGGTGTCGTCCCCAGACCGTAGGTCTTGTGGTGCCGGGCGACCCAGGCGCGGAAGTCCGCCCACCGGCTCTCGAAGGCGAGTGACTGCTCCAGGTTGCTGCGGTACCAGATCTTGTCCGGGGACGGGTCGACCACCGAGTCGAGGACCATGCGCCGCACGTGGCGGGGGAAGAGCGTGGCGTGCAGGGCGCCCAGGTACGTGCCGTACGAGGTGCCGAGGAAGGTGAGCCGCTCCTCGCCGAGGGCCGCCCGAAGCACCTCCAGGTCGCGGGCGTTGTTGAGCGAGTGGAAGTGGCGCAGGTCCGGGCCCGCGTTCCGGGCGCAGCCCTGGGCGTACGTCTTCGCCCGGGCGATCCGCTCCAGCTTGTAGGCGGCGGAGGGCTCGGCCGGGGCCTGCGTCGGGGCCTTCGTGAAGTCGGCCGGGTTCTGGCACGACAGCGGGGCGGAACGGCCCACGCCGCGGGGGGAGTAGCCGACCATGTCGTACGCCGCCGCGATCCGCTTCCACTCGGGCAGCTTGGACATCATCGGGAAGTACATGCCCGAGCCGCCGGGCCCGCCGGGGTTGTAGACGAGCGCGCCCTGGCGCTCCGCCGGCTTGCCCGTGGCCTTCACCCGGCCGACGGTGAGCCGGATCTGACGGCCCAGCGGATCGGCGTAGTCGAGCGGGACGGCGACCGTGCCGCACTCGACGTACGACGGCAGGTCCTCCACCTCGGGGCAGCCGGCGAACGGGATCCCGGCGATCTCCGCGCGAGCGGCTGCGACGACGGTGCCGCGGCCCTCGGGCGTGAGGAGGTCGTCGACGGGGGTCGCGGTCGCACCGCCCGCCGGTGCGACGGCCAGGGCCGACAGGACCAGGGAGCCGACAGCTCCGTACAGCGCTACTGCTCTCATCGCGTATCCCCTTCGCACCCACGGCGGCTTTCCCCGGTGGCACGAAGATCACCAGAGCGGCGGCGCATGTAAAGCACCGCTCTGCGGTGTCGGCGTCAATGACCCCCATGCGTGAACCGGCGGTCGGCGAGGGCCGCGCGCAGCGCCGGATCGTCGAGCGCCCGGACCCCGCGGACGGCCACGGCGGTCAGCAGGGCGCGCTCCGTGCCGTCGGCGGACCCGGGCGGGAGCGCGCGCAGCAGCCGCTGTCCGGCAGGGGAGGCCCAGCGGGTGTACGGGTGGATCTCGACGCGGGCGATGCCGAGACAGCCCAGGGTGAGCACGAGGGGGAGCGCGAACCAGGCCGCGACGTGCCCGGGCGGGCTCTGCTCCTGAGGGAGCATCAGCAGCGCGGTGGCCGCGAGCGCGACGGTGAGCGCGGCAGCGGCCCACACGGCCCGCACGGCACTCGTCATGACCGCCCTCACCGCATCGGGGACGGCGAGGCCGGCGGTCACGAGCCGGTCGGCCAGGGCGCGGACGGCGCCTGCGGCGGCCGTGGCGTGCCGTATCGCGGCGGTACGTGACTGGCCTGCCGGGCCGATCGCCCGGATCACCGAGCGCTCCAGGTCGTCCATGCCCTCCGGGTCGACGACGGTGGCCCACCCGGTGTGCGCGAGCAGCAGGCGGCGCGCGCGGTGCATGGACACCAGCGTCAGCTCGGCCACGCGATGCGGGCCACCGGCCAGGAACGCGGCTTCGTAGAGGCTCAGCTCGCGGTCGCGGTCGCGGTCGCGGTCGGGGTCGCGGTCACGGTCGGGGTCGTGGACGTGGCCCCTGCGACCGGCGAAGGGGGAGCGGTCGCGTATGTCGTGCATGTCGTCGTCGGCGTTGTGGGCGGCGGCGGCTTCGTCGCGGGCCGCGCCGGTCGCGGCGAGACAGAGCCGGGCGCAACTGACGGCGGCGGCCGCCCAGGCCAGGAGCAGGAGAAGGACCCAGAACATGGCGGAGTTCTACGCGAGATCACCGTCCGGGCGCCATGGGAATGTCAGGATCCGGACGGACGGCTCGTCAGCTGCCGGGCGGCGGGCGCCCCGTCAGCTGGACGGCGGTCTGGAGGTCGCGGGCGGCAGCGGGTACGTCCTGGTCGGCGTCACCGTGACCGCGGGCCGCGGAGTGCTGCCCGGCACGGGCGGCGGGGGGCCGACGGTGCCCGGGGCGCCCCGGCCCGCGGGGTCCGAGGCCCGCGCGGCTTCCGCCGCTTCCTCGGCCAGGGCGTCGAAGTCGACGAGCCCGGTCGCCTCCAGGACCTTGATGTGGTCGAGAACGGTCGTGTTGGCGTCGTCGGCGAGGGCACGGACCAGCGTGTTGCGGGTGGTGTGCCGGATCTTGGCGACCAGCTCGAAGACCTTGCCGTGGGCCCGGCGCAGAATGTTGGTGAATCCGGCCTCGTACGCGCGGCCCTGGGCCTCCGTCAGCTGCTGCAGCCAGGCGCGCTGCTCCGGCGTGGGCTGGTTGGGCAGCTCCATGGAGAGCCGTGACGCCACCTCGCGTACGCGCGCGTCGAGATAGGTGTGGCCCGAGACGAGATGCTCACCGGCCACGGCGACCGCGCGGCTCGGCGCACGGCCGACCGCCTGCTGGCCGGCCGGGACCTCCCACAGGCCGGCGAGCCTGACGCGGACGATGAAGTCCCGGTCGGCGGCGGACAGCGGACCCCACCGGGTGGGCACCGAACCGGCCTTGAGGTCGGCCGTTCCGGTGCCCGAGCGGTCCGCGTACGACCAGAGGGGGAAGACGAGCGCGGCGATGGTCGCCGTCAGGGCGACGACGACCAGGCCGGTACTCGTGGTGCGGGGGGTGAGAGAGATGTGGGAACGCATCGTGCCTCCTGCGTGCGGCCCGCACGCTACTGGGCCCGGTGCTGATCCCGTGAGCGGTTCCGGGAAGTCAGCTGGAACTGCTCCCTCCACCGCAGCTGGAGCCGCCTCCTCCGCCGCAGCTCGATCCGCCGCAGCCGGAGCCACCGCTGCCGCCGTCCGCGCCCCCGCAGCCCCCGCCACCGGAGCCGTCGGCGCCGGCGATGGACGCAGCGCACCACACGACGGGCAGGACGTCTGTGGACGATCCGTCCGCCGTCGCCGGCCGCGTGGCCCATAGCATCCCGGCGCCCGCCACCAACCGGTCCCGGAGTATCGGGTCGGGCACCGCGCGCACGCCGCGCAGTGCCACGAGCTGCCCAGCGTCACTCGACCGGGCATGGGCCCTGGCGTACTCGGCGGCGGCACGCCTGCCCGCCTTCGTGACTTTTCCTTTCGCCCTGCCCTGGCAGACGGCCCCGACGGCGAGGCCCACGAGGCAGGCGGGCAGGACCTTCACCACGAACGGAAGGGGGAGGTCGGCGTACCCGTCGCGCCCGATGTACTGCACGACGGTCAGGCCCATCGAGGCCGGGAGCAGTACAAACGAGCAGATCCACTGCGTGGACGCCCAGATGCGCCAGGGACGCAGGGACCGGGGCTCGATCATCAGCCCGCGCGCCGCGAGCCGGTTGCCGATCTCCTGCACGGCGGGGTCGCGCATCGCGGCGCGCCGCAGTGTGTACAGCGCCCCGTTCGGCGCGGCGGCCGACGCCTCGATCACGGCGCGCTCGACGGGATCGCCCGACTCCGGCCGCACGACGGAGACGACGCCGGGGAAGCCGACCGCGAGCCGCCCGTCCACGGCCATCGCGGCGACCGCAGAGTCGACGACACGGGCGGGCCCCCCTTTGAGGAACGCCACTTCCCTGACGTCCCGAACGGGGCCGCCGGGCGCGCTGCGGCGGGTGGCCGCGAGGCCCAGGATCAGCAGCACCGAGGAGACGGCCACGGCGATCGTCACCAGCACGGCGATGATGTTGAACAGCATCGGGGTCACCTCCTGACGAGGGCGGCGCGGGCCGCCCGTACGAGACGGGTTGCGCGACGAGGCGGCCGGGCCCCGGCCCGGTCCTGCCACCAGTGCGTGAGCCGCAGGCGGGCGACCGGGTCCTCCGGCGGCCCGGCGATCAGCAGCTGCTCGGCGAAGTCCAGGGCGGCCCTGCGCGCGGGGTGGGAAAGGCGTGGGAGCGCATCGTGCCTCCCGCGTGCGGCCCGCACGCTGCTGGGCCCGGGTGAGCGGTTCCGGGAGTCAGCTGGAACTGCTCCCTCCACCGCAGCTGGAACTGCTCCCTCCGCCACAGCTCGAACCGCCGCCCGAGCTGCTTCCGCACGAGGAACCCCCGCCCCCGCCGGAGGAGCCGCCGCAGCCACTGCTGCAGCTGCCGCCACCACTGCCCCCGCCGCACGAACTTCCGCCCGCGCCGCCGCAGCCACCGCCCCCGGAGCCGCCGGACCCCGGGTCCGTCGAGGCGCACCACACGATGTCGTCGGTGGCCGGAATGAGCACGCCGTCCGGCCCGTGGCCGCCGACGGGCCGTGCGTGGCCGGTCCGTACCAGCCGGGCGGCCGCCACCAGCTGTGCCCGGAGCAGCGGGTCGGGCAGCGCGCGCAGCCCGCCCAGCGCCACGCGGTGGCCCGCGTCGGCGGCGTACACATGGGCCATGGCGTACTCGGCCGCGGCCCGCCCGCCCGCCTCGGTGACCTTGCGGCGTGCCTTCGCCGAGCAGGCGAGCCCGATGATCAGCCCCCCGAAGAAGGCGGGCAGCACTTTGACGACGAACGGCACGGGGATGTCGTCGACCCCCTCCCGCATCGCGAACTGGGCGATGGTCAGGACGATCGACATCGGGAGGAGCAGCACGCAGCAGAGCGCCTGTGCGACGGCCCAGCGGTGCCATGGGCGCAGGGCCTGGGGCTCGACCATCAGCCCGCGCGCCGCGAGGGCGTCGCCGATCTCCTGCACGGCGGGGCTGCGCATCACGGCGAGCCGCATCGTGTGCAGGGCTCCGTGCGGCGCGGCAGCCGTCTCGTGGAGCACGGCACGCTCGACCGGGTCGTGGGCCACGGGCCGCTGTACGGCGACGATGCCGGGGCCACCGATCATGATCCGTCCGTCGGAGGCCATGGCGGCGAGTGCGGTGTCGACGACGCGCGCGGGCCCGCCGTTCAGGAACGCGACCTCCATCAGGTCGTGCACGGGTCCGCCCGGGCCGCTGCTGCGCGCGGCGGACAGCCTGCTGATCAGCAGCGTCGAGGAGACGGCCACGGCGACCGTCACCAGCACGGCGATGACGTTGAAGACCATCCGGGTCACCTCCTGACGAGGGCGGCGCGGGCCGCCCGTACGAGACGGGTCGAACGACGCGGCGGCCGGGCGCCGGCCCGGTCCTGCCACCAATGGGTGAGCCGCCGCCGCGCGACCGGGTCGCCGGGGCCTCCGGCGACGAGCAGTTGCTCGGCGAAGTCCAGGGCGTCCCTGCGGTAACCGTCGCGCATGGGCCGGGTCCTGGCGTACGCGAGGAACGCGGTCCGGTAGCCGTCCCCGAGGATCTCCGGCAGCTCGGGGGCCACCTTCGCCACGACGCCGGCGCGCTTGGCGGCGAGCGCCCGGCTCTGCACCCGCAGCCGCCGCGAATCGAAGTCCTCCGGCGCGGGTGTCCCCGCGACGAGCGCGGACAATAGGGCGGCCTGCGCGAGCCCGACGCGCTCGCGCACGGCGTCGCCGGTGGCCCGGCACCCGCCGGGCTCCTGGTGTCCGGCGGGCTCCCCGTCCCCGGCCGGTACCGCCGCCGCTGCCGCGTCCGTGAGCGGGCAGGCGGTCACCCTGGCCTGCGGCCGGGGGGTTCCCGTTCCTGCGGGTGCAGCGGCTTTCCGCGGCGCGGCTTCGCCGGCGCCTGCCTGCGTTGTCCGTGGCCCTGGGCGGGCACCGCTCTGGGCATCCCGGCCGGCACGGCCGGCGTCGCCGCTCGCACGACCCGCCACCTGACCTGTCGCGAGGGCTGCCTGCTGGAGAGCGGTGACCGACGCCGTGGTCCGCCGCGCGAGCGGGGACGCCGCCGCCAGGGTGCGGCGGATCGTCGCCAGTTCAGCCTCGAGTTCCCCCGGCGGCGGGAAGTCGTCGTCCCGCTCCAGCAGCACGCCCGGCGGGTCGGTGCGGGAGCGCAGCTCCGCCAGGATGTCCAGGACCGGGCGGGTCACCGGGTGGGCGTGGGTGTCGTGCCAGACGCCGTCGCGTTCGACTCCGCCGGCGACGTGGACGTAGGCGATGGCCTCGACCGGCAGCTCGTCGAGCGCGGTCACGGGGTCCTCGCCGCGGTTGACGTGGTTGGTGTGGAGGTTGGCGACGTCGATCAGAAGGCGGACCCCCGTGCGCTCGACGAGCTCGGCCAGGAACTGGCCCTCCGTCAGTTCCTCGCCGGGCCAGGAGATCAGCGCGGCGATGTTCTCCAGGGCGAGCGGCACCGGCAGCGAGTCCTGGGCGATGCGGACGTTCTCGCAGAGGACGTCCAGGGCGTCCCGGGTGCGTGGGACCGGCAGCAGATGGCCCGCCTCCAGGCGCGGGGACGCGGTGAGCGGGCCGCCCGCGCGGACGAAGGCGATGTGCTCGGTGACCAGCGGGGCGCGGAGCGCCTCCGCCCGCTCGGCCAGGGCCGCGAGCCGGGCCGGGTCGGGGCGTTCGGCGCCGCCGAGGCCCAGGGAGACTCCGTGCGGGACGACCGTGACGCCGCGCTCCCGCAGCCGTACGAGGGAGTCCGGCAGGTGCCCGGGGCACACGTTCTCCGCCACGACCTCGACCCAGTCGAGGCCTGGCAGCCGTTCCACGCTGTCGGCGATCTCCGGGCGCCAGCCGATGCCCGTGCCGAGCCTGTCGAGCCTCTTCATGGGTCCCCCTCCTCTGCATGTGCAGGGGTCATGGCCCCGCCGGACCCTGCCGAATCCAGAGGAGGGGACGTTCAGAGGTTGATTTGAGGTTCCGGGACGATTCCGGACGACGCTCCGCTACTGCTGGGTCCCGGGCAGCGGACGGTTGGTGTTGACCGCCGTCGGCGGGCCGGGCTGCGTCGACGGGCGGGACGTGAACGACTGGTCCTGGCCCGTGGGAGCCGCCGGGGACGGCGCCGGCGGAATGTTGCCGTTCGGGGCCGGCGGGCCGGTGGGGCTGGCCGTCGCGAGACCGGCCGCGTCGTTGGCGATCGCGTCGAAGTCCACCAGTCCGGTGGCCTCCAGCATGGTGATGTGGTCCAGCACGGTCTGGTTGGCGTCGCTCGCCAGCTGCCGTATCAGCGTGTTGCGCGTGCTGTGGCGGACCTGGGCGACCAGCGCGAAGACCTTGCCGTGCGCCATGCGGAGGATGTTCGCGAACTTGACCTCGTAATCGCGCCCGCTCGCCGCCGACAGCTCCCGCAGCCAGTCCTGCTGCTGCTCAGTGGGCTGGTTCGGCAGCTCGACGCCGAGCTTCGCCGCCACGTCACGGGCCCGCTGGTCGAGGTCGGTGTGCCCGACGACGAGATGGTCGCCCGCGTCCTTGATGGCCTGGCTCGGCGCGCGCTCGATGGCCTGCTGGCCCGCGGGCAGCTCCCAGAGTCCTGCCAGCCGCACCTTGACCAGGAGGTCGCGGTCGGTCGCCGACAGCGGGCCCCACTGTGTCGCCACGCTCGACGCGTTGAGGTTGGCCTGCCCGGTGCCGGAGCGGTCGGCGTAGGACCAGACGGGAAACGCGAGCGCGCCGACCGTGGCGACCAGGGCCGCGATGATGAGTGCTGTCCCGTTGATGCGCCGCAACAAGTGTTCCTCCCGAGCTGATGTGCGTACCGCGGAATCAACCGGCAACCGAAACCGGTGGTTCAACCTACTTGGCAGTACTGGGAGGTACGTAACGGGGCGGGGTTCCGTTCAGTCGGATACGGACCCGGGCGGCGGTCGGTTCAGTCGCGCACCGGCGCAGCCCGGGCGGACGGGCCTTTCCGTCGCGTACCGTCCCCGCTCGCGCCGACGGCCCGTTCGTTCGCGTCAGTCGCGTCAGTCGCGTCAGTCGCGTCAGTCGCGCACGGGATGCCCGGCGACGACCGTGACCGAGCCCGGCGCGATCTCCGTGAAGCCCGCGTCGCGGACCGTCGGCAGGCCGCTCGTGACGAGCTCCGCCCAGCGGCCGGGGTGCGCGGTCCGCACGGCCAGCGGGAATCCGGCCTCGCGCCACGCCTTGCGCTCGGCCTCGTCCATGTCCCACCACAGCAGTTGGGCGCCGTGGCCGACCTGCGCCATCTCCTTGCCCGTCGACATGTGGAGGTCGGGATTGAGCCAGATCAGCGCCCGGCCGGGGCCGACGACACCGGCCGGCCCCTCGGGGTCCTCCAGCTCCGTGCCCGACACCTGCAGCTTCGCCAGGTCCTTGGGCCAGCCGTCCAGCGGCACCGGCGGAAACACCCGCACCTCGGCGGACCCGCCCGTCACCGTGATGCCCTCCAGCGCCGACGCCTTGCGCCACTCCGCGCCGCGCGCCCGCCGCACCACCTTGCGGATCCGGGCGTCCTGCCAGTCCCGCACGGCCTGCGCCCACGGACCGTCCCCGAGCGAGCGCTCGTCGGAGAGCAGCACGAGCACCGCGCGCGCCGCGGTCTCCAGCGCGTCGGTGCGGGAGGGCGGGGCGGTCTTCTCGATCCGCACCACGAGCGGGAGGACGAACTGCGGGGCCTCGTCGCGCGGGGTGCGCTCCTGCCGGAAGGGGCTGTCGGGACGGCTGTCATGGCTGCTCACCCGGACAGTCTGCCAAAGCTCATCCTGGAGGATGTTGGCGGAATGAAACCCTCCGGGCGACGATGCCCCGCATGAAGAGCGATCTCTTTGCCACCGAGAACATGGCGCAGCAGGCTTCCGTACCCGGCATGAGCCTGCAGAACGCCAAATCGATCAAGTACGCGGTCAACGGGGAGATGCTCGCGCGCCAGGGCTCGATGATCGCCTTCCGCGGCAATCTGCAGTTCGAGCGCAAGGGCCAGGGCATAGGCGGCATGCTCAAGCGGGCCGTCACGGGCGAGGGCCTGCCGCTGATGGCCGTGCGCGGGCAGGGGGAGGCCTGGTTCGCGCACGAGGCCGCGAACTGCTTCATCGTCGACGTCGAGCAGGGCGACGCGCTCACCGTCAACGGCCGTAACGTGCTGTGCTTCGACTCGACGCTGTCGTACGAGATCCGGCATGTGAAGGGCGCCGGAATGACCGGCGGCGGCCTCTTCAACAGCCTGTTCACCGGATACGGGAAGCTCGGCGTCATCTGCGAGGGCAACCCGATCGTGATACCCGTCTCGGCGCAGCAGCCGGTGTACGTCGACACCGACGCGGTCGTCGGCTGGAGCGCCCAGCTGAACACCTCGCTGCACCGCTCGCAGTCCATCGGCTCGATGCTCCGCGGCGGTTCGGGCGAGGCGGTCCAGCTGATGCTCCAGGGCGAGGGCTTCGTGATCGTCAGGCCCAGCGAGGCCACTCCGCAGAAGGCCGCCGCCAGTTGAGACTGCGGGCAGTCGGCCGGCCGTTACGGGCCGGCCGGGCCGTGGGTGCTGCGCGGCGTCGGCCTCGACCTGCCCGCGCGCACCCTCGTCCGCGTCCAGGGACGGCAGCGGCAGGTCCACGCTGCTGCGGCTGCTCGCGGGGATCGACGCGCCGACGGAGGGGCGCGTCACGGGGCGGCCTCGGACGGCGTACGTGCCCGGCCGCTGCTGCGCGGGCGGGCCTGGTCGCTCGCCGCGACCGCGCTCGCATCGCTCCTGGTCCTGGTCACCACCGGCTCTCCGGCGCAGGCCGCCGTGACCGCCCTCGTGACCGGCTCCCGCACGGCGCCGTGCACCACACGGTGTTTCCGCTTGCCGCGGCGGTGGCGGTCGCGGCCGGGGCGGCCGCGCTGGTGTGCGTGCTGAACCGCCGGTGCGACGACGGGGACTAAGCTCGTACGCATGACCGAAGCGTCGTCCCCGTACTGCGAGCCCGCGGCGGGCCCGTCCCCCGCGCGTCCTTCCGCGCCCGAACAGGCCGAGGGCCCGTTCGCGGACTGCGTGCTGTGCGGAGACCCGACCGAGTACCCCGAGTCGGTCAAGGGCGCCACCCTCTGCCCGGTCTGCGAATGGCGCGAGGCCGAACGCACGGCCTGCTCCGGCTAGACGTCAGGAGCTCGTGAGGATGACGAGTTGCTGGGTCGCCCGGGTCATCGCGACATAGCGGTCGACCGCTCCTTCGACACCCTTGCCGAACTCCTCCGGGTCGACGAGGACGACCAGGTCGAACTCGAGCCCCTTCGACAGTTCCGGGGTCAGCGACCGGACGCGGGACGTCGCCCGGAACGTGGGATCGCCGATGACGCAGGCGATCCCGTCGGCATGCGCAGCGAGCCAGGTGTCGAGGATCGCGTCCAGATCCGAAACGGATCCGTGGACGACGGGGATGCCGCTGCTGCGGATGGAGGTCGGCACATTGGCGTCCGGGAGCTCGGCTCGGATGACCAGTTCGGCTTCGGCCATGACCTCCTTCGGCGTGCGGTAGTTGATGCTCAGGGAGGCCAGGTTGATCCGGTCGAGCCCGATCCGCTCGAGACGTTCCTGCCACGACTCCGTGAACCCGTGCCTGGCCTGGGCGCGGTCCCCGACAATGGTGAAGCTCCGGGACGGGCAGCGCAGCAGCAGCATCTGCCACTCCGCGTCGGTCAGTTCCTGCGCCTCGTCCACGATGATGTGCGCGAACGGGCCGGCGAGCAGGTCCGGTTCGGTGCTGGGCAGTGCGCTCTCGTCGATCAGGGTGTCCTGCAGGTCCCGTCCGTGCAGCATCCCCATCGCGCCTTCGCTCTCGTCGATCAGGACGTTCTGCAGCAGGCTGTCGATGGCGTCGGCCCTGTGCGCACGTTCGGCGGCGACGGAGGCGTCGTGCCGGCGCTTGCGCGCTGACGACTCCGGGTCGCCGAGCCGCTGCCGTGCCGCGTCCAGGAGCGGCAGGTCGGACACCGTCCAGGCCTGGGCGTCCTCGCGCTGCAGCTTGCGAATGTCATCAGGGCTGAGCCGGGGAGCACACTTGCGCAGGTAGGCGGGCACCGACCACAGATCTCCGACGAGGTCGCTCGCTTCGAGCATCGGCCAGGCACGGTTGAGGGTCTTGATCAGCTCTCGGTCCTGCAGCAGCGACCCCCGGAGCAGCTCGGGCGGGGCGTCACTGTCGTCCTTGTCCATCAGGATCGTGAGCAGCTCCTCCCGGATCTGGTCGCGCGCCTCGTTGTGCGGCGTACCCGGCTCCACTGCTGCGAACGCCGCCGCCCAGTCGTCGGCGCTCAGCCAGATGTCGGACCAGTGCGTCTCGACCGTCATCCCCTCGGTGGGCGGCTCCTCGTAGATGGCGACGGCCGGCTCGATCGCCTTCACCAGGTCCGCGGACGACTTCAGAAGGGCCACGGTCGGGTCGGTCTCGATTGCTGCTCCGGCTCCCTCGGCGACGAGGTCGCGCAGGGTGCAGGTCTGCACGCCCTCCTCTCCCAGGCTGGGCAGGACATCGGCGACGTAGGCCAGGTAGGGCTGGTGCGGACCGACGAACAGCACACCGCCCCGACGGTGACCGAGGCGAGGGTCGGAGTAGAGGAGGTGGGCGGCGCGGTGCAGAGCGACGACGGTCTTGCCCGTACCCGGACCGCCGTCGACGACCAGAGCACCGCGGGATCCCGCCCGGATGACGGCGTCCTGGTCGGCCTGGATGGTGGCGAGCACGTCGCGCATCCGGGCCGACCGGTTGCTGCCCAGACTGGCGATGAACGCGGACTGGTCGTCGAGCGCGGCGTGCCCTTCGAGCCCGTCAGCGGTGAACACTTCGTCCCAGTAGTCGCTGATCCGGCCGCGGGTCCAGCGATACCTGCGGCGGCTTGCCAGACCCATCGGGCCGGCGTGGGTCGCTGCGAAGAACGGCTCGGCCGCGGGGGAGCGCCAGTCGAGCAGCAGCCGACGCCCCGCGCTGTCGGTGAGGCCAAGGCGTCCGATGTACACGGGCTCGGGGTTGTCTGCGCTGACGATGTGTCCGAGGCACAGGTCCAAACCGAAGCGACGCAGGGCACGCAGGCGACCGGTCAGCCGGTGGATCTCCGTGTCCCGGTCCATCGCCTCCCGGCCGATGCCGCCGGGAGCCCTGCGCTCGGCATCGAGGCGGTCGGACAGTTCGGCGATCGCTTGCTCGAGGCTCTCCGCGATGGCCGCGAAGTGCTGCTCGTCGCCGTCGATCAGCGCCGGGTCGGCCTTGGGGGAGAGGTGGTCGGGAAGGTCGAACGCACTGGTGGTCAGGGGGTTCATGTCATCAGCTCCGATCCGCGGTCGCTGCCGCGACGTCCGGCGGCGTGCACACCCGCACCTCGGTGTCGAGTGCCCGCAACCGCAGCGCGCGTCCCACCATCGGCTCGATGCCACCGCACGACCAATAAACCGACAACAACGCACACACTTCGTGAATCTCCCATTTCTGCAGGTTCTGACCTCGGCCCGCGATTCTGCCCCACGACCCGGGTCTTGCCGCAAGCCCCCTAGTGCGCTATAAGTTGAGAGTGGCAAGGAGTGGGTGACCTCCTTGCCTTTTCTTTTTGCCGCCCCCTGTGGACGGATCTTTTTGCCGTCCTCTGTGGACGGACACGCCCTTCGCGAGGCGGCGACGCGCCACGTACGGCGGTTTCGTCGGCCCAGGAGGATCTCCCCTGGGCCCTTGGGGCGTGCCTTGCACCGACGGTGGGACGGTGTGTCCGTCCTCAATCGTCGGACGGGCTTGGAATGCGCCCGTCCGCCATCAGTTCGGACACCTTCACGAAGCGGTACCCGCGCCCCCGCAGCGCCGGCACGATGTGTGCGATCGCCCGCTCCGTCACCGGCGCCGCGCTGCGCGTGCAGTGCATGACGACCAGGGAGCCCGGCCTGACGCCCGTCAGGACCTGGTCCGCCACCGCCGCCGGGTCCTTGGCGAAGGCGTCGCCGCTGACGACGTCCCACTGCACGGCCGTGACCTTCGTGGGCGCGAGGGCCCGCAGCGCGTCCTCGTCGTAGCAGCCGCCGGGGAAGCGGAAGTACGGCACGACATTGCTCGCCCCGGCCGCACGGAACGCCTCGAAGGCCCGCTCGACGTCGGCGGCCATCTCGTCCTCGCCGACCTCCGGCAGTCCGTAGCACGGCGACGCGAAGGCGTAGTGGCTGTACGAGTGGTTGGCGATCTCGAAGAGCGGGTCGTTGCCGATGGACCGGGCCTGGCCGGGGTACTCCTCGGCCCAGCGGCCGGTCATGAAGACGGTGGAGGGGACCTTCAGCCGGCGCAGCGTGGCGATCAGCGCCGGATTGTCGAACCGTTCGCCCCGAGCGGCCCGCGGCCCCTGATCCGCCGTCATGTCGGCGTCGAAGGTGAGCGCGACGATCTTCTCCCCGGCGGACGAACCGGCGGAGGTTCCGGTGGACCTTCCCGTGGACGTTCCGGCGGACGACCATGCCCGCTCGAAGACGGGGGTCAGACCGGCGGGCCCGGGCGCCATGGTCGGCGGCTCGGCCGCGGCGGCGGGTCGCGTCGCCGATGCGGAGGCGCTGGGGGCGGGGCTGGGACTTCCGCTGGGACTGGAAGTTGCCACCCCAGCGGTTGCGTCGGCCCCGACGGTCCCGCCCCCGCCTTCCCCGCATCCGGCAAGCGCGGCCCCGAGCGCAACAGCCGCCATCCATCGGCGTACAAAAATGGTCACTCGCGGAAAATATACGATCATCCGCTGATGTCCTGAACGCCTCGCCCTGACGCACCGTCAACAACATTTCCTTCCCGCGACGGTGAACAGAACGGCTCCTGCCATCCGTATGAAGGGCCGGACGCGTCCCCCGGCCGCCCCCTCGGCGGCCGGAGTCCGTACCCCCCGCAGGAGGCGAAGAGTTGAGTCACAGGCGAATACCCAAGCGGAAGGCCATACTCGCTGGAGCCGGGGCGGTGGGCATCGCCGCAGCGGCCGTACTGCTGCCGAACGCCAACGCCTCGCAGTCCGGGTCGGGGGAGGACCGGCCGGGCGGCCCCAGAAAGATGAGCGCCGCGTCCGCCTCGGATCTCCTCCGGCAGCTGGGCGAGCAGCTCGGCGACTCCTACGGCGGGGCGTACTACGACGCCGGCAAGCAGCAGCTCGTCGTCAACGTCGTCGGCGACAACAACAACGTGAACGTCCAGGTCCGCCGGGCCGGTGCGGTGGCCCGGAGCGTACGGAACAGCTCGGCCGAGCTGAAGTCCGCCACCGAGTCGCTGTCACGGCAGGCGGCCGTCCCCGGCACCGCGTGGGCCGTCGACCCGCGTACGAACCAGGTCGTCGTCACGGCGGACCGCACGGTCACCGGCCGGCAGTGGGACAGACTCGAGTCGGCGGTCGAGGCGCTCGGCGACGGCATGGCCCGCATCCAGAAGTCCGCGGGGGAGTTCAAGCCCTTCATCGAGGGCGGCGACGCCATCTTCGGCGGCGGCTCGCGCTGCTCGCTCGGCTTCAACGTCACGACGCAGGACGGGCAGCCCGGCTTCCTCACCGCGGGCCACTGCGGCGTCGCGGCCGAGCAGTGGTCGGAGGAGCCCGGCGGCGCGCCCATCGGCACGGTCCAGGAGGCCGTCTTCCCCGGCGAGGGCGACTTCGCGCTCGTCACGTACGACGACCCGGCCACGCAAGCCCCGAGCGCCGTCGACGTGGGCGGCGGACAGCTGCTGGAGATCCAGCAGGCGGCCGACGCGGCCGTCGGCCAGGAGGTCTTCCGCATGGGCAGCACCACCGGACTGCGGGACGGCCAGGTCACCGGCCTCAACGCCACCGTGAACTATCCGGAGGGCACGGTCACCGGGCTCATCCAGACCGACGTCTGCGCGGAGCCGGGCGACAGCGGCGGCGCCCTGTTCACCAGGGACGGGGACGCGGTCGGCCTCACCTCGGGCGGCAGCGGGGACTGCACCTCGGGCGGCGAGACGTTCTTCCAGCCGGTGACGACCGCACTGGAGGCGGTCGGCGCGCAGATCGGCTGAGACCGGTCATCACATCCGGTCGCCACACGGCGACGGGCGGGG
>NZ_JBHWKX010000043.1:0-64107 GCF_042730885.1 Streptomyces sp. NPDC059909
CCGCTGGCGATGGGTCCGTCTTCTCGGGCATCCCCCCCCAGCTTACTGAACATCCCTCCCCCCCGCCCCCCCCCTCTCCTCCCCCCCTCCCCGTCCCCCCCCCCCTGCTACTGGTCTCCTTCCCAACGGGCTTGTGCTGCTGTGTGGTTGTGGTTGTGGTTCTTCCGCGGAGTGCGGGATGAGGCGGGCGCGGCGGTGGCGGGGCCTGCTAGTGGAGCCGGTTGCCCAGGTGCCTGCGCACCACGTAGAAGACGCCGCCCGACGCGACCAGCACGAGCACCGCACCGGTAATGATCTCGCCGGCGTCCATCCTCTCGACGCTGCCGCCGAGGCCGCCCCTGACTCCCTGGGGGGAGGCGGCGGCGGCCGTGGCCGTCGAGCGGGTCGTGGCGGCGCTCGTGCCGCCGGCGATGGTCAGATCGCTCGTCCCCGACTGGCCTCGGCAGGTGAACGTCACCGAGTACACGGCACCACGTCTGGCGTCCGAGTCGACCGTCGCCGTGCCCGTGAGGCCCGGCGGGATGGTGACGGTGTCGAAGACGCCGGAGGAGGCCGTGGCCGAGGTGTTGCAGCCGGACACGGTCAGGGTGACCTGCCCGCCCGGGGCGACGGTCGAGGGTGAGACGGAGAACGAGAAGGGCTGCTTGCGTGGTGCCGCGGGGGCGCCGCCCGAGCCGTCGGCACCGGCTGCGGCTGTCGCCGCGGAAGTGGTGAGGGCGAGGGCGGCCGCTCCCAGCAGAGCGGCGGACGCGACGGGTATCGCGCGCATGATCAATCCTCCGGGTCCCCGAGGAGCAGCTGCGGAACGGGTTTCCACAAAGGCAGGGAATGCACCTCGATACCCGGAACGCTAGGAGCGCACTATCACACCCGCGATCTCAGACGGGCGAATGGGGCACGCAGGTCACCCGAGTGGCGGAACGACATGGGTATCGGCGCTACGCCACGCGGGTGCCTCGGACCCTCATGAGGCGTCATTCGTGGATCTGTGGGAAGAGGGCGATGAACGGATCGGCCGTGGCCGAAATGCCACGTCCGAACGGTGCGTCGAAATCCCAGATAAGAAAGAGCAGGAAGGCGATCAGTGCGCTGAACAGCCCTGCGAGAAGCAGTTCCCGGAAAGTCCGGCGAATCTGGAGCGTAAAGATCAGGCCAACTGTTACCGCGGCGCCCGTGATCAGTCCGAACCACACCACGCCGGGCATCGTCGCCTCGATGCTCTGGCCCCTCGAGCCTCTGGCATCGTCGGCCGCCGCGACCTGGTCCACCATCGGTTGGTAGGCCTGTCCCTCGTGGTCGGTCTTCGGCACGTAGTCCGTGACGTCGCGCCGCACCTGCGCGAGGAGTTCGTCGCCGCGTTCCGTGAGGGTGCCCTTCTCGGCCATGGCGCGCCACTCGTCGTTGACGACTTGGCTGACGTAGGCGTCGATGTCGTTCCGGATGCGGGTGCGCACCCCGGCCGGGTACACCTCGGCGCGGGCGTGCACCTCGTGCAGCGCCTGGGCCTCGTGGCGCACCGAGTCCTGGGCCGAGCTGCGCGCCTCCCAGACGCCCGCGATGGCCAGGCCCAGCACGATCGCGTACACCACCCCGATCATCATCGTCATGTACTCGATGACGCAGGGGGTCTCCGACGGGTCGTCGTCCTCGCCGATGCGGCGGTGGTTGATGACCGTGATCGTCAGGACGACCGCGCATGCGGCGGCCATCGCGATCGTCAGTACGACCCATTCCGACACAAATACCTCCGGAGGCTAGCGGGAGCGGGGACGAAGAAAGGCCGCGGCGAGCACCGCGGGCGCGGTGACAAGGAGCGTGAGGGACACGAGCGACGGGCCGCCCCGCGGTTCCTCGCGCTGTGGTCTGCGGTAGTGGGGCAGCGCGACCGGACTCGGCTGAGCGGACTTCGGCCGTACGGACGGCGAGGGCGGCGGAGGCGGGGGAGGTGGCGGGGGAGGCTCGGGCTCGACCCGCGGAGGCGGTGGTGGCGGAGGTGGAGGCGGAGGCGGTGGTGGCTCGGGTGGCGGTGGCGGGGCCGGCCGCTGCGGAGGAGTCGGCTTCGGGGCGGGCGACGGGCCGGCCGTGCAGTGGCCGCTGCCCGCGACCGCCACGGCCGAGGCCGAGCCGTCGCCGCCGACCGAGGCGTACGCGCAGTTGTCGGCAGCGGCGGGCACCGGGGCCGCCAGCAGCCAGGCGAGTGCGGCGGCTGACAAGAGCCGCCTGACGAGCGATCCGTACACGCCGGTGAGCATGATCCACAGGTGTGCCGGGCACGCCCGAACAGGTCCCGATTCCCCTGATGGTGGGGTTGTCGGCAGACCGGGTTTGCGGCTCCGAAAGATTTTTCCGGATCCCTTTGAACGCTCCGAGCCCTCCCGCCCGTACCTAGGGTCATCAACGGGGCGCACCCCAGGCGCCACAACAGGACCAGGCACAACGGGAGTTGACATGAATACCTGGCGTAACGCCTCGCTCGCGGTGACTGCAGCGGCCGTACTCGCGCTGACGACGGCGTGCGGTCAGGAGCAGGGCACGACAACACCCAATGGTCAGGCGGTCGGTGCGGCCAACCCCGCGCAGCAGCCGGCCGCCGACGGATACGGCGACGGGTACGGATCCGGCGCCGACGCCGCGACCGCCCCCAAGACGGCGGGACAGCTCGCTGTCGCGGACAGCAAGAAGCTCGGCAAGGTCCTCACCGACAGCGAGGGCTTCACCCTCTACCGCTTCGACAAGGACACCGCCAGCCCGCCGAAGTCGAATTGCGAAGGCGATTGCGCGAAGGCCTGGCCGGTCGTGGCGGCCGGCGACGTCACCGCCGCCCCCGGCACCGACGACTCGGTGATCGGTGAGGTCACCCGGGCCGACGGCAGCAAGCAGCTCACCATCGGCGGCTGGCCGATGTACCGGTACGCCAAGGACACCAAGCCCGGTGACGTCAACGGCCAGGGCGTGGGCGGCACATGGTTCGCCTCGGCCCCGGACGGCAAGAAGGCCGCCCCCGGCGGTGCCGGCGACGGCGCGGAAGAGGCCGGCGGCGAACCCGCCGACCTCGCGGGCCTCTCCGTCCGCAAGGACCCCAAGCTCGGCGACATCGTCGTGGACAAGAACGGCATGACGGTCTACCGCTTCAAGAAGGACTCGGCCTGGCCGATGAAGACCGCCTGCACCGGGGCCTGCCTGGAGAAGTGGCCGGTCGTCGCGCCGGTCGGCAAGAACGACACCGAGGGCATCCTCAAGAAGGGCTTCGTCACCTTCGACCGTCCCGACGGAATCCAGCAGCAGACCATCGACTGCTGGCCGATCTACACCTACTCCGGCGACTCCAAGCCCGGTGACACCAACGGCCAGGGCGTGGGCGGTACCTGGTACGCCGTATCGCCCCAGGGGAAGCTGGTCGGAGCGTCCAAGTAGTCCCCACGCAGCGCTTCCGGCCCGACGGCCCGCCGTTCACGCCCCCCGCGTGACGGCGGGCCGGCCGCACGTGCCGACGGCATGTGTGACCAAGAACGGACCGGTAATTTCCGTTTCTGCTCGCTCATTTGGCGGGCGATCAGTAGCCTCGGCTCGAACACCGGCCATTTGCATGGCCGTACGTCCCGTGGCGACTTGTTGGAGATATCAATGGAGCGTCCCGCCTGGGCCCCGCCGGGCATCGACATATCGGTGCCGAGCGTGTCCCGCATTTACGACTACTACCTGGGCGGCTCGCACAACTTCGAGGTCGACAGGGAAGCGGCGCGCAAGGCGATGGAGTTCGTCCCCGGCCTTCCCAAGATCATGCAGGCGAACCGGGCCGTGATGCGCCGCGTCGTGCGCCACGCGGTGAGCGAGGGCATCACCCAGTTCCTCGACATCGGCTCGGGCATTCCGACCTTCGGCAATGTCCACGAAGTGGCCCAGGAGGCCAGCCCGGGTGCGCGCGTCGTCTACGTCGACCACGACCCGGTCGCCGTCGCGCACAGCCAGGCGGTGCTGGAGGGCAACGAGAACGCCGGCATCGTCAGGGCCGACCTGCGCAAGCCGCACGAGATCCTCGACAGCCCGGAGGTCGCCGAACTCCTCGACCTGGACCGCCCCGTCGCCCTGCTGCTGGTCTCCGTCCTGCACTTCATCGAGGACGCCGACGAACCGCAGCGTGCCGTCGCCGAGCTGCGGGACGCCCTGGCGCCCGGCAGCCTCATTCTCGTCACGCACGCCTCGTACGACGGCGTCCCCGTCGCCGAGGAGCGGGTGGGCGGCGCGGTCGGCGTCTACAAGGACATCCGCAACCCGCTGATCATGCGCACCCGCGAAGAGATCGCGCGGTTCTTCGACGGCTTCGAGCTGGTCGAACCCGGACTGGTGCACATGGCGGAGTGGAGGCCCGAGACCCCGGCCGAGCAGGAGGACCCATACGCCTTCTCGGGCTTCGCAGGGGTGGGGCGCAAGGCGTGATGCCGCCGTCGCAGGCACCGGGGCCCTCGGCGGGCCCGGACGGCCTGGAGGACAGACTTCAGCGGTTCGCGACCATCTGGAGCCGGGCGATCTTCCCGGTGACGGCCACGTCGCTGACCAGAGCCGAGTTCGAACAGCATCTGCTGCCCCTGGCCAGGCAGTTGAGCGACGCGCTGCACGCGCGTCCCCTGGAGACCGCCGCCGCCCAGCGGGTCGGAGCCGCCCTCGTCGATGCGCACTGCACCGACCCGGACGCGCTCAGCCGTACCCTCGGCGTCGTCGATGCGTATCTGGTCCTCTACTGCGGAAACGCCCAGGAGTCCGCCGAGGACAGCCGCGCCCGCTGCGCCCGGCTGCAGCACGCGCTTGCGGCCGGGTACGCCCATGCGCTGCGCGAGCGCACCCTCACCGAACAGGAGGCCATCGCGCGGTCGGCGCTCGCGGCGCGCAGCGACGCCATGCAGGCCCTGCATACGACCGAGACCCGCTTCCGCGCGGTGTTCGAGGGCGCGGCGGTCGGCATCGGAATCGCCGATCTCGAGGGCAATGTACTGGAGGTCAACGACACCCTGACCCGGATGTTCGGGGGACTGGAACACCACGTCCGCGGACGCAAGGTCAGCGAGTGGGCCCACCCCGAGGACCGGCCGCAGGTCTGGGAGCTGTACGAGGAGCTCGTACGCGGCGACCGCGAGCACTTCCGGGTCGAGAAGCCGTTCTTCCGCAACGACGGCACGGTGCTGTGGACCAACCTCACCGTGTCGCTGCTGCGGGACGCCGACGGCAAGCCGCAGTACCAGCTGGCGCTGATGGAGGACACCACCGAGCGCCGGCTGCTCAACCTCCGGCTGCGGTACGAGGCCACGCACGACGCGCTCACCGGACTGCCCAACCGCACGCTCTTCTTCGAACGGCTGGAGAAGGCGCTGGCCGCAGGAGAAGGCGCCCGCTTCGGGCTCTGCTACCTCGATCTCGACGGTTTCAAGGCCATCAACGACAGCCTCGGGCACTCGGCGGGCGACCGGTTGCTCGTCGAGGTCGCCGACCGGCTGCAGAGCTGTGCCACCGCGCCCGGCGAGATGGTGGCCCGGCTCGGCGGCGACGAGTTCGTCGCGCTGACCACCGGCGCGGACACCGCGCGCGAGGTACGCGAACTCGCCGCCAGGATCCTCGCCGTACTGGCCACGCCCATCACGCTCGACGGCCGTGAGATCAGTGTCCGGGGCAGCATCGGGATCGTCGAGGGGGCGGCGGGGGAGCGGACGTCGGCGGAGGTGCTGCGCAGCGCCGACATCACCATGTACCGGGCCAAGGCGGCCGGCGGCAACCGCTTCGAGTTCGCCGACCCGGAGGCGGACGCCCGCGCGATCACCCGGCACGGGCTGACCACGGCGCTGCCCGCGGCGCTGGAGCGCGGTGAGTTCTTCATCGAGTACCAGCCGCTCGTGCACCTCGGCGACGGCAGTGTGTACGGGGCGGAGGCGCTGGTGCGCTGGTGCCATCCGCAGCACGGGGTGCTCGGGCCCGACCGGTTCATCCCGCTCGCCGAGCACACCGGCCTGATCGTGCCGCTGGGCCGCTGGGTGCTCCAGGAGGCCGTGAACCAGGCCCGGTTCTGGCACGATCAGGCCCCGGTCGGCGGGACCGCACGGCCCCTGCGGATCAACGTCAACCTGTCGCCGACGCAACTGCACCATCCCGGACTGGTCGCCGACACGGTGGACGTCCTGGAGCGCTCGGGCCTGGAGCCGGGGGCGCTGTGCCTGGAGGTTACCGAGTCCGCGCTGATCGGCGCGGACGAGGACCTCCTCAAGCCGCTGCGGCAACTCGCCGAGATGGGTGTCGACATAGCACTCGACGACTTCGGCACCGGCTACTCGAATCTGGCCAATCTGCGGCGGCTCCCGGTGAGCGTCCTCAAGCTCGACCGCTCGTTCACCCAGGGCATGCAGCGGCATCCGGCGGACCCCGTGGACATCAAGATCGTCGAGGGCATCGTCTCCCTGGCGCACAGCCTCGAACTCGCGGTGACGGTGGAGGGCGTCGAGACAGGCGCGCAGGCCGAGCAACTGCGCCAACTGGGCTGCGACACCGCCCAGGGCTGGTATTACGCCCGCCCCGGCCCGCCGGACCGCCTCCACTCCCTGTCCTTGGCGGACGCGGTGTAGTCCTCCGTCCTGCGCCCGGGCCGGGGCGGGCTCCCGGCCCCGGGCCGGGGGGTGCGCCCGGGCTCCGCCCGGGCGGGGACTCGGGGCCCGCTGGCCGAGGACGACGAGGACGGCGCCGCCGTGCCGGCCTCGCTCAAGGGGGGCCTGGGCGTGGGGCCCGGAATCCCTGCCCACGGAGAACACCGAGGTGCGCGAAAGCCCGCCAACTCGGTTCCGTCCTCGGAACGGGTGTCCTGGTCGCCCTCCTCAATGCCCCGCCGACCTGCTTCGCCACCCGCGCAGCATGCGTCCACCCCGGCGCGCCGTCATCGCCATGGCGTTCATCGGCGCCCTGACCGCCCTCGGCATGCCCCCGGCGTCAACAGCAACCGCTGACAGCCTCGGCACTGCCGGTCACGCCCGCGTGCATGACGCCCCAGGCGCCTTCGTGGCCCGGCCCACGCGCTCGGCCTCGCGGGAACGCGCCCCTGTTTCACCCCGGGCACCCTTCCGGCCGACGCGTCCGCACGGCTGCCGGGTCCGGCTGGCGAGGCGCCGAGGGCTCACTTAGCGTATATCCGATGAGCCGGCGGCATGGGAGGAACGGTGGAGGATCTCAAGTACAGGATGATCATGGCCTTGGCCGCGGCGGACATCGGGGAGCCTCTCTGCGAGCAAGTGGCCGGGATCTGCGCCGAGATCGCCGACCAGCACTGCGCTCAGCTCCATGTCCGGTCCTCCGTCGACCACGTTCCCGAGATCCCCGTTCCGGGCCTTTCGAGGGCCAAGCTGTGACCACTCATTTCCTACTGACGGGAGCCGGCGTTGACTTCAGCCGTACAGCCGACCGTCGATGTGCGGCGCGATCGGGAACGTTTTAGAACGAACCTGTCCTGGCTCGATTCCAAACATTCCTTCTCCTTTTCCCGTCACTTCGACCCGCAAAATACCCATCATGGTCTCCTGCTGGTCAGCAACGACGACATCGTCACGGCAGGGACCGGTTTCGAGACCCATCCCCATCAGGACATGGAAATCGTCACATGGGTGTTGCAGGGGTCTTTGGTGCACCAGGACTCCACCGGTCATTCCGGATTGATTTACCCCGGTCTGGCTCAGAGGATGAGTGCGGGAACGGGAATTCTGCACTCGGAGAAGAACGACTCGTGGCGCCTGGAGGGCGGGAGCACCCATACCGACCCGGTGCACTTCGTGCAGATGTGGGTCGTCCCGGACGAGGCCGGGATCCGCCCGGGATACGAGCAGTTGGAGATCGACGACGAGCTCCTGCGGGGTGGTCTGACCACGGTCGCCTCCGGCATGGACAAGCACGCCGGCACCACCGCCATCCGCATCAGGAACAAGTACGCCGCACTGCATGCGGCGCGGCTCTCGGCGGGCGGCTCGGTCGTGCTGCCCGAGGCCCCGTTCCTCCATCTGTACGTGCCAAGAGGCAATGTCCTCCTGGAGGGCACAGGAGAGCTCCAGGAGGGTGACGCGGTGCGCTTCACTGCGACCGGCGGCCAGCGCATCACGGCCGAGCAGCCTGCGGGCGCGGAGATCCTCGTGTGGGAGATGCACGCCACCGTCCGAGGCTGGTAGCGGCGCACAGGCCACTCGGCAGGCGGCCGGAGGGCGGAGGTGGGGTCTTCGCCCGCACCGGCCGACGCCCCACCTCGTCATTCGGGCGCGGTGGCTCCTGCGGCAGTGGCACCCTTCCAGCGAGCACTCTGGAAACGTACGCTGGCCCAGGCCGCGATCAATCCGATCGCAACTCCGGACGGAAGCGCGGCAGCGACGGGAGCTCCGACGCCGTAGACCAGGACGCCTGCGTCCGCGCCGATGATGACGCTGGTGATGACGCCGATGCTGCCGGCAACGCTGAGCATCCGCTGAAACGGCCGCAGACGCGGTGTAAGCATGACCACGGCCTGTTCCGATCCCGCGACCTCGCGGAGAGCCTCAGCCAGCTCCGGTACCAGCTCCGTGTAGATCGCGCGCAGTTGCGTGATGCGAAGGCAGAAATGCCAATCGTCAATCGAGATTTCCACGCATCGGACGAAGGTCACGATGCCCAGGAAGGCCAAGGATGAAAGCACCACCATCTGAAAGATAGTGGTACCGGCACTGCGCCCCGCATGGCCGTAGAAACCGAGGGCGATAAGGGCGGCAGACACCGCCCCAAGAAAGATGCTGGCGCGGCCGTTGGCCTCACCGATTGTGCCGGCACGCGCAGTCTGGAGATTGTAGTGCTCGGTGGTCAACAGAGTGATCCAAGCTGAAGCCGCCCCGCCGGCGGCGGGGAGTCGCAAAGCATCCCCGTTGGGGGGCTGTGCGCATGGCGGCGTGGGATTGGATTCAGTCATCGACGAGCAACCTAACATCGCTGCGCGCAGATACGCCCCACTATCCGGTTTGGATGTGTCATCGAATCGGGCCTTGAAGTACACGATGACTGGGTGAAGGCGTGAAGGCTCGTAAGGCGGCAGTTGCTCCATCCACCCGACGTGGACGAGTGCCGGCATCTCGTGCACGAGAGGGATTCTGCGCCGCTCCCGGCGGGCACACCGAGGAACGCCGGCGCAGGGCGTCAACCACAGGCCGGTGTGGGACATGGTCCGTTCCCTGGGCAGGAGCGAACTGCCGCTCCCGCCGGAGCGACCGCTGCAGCAGCTCGCCCGCGACGATCTGGGCGCACTGGTTGCCGCAGTGGTCGCAGACCGCCCGGGACATCTGGGCAGGAGGATCGAAGTCGCGTCCGACGATCCCACGCCTCTTCAGATGGCCACGACTTGGCGCAGTTGTTCGGCCGCCCCGTCCAGGCCGTGGAGGTCCCCCTGTCTCTCGTCCGGGAAAGCAGTGCGGACATGGGCGCGATGTGGAGCTACCTTCACGGGCCCGGTTACCGAGTCGACATCCCGGCGCTGCACCGTTGCTACCCGGACATTCCATGGACCACGTTCGCCGACTGGGCCGGCACCGTGGGCAGGCAGTTGTCGCCGGAGTGACGGCTGGTTCGGGCTTGATCAATGACGACCGCCGCCAGGGCGAGGAACGGGTGGGCACTGACCAGGCACCGGCCCCTCCGACGACGGTGGGCCCTGCGGGGCCGCATGGCCGGTCACGCGTCCGGGCCGGGCCGGGCAGGCCCAGGCGTGCGTGTGCGCAGCAGCAGCCGCTGCAGCTCCCGTGCCGCACGCGGCGGCGCCACATCGCTGCGGTGGGCCAGCGCAATGGTCCGCCGCAGCCCCGGCGGGGCCAGCGCCGTCACCCGCAGGTCGCGCCCCGACCGCGCCGCCACCATCTGCGGCACCACCGCCACGCCCAGCCCCGCCCGCACGAACCCGAGCACCGCGTCCATCTCGCCTCCCTCCACCGTGAACGAGGGCTCGAAGCCCTCGGCCCGGCACGCCGCCACCGTCAGCTCCCGCAGGTCGTACCCGTGCCGGAACATCACCAGCGGCACCCCATGCAGATCCGCGATCCGGGCGGCCCGCCGCGGCACCGGCGCCTCCGCAGCCGCCGAGGACACCACCACCAGGTCCTCCTGCAGCAGCTCCACCGTGGTCAGCGCCGGCGACGGCGTCGGCAGCGGCAGCACCACCAGCGCCAGGTCCAGTGCGCCGCGCGCCAGCTCTCGTACGAGATCGTGCGAGCCGCCCTCCTCGATCAGCAGCTCGATCCCCGGGTGCAGATCGTGGAACGCGCGCAGGACGTCCGGCAGCAGCCCGGTGCACACGCTCGGCGTCGCCCCGAGCCTGATCCGCCCGCGCCGCAGCTGGGCCAGCTCCTGCACCTCGTGCCGGGCGGTGTCCGCGTCGGCGAGGATCCGCCGAGCCAGCGGCAGCAGCGCCTCGCCCGCGTCCGTGAGCGCGATGTTGCCCCTCGCCCGGCTGAACAGCTCCGCCCCGAGCTCCTTCTCCAGGGCCCTGACCTGCTGCGACAGCGACGGCTGGGACACGTGCACCCGCTCCGCGGCCCGCGTGAAGTGCCGGGTCTCGGCGACGGCCACGAAGTACTGGAGCTGCTGGAACTGCATGGCACCACGATAGCCCTCGATAGGAAGTGCCTATCGAGTTCAGCCGGGCCATGTCTTGGACCTCTTGGCACCCGCGGCCGTAGCGTCTGGTCCATGGCTCTGGCAACGCGGACGGACCGACGACCGTCCATCACCCGCACAATCTGGGGATCGACCGTCGGGAAGAAGACGGTCATGGCCGTGAGCGGCCTGATCATGCTCGGCTATCTGGTCCTCCACATGCTGGGCAACCTCAAGATCTTCTTCGGATCCGACGACTTCAACGGCTACGCCCACTGGCTGCGCACCATCGGCGAGCCCTTCCTGCACTACGAGTGGGCGCTCTGGATCGTCCGCGTGGTGCTGCTCGCGGCCGTCGTGCTGCACGGCGTGTCGGCGTACCAGCTGAGCAGGCGCGACATCAGGGCACGCCCCAGCAAGTACGTCCACAAGCGGCCCCGCGCGAGCTACGCCACCCGCACCATGCGCTGGGGCGGGATCATCCTGGGCCTGTTCATCGTCTGGCACCTGCTGGACCTGACCACGCTCACCGTCAACGAGAACGCGCAGCACGGGCGGCCGTACGAGAACGTCCTCGCGACCTTCTCCACCTGGTACGGCAACACCATCTACATCACGGCGATGCTCGCCGTCGGCCTGCACGTCCGGCACGGCTTCTGGAGCGCCGCCCAGACCCTCGGCGTGGGCAACGCGACCCGCGACCGCCTTCTCAAGTCCGCCGCCAACGTCCTTGCCCTGGTACTGACGGTGGGCTTCATCTCGGTACCCGTCGCCGTCATGACCGGAGTCGTGAGCTGACAATGAACTACCTGAACTACGAGACCGGCGAGCCGATCGCCGACACCAAGGCACCCACCGGGCCTGTCGCCGAACGCTGGGACCGCCGCCGCTTCGAGGCCAAGCTGGTCAACCCCGCCAACCGCCGCAAGCACACGGTCATCGTCGTGGGCACCGGCCTCGCGGGCGGCTCGGCCGGCGCGACGCTCGCCGAACAGGGCTACCACGTCGTCCAGTTCTGCTACCAGGACTCCCCGCGCCGCGCCCACTCCATCGCCGCCCAGGGCGGCATCAACGCGGCCAAGAACTACCGCAACGACGGCGACTCCATCCACCGCCTCTTCTACGACACCGTCAAGGGCGGCGACTTCCGCGCCCGCGAGTCCAACGTCCACCGCCTCGCCCAGATCTCCGTCGAGATCATCGACCAGTGCGTCGCCCAAGGCGTGCCCTTCGCCCGCGAGTACGGTGGCCTCCTCGACACCCGCTCCTTCGGCGGCGTCCAGGTCTCGCGCACCTTCTACGCACGCGGCCAGACGGGCCAGCAGCTGCTCCTCGGCGCCTACCAGGCGCTCTCCCGGCAGATCGCCGCCGGCAACGTCGAGATGCATCCGCGCACGGAGATGCTCGACCTGATCGTCGTCGGCGGACGGGCCCGCGGGATCGTCGCCCGCGACCTGATCACCGGGAAGATCGACACGTACTTCGCGGACGCCGTGGTCCTGGCCACCGGCGGCTACGGCAACGTCTTCTACCTGTCGACGAACGCCATGAACTCCAACGCCACCGCCGTCTGGCGGGCCCACAGGCGCGGCGCGTACTTCGCCAACCCCTGCTTCACCCAGATCCACCCCACCTGCATCCCGCGCACCGGTGACCACCAGTCCAAGCTGACACTGATGAGCGAGTCGCTCCGCAACGACGGGCGCATCTGGGTGCCGAAGGCGCAGGGCGACACCCGGCCGGCCAACGAGATCCCCGAGGACGAGCGCGACTACTACCTGGAGCGCATCTACCCCTCCTTCGGCAACCTCGTCCCGCGCGACATCGCCTCGCGCGCGGCGAAGAACGTCTGCGACGAGGGCCGCGGCGTCGGCCCCGGCGGCCAGGGCGTCTACCTCGACTTCGCCGACGCCATCCGGCGCATGGGCCGGGCGAAGGTCGAGGAGAAGTACGGCAACCTCTTCGACATGTACGAGCGGATCACCGCGGAGAACCCGTACGAGGTGCCGATGCGGATCTATCCCGCCGTGCACTACACGATGGGCGGCCTCTGGGTCGACTACGACCTCCAGACCACGGTCCCGGGGCTCTTCGCCATCGGGGAGGCCAACTTCTCCGACCACGGCGCCAACCGCCTGGGCGCCTCGGCGCTGATGCAGGGCCTCGCCGACGGCTACTTCGTCCTGCCGTCGACGATCAACGACTACCTCGCCCGCAACCCGAACACGGACACCGTCGACGCGGCGCACCCCGCCGTCGCCGAGGTGCTCGCGGAGACCGAGGACCGTATCGGCCTCCTCCTCGCCGTCGACGGCGACCGCACGCCCGACTCGTTCCACCGTGAACTGGGCGAGCTGATGTGGGAGTTCTGCGGAATGGCGCGCACGGAGGAGGGCCTTCTCAAGGCGCTCGACCGGATCCCGCAGATCCGCGACGAGTTCTGGCGCCGGATCAAGGTCCCCGGCACCGGCGAGGAGTTCAACCAGTCGCTCGAGAAGGCCAACCGGATCGTCGACTACCTGGAGCTCGCCGAGCTGATGTGCCTCGACGCGCTCAACCGCAGTGAGTCGTGCGGGGGCCACTTCCGCGAGGAGTCCCAGACGCCCGACGGCGAGGCGGCACGGAAGGACGAGGAATTCTCGTACGCGGCCGCCTGGGAGTTCACCGGAACCGGCGACGCCCCCGTCCTGCACAAGGAAGACCTCGTCTTCGAGTACGTCCACCCCACCCAGCGGAGCTACGCATGAAGCTCAACCTTCGCGTCTGGCGTCAGAAGAACGCCGACGCCCCCGGCGCCATGGCCACCTACGAGGTGGACGGCATCACCCCGGACATGTCCTTCCTGGAGATGCTCGACACCCTCAACGAGGAACTCATCCTGCGCGGCGAGGAACCCGTCGCCTTCGACCACGACTGCCGCGAGGGCATCTGCGGCGCCTGCTCGCTCGTCATCAACGGCGACGCCCACGGCCCCGAGCGCACCACCACCTGCCAGCTCCACATGCGGTCCTTCGCGGACGGCGACACCATCGACGTCGAGCCGTGGCGCGCCTCGGCCTTCCCGGTGGTGAAGGACCTGGTGGTCGACCGGTCGGCCTTCGACCGGATCATCCAGGCGGGCGGCTACATCTCCGTGCCGACGGGCTCCGCCCCCGAGGCGCACGCCACCCCGGTCCCCAAGGCCGACGCCGACTCCGCCTTCGAGCACGCCGAGTGCATCGGCTGCGGCGCCTGCGTCGCGGCCTGCCCCAACGGCTCGGCGATGCTCTTCACCTCGGCGAAGATCAACCACCTCAACGTGCTGCCGCAGGGCGCACCCGAGCGTGAGACGCGCGTGCTCGACATGGTCGCCGCCATGGACGAGGAGGGCTTCGGCGGCTGCACACTGACTGGTGCATGCGCGACGGCCTGCCCGAAGGGCATCCCGCTGCCGTCGATCGCGGCGATGAACAAGGAATGGCTGCGGGCGACGCGGAAGGCCGGGCGGTAGCTTCGCGCCCGGCCCGCCCGGAGCCGCTCTAGAGGGCCGGAGCCGCCCGAGAGGGCCGGAGGTCAGATCTCGGGGAACACGGGCGGCACGCCGAGTGCCGGCCGCCCCCCAGATCGCCGGCCGCCGTCTCCAGGTCGACCTTCGGGTCGCCCAGCAGCGCACACACCTCGGCGATTCCGGATCCCATCAGTCCGCAGCCCACGACACCGACCCGCTCGATGCGGGGCTGCTCGTCCGCGGCCATCGGCTCGCCTCCCGGATATCGGTTCAGCGGATCGGGTCGTCCGGTCCGGTCCCGGCGGCCCCGGGACCGCGGACCGGACGACCCGACGCTCTCAGGCCCCGGCAGCCGCAGCACACCCGTGCCGCGCTTGACCAGCTCACCCGCGATGATCAGGCGCTGGATCTCGGAGGTGCCTTCCCAGATGCGGTCGACGCGCAGTTCGCGGTAGAGGCGTTCGACGGGGTGGGAGCGGTCGTAGCCGCGCCCGCCGAAGATCTGCACACTGATGGTCTGACCAGGCCGGCCTCTCTAGCGGGCGGCCCTCCGTCCCAGCGACCTGGCGAGGTACGGCGCCGTGCGGCTCGCCGCTGCCCGCGCCACCTCCGTCGGAGGACCCTCGGCCACGATCGTGCCGCCCTCGTCCCCGCCGCCCGGGCCCAGGTCGATCACCCAGTCCGCGCCCGCGACCACGTCCATGTCGTGCTCGACGACGACCACCGAGTGCCCCGAGTCGACCAGACCGTGCAGCTGCCGCATCAGCACCTCCACATCGGCCGGATGGAGCCCGGTCGTCGGCTCGTCCAGCACGTACAGCGTGTGGCCGCGGCGCAGCCGCTGAAGCTCGGCGGCGAGCTTGATGCGCTGCGCCTCGCCGCCGGACAGCTCGGTCGCCGGCTGGCCGAGCCGCAGATAGCCGAGGCCGACGTCGAGCAGCGCCCGCAGGCTCCGCAGCGCCGCCGGTGTGTCCCCGAAGACCTCGGCCGCGGCCTCCACGGTCAGATCCAGCACCTCGGCGATGCTCCGGCCGCCGCGGCGGACTTCGAGGGTCTCCGGGTTGTAGCGGGCGCCGTGGCAGTCCGGGCAGGGTGCGTACGTACTGGGCAGGAAGAGCAGCTCGACGGAGACGAACCCCTCGCCCTGGCAGGTCTCGCAGCGGCCGCCCGCCACGTTGAAGGAGAAGCGCCCCGCCTTGTAGCCGCGTGTCCGCGCCTCGTCGGTGGCGGTGAAGAGCTTGCGCACGACATCGAACAGCCCTGTGTACGTCGCCAGATTGGAGCGCGGTGTGCGTCCGATCGGGCGCTGATCGACGGTCACCAGTCGCTCCACGCCGGGGAGTTCCTCGGTGATCGACCCCACGAAGGTCGATTTGCCGGACCCCGACACGCCGGTGACCGCCGTGAACACCCCGAGCGGCAGCCGGGTGGTCAGGCCCCGCAGATTGTGCCGGGTGACCGGACCCAGCGTGAGCTGCCCCGACGGCGCGCGCGTCTCCCGCGCGGGTGCCGCAGCCACGTCGAAGAGGAAGCGGCGGGTCGCCGACTCGGCCACATCGGCGAGCCGCTCCGGCGGCCCGCTGTGCAGCACCTGCCCGCCGTGCTCGCCCGCCCGCGGCCCCACGTCGACGATCCAGTCCGCGTGCCGCACCACGTCCAGATGGTGCTCCACGGCGAAGACCGTGTTGCCGCCCGCCTTCAGCCGGTCCAGGACGACCAGCAGCGCCTCCGTGTCGGCGGGGTGCAGCCCCGCGGACGGCTCGTCGAGCACGTACACGACCCCGAAGAGACCGGACCGCAGCTGGGTCGCCAGGCGCAGTCGCTGCAGCTCACCGCTGGAGAGCGTCGGCGTGGCGCGGTCCGGGCTCAGATAGCCGAGGCCCAGTTCGGTCACCGTGCCGATACGGGCCAGCAGGTCCTCGGTCAGCACCCGGGCCGTCTCGTCGTCGCGGCGGTCCGTGCGCAGCACCTCGGCGAGCCCGGTCAGCGGCAGCGCCGCCAGCTCGGCGATCGTCCGCCCCGCGAACGTCACCGCGAGCGCCTCGGGCCGCAGTCTGCTGCCCCCGCACACCGGGCACGGCGCGCTGGTCAGAAAGCGCTCGGCCTTCGCGCGCAGCGTGTGGCTCTTCGACTCGGCGAACGTGTGCAGGACATAGCGCCGGGCGCTCATGTACGTGCCCTGGTACGGGCGCTGGATACGGCCCGCCTCACGGACCGGGTGGACCGTCACCACCGGCTGCTCGTCCGTGAACAGGATCCAGTCGCGGTCCTTCTGCGCGAGCTCCCGCCACGGCCGGTCCACGTCGTACCCGAGCGCGTCCAGCACGTCCCGCAGGTTCTTGCCCTGCCAGGCGCCCGGCCAGGCCGCGATCGCTCCCTCCCGGATCGACAGCGAGGGGTCGGGGACCAGCAGCTCCTCGCTGGTGCGGTGGATCCGCCCGAGGCCGTGACACTCGGGGCACGCCCCCGCGGCCGTGTTCGGCGAGAACGCGTCGGAGTCCAGCCGCTCGGCCCCCTCCGGATAGTCCCCGGCGCGCGAGAACAGCATCCGCAGCGAGTTCGACAGCGTCGTCACCGTGCCGACGGACGACCGTGACGTGGGGGAGGAGCGGCGCTGCTCCAGGGACACGGCCGGCGGCAGCCCGGTGATCTCGCCGACCTTCGGCGCCCCCACCTGGTGGATCAGCCGGCGCGCGTACGGTGCGACCGACTCCAAGTAGCGGCGCTGGGCCTCGGCATAGATCGTGCCGAAGGCGAGCGAGGACTTGCCCGACCCCGAGACACCGGTGAAGACGGTCAGCGCGTCGCGCGGGATGTCGACGTCGACGTTCCTGAGGTTGTGCTCGCGGGCGGCGCGGACGCGGACGTAAGGGTCGTGGGGGCCTTGCATACCGCGGATTCTAGGCAGCGGCCGGGACGTCCGCGCTGGTCAGCCCCGCGAGCCGGGCGAGGCGGCGGAACGAGTCGACCAGCCCGGCACGGTCGTACGTGCTCGTCGTCACCAGCACCTCGTCCGCACCGCTCTCCTTGATCACCGTCTCCAGCGCGTCCGCGACCTGCTCCTCCGTGCCGTGGATGTGGCCGCGCAGCCCGGACTCGTAGAACTCCCGCTCCTTCGCGGTCATCGTCCGCGCCTCGATCCGCCCGGCCGGTGCCAGTGGCGGGAACGTGCCGTGCGTACGGGAGTACGCCATCGCCCATGCCTCCGGGACCAGCAGCCGCCGGGCCTCCTCCTCGCCGTCGGCGACCGCGACCGTGCCCGCAACGACGACGTACGGCTCCGCTGCCCACGGCGAGGGCCGGAACGCGTCGCGGTAGCCCTCGACGGACCGCAGCAGCCGCTCCCGGCCCCTGAGGTCCCCGATCACCAGCGGCAGCCCGGCCGCGGCTGCGATCCCCGCGCCCTTGCCGGTCGCCAGCACGAACGGGGGCACCCGCAGCCCCTCGGCGGGCCGGGCGTGCACCTGCGGATGCGTCCCCTCGAACCAGCGCAGCAGCTCGGCCAGCTGCCCCGCGAAGTCCTCGGCGTCGTCCTTGTCACGCCCCAGCGCCCTGCGGACCCCGTCGGTGAAGCCGACCGAGCGGCCGAGCCCCATGTCGATCCGCCCCGGGAAGAGGGACTCCAGCACGCCGAACTGCTCGGCGACGACCAGCGGTTGGTGATTGGGCAGCATCACTCCGCCCGTGCCCACCCGGATCGTGGAGGTCGCGGCGGCCACAGCGGCCGCCAGCACCGTCGGCGCCGAGCCCGCCACCCCGGGCACCCCGTGATGCTCGGAGACCCAGAAGCGGTGGAATCCCAGCGCCTCCGCCTGCCGCGCCAGCCGCACGGTGTCGCGCAGCGCCTGCGGGCCGTCGTGCCCCTCGCGGGTGCGGGAGCGGTCCAGTACGGAGAACCGGGTCGAAGCGATCACTGAGCTCATACACGTTTCAACGGACCGGAGCCGCGAGGATTCCCGGCGCGTCCGCTTACCCTGGGGCGCGTGCATCAGAGCAGCAGGCCGCTGGCCATCTTCGACCTTGACGGGACCGTCGCCGAGACCGGCCACCGCCAGCACTACCTGGAGCGGAAGCCGCGCGACTGGGACGGCTTCTTCGCCGCCGCACCCCACGACACCCCGCTCGCCGACGGCGTACGGATGGCGGCCGAGGCGGCGGAGGAGTGCGAGGTCATGTACCTGACCGGCCGGCCCGAGCGCTGTCGCGTGGCGACCGTGAAGTGGCTCGAGCAGCACGGACTGCCGAGCGGGCGCATCTGGATGCGCCGCAACGACGACCGCCGGCCCGCACGGACCACGAAACTGGAGATCCTGCGGCGCCTGAGCGGCTCCCGCGAGATCCGGATGCTCGTGGACGACGACGAACTCGTCTGCGATGCCGCCGAACGGGCGGGCTTCCGTGTCGTACGCGCCCGCTGGGCCAGTACGTCCCGGGCGATGAAGGACGCCCAGGGGCGCGAAGGCCGCACCTGACCCGTCCGTGCTGCCCATACGGCCGAACGGGTGAACTCGGGGTCCTGGCCTACGCGTCCTCCAGCCGGAAACCGACCTTCAGGCCGACCTGGTAGTGCTCGATCTCGCCGTCCAGGATGTTGCCGCGGATCTGCGTCACCTCGAACCAGTCGAGGCCCCTCAGGGTCTGCTTGGCGCGGGCGATGCCGTTGCGCAGGGCCTGGTCGATCCCCTCGTGCGAGGTTCCGACGATCTCGGTGACCCGATAGGTGTGGTGGGACATGGGGCCGCACTCCTCGTCGCTGTGGCGGTGGTTTCCCTCCACCGTGCCCCACCACGCCGAGACGCGCGAGGCGTCGGGAACCGGGCTCCCGCCTTCGTCACGGCCGCCCACGATCAGCCGCGAGACGATGCGGTAGCGGTCGCCCCGGTACAGCAGATGGGCGTACTCCGCCGGCCTGCCCCCCCGCGTCCGAGGTGACGCGGTCGAACAGAGTGCGGGCGAGAGCATGGGCACGGCGAGCAGCCTCGCCTCGTCCTCGCCGAGCACCGTATGTCGATCGACTGCGTCGCATGAGCCGGTCGTATGCCGAGCCGATCGCGCAGATGGGCGTTGAAACCGGACTCCATGTGCTCCGGCGTCAGCCCGGGGACGAGCTCCGCCGGACCGTGCAGATGCTGCACGTGAAGGACCAGGTGCTGACCCCGGCGCAGGTCTCGGCCACGGTGGCGGCCTACCGGTCGGTCGGCACGGCCTTCGGGGACACGGTTCCCGCCGGCCGGTGACGAGGCACGACGAGGCGGGCGGACGCGGCCGGGCGTCCGTCCGCTCCCGTACAACCCGGGGTTGACCATCCGATTGGTACATACCAAAATCCACCCAACGCCCGTGCGAACACCGTTCGATCCCCCCACGTCGGGTCAACCGTCCGTGCCTCACGCAAAGGGTGACCTACGTGAAGAGACAGCTCCTGGCCTGCGCCACAGCCATCGTGTCCGCCGCAGCACTGGCGGGCTGCGGAATGCTGCCCGGGGGTGGCCCCGGTGGCCGGACCGTCACGGTCTGGCTGATGCAGGACAGCGTCTCCGACGAGTTCCTGGAGCGCTTCGTCACGGAGTACGAGGACTCGCACCCCGATGTCGACCTGGAGGTGACCTTCCAGGAGTGGACCGGCATCGGCGCGAAGGTGACCGCAGCGCTGGAGAGCGACGAGGCACCGGACGTCATCGAGGTCGGCAACACCCAGGTCGCCCAGTACGCCGAGAGCGACGCGCTGCTCGACCTCACCCTGGAGTCCCTCCGTGACCTGGGGAGCGAGGACTGGCTGCCGGGCCTCGCCGACCCGGGCAGCATCAACGGGACGCAGTACGGCATTCCCTGGTACGCGGCCAACCGCGTCGTCATCTACAACAAGGACCTCTTCGCACAGGCGGGCATCGAGGAGCCGGCGAAGACGCGTGAGCAGTGGCTGAAGGACACCGAGAAGCTCAACAGCGGCGGGAACCAGGGCATTTACCTGTCCGGCCAGGACTGGTACACCCTCGCGGGGTTCATCTGGGAGGACGGCGGTGAGATCGCCATCGACGAGGGCGGTGCCTGGTCGGGAGCCCTGCACACACCCGCGGCGATCAAGGGCATGGAGTTCTACAAGAAGCTCCAGGCACTCGGGGAAGGGCCCGAGAACGCGGACGAGCAGACACCGCCGCAGGCCGGCGTCTTCGCCAAGGGGGACGTCGCCCAGATCATCGCGCCGCCGTCCGCCGCGAAGGTCATCGAGGAGGCGAACCCCGGCCTCAAGGGCAAGCTCGGGTACTTCCCGATCCCGGGCAGGAGCGCGGCGAGACCCGGCGCCGTCTTCATCGGCGGCTCCGATCTGATCATCCCGGAGAAGTCCCGTGAGCGCGGCGCCGCCATCGAGGTCGTCAAGGCCCTCGCCGGTGAACGCTGGCAGAAGGAGCTCGCGCGGACCATGAGCTACGTGCCGAACAAGACGAGCCTCGCGTCGGTCATCGAGGGCGACGAGGCCACCGCGGCGATGGCCGCCGGCGCGGCCCGGGGGCGGGCCACGCCCAATTCGCCGCAGTGGGCGGCCGTCGAGGCCGACAACCCGATCAAGCCGTACATGACCGCCGTCCTCCAGGGCAAGGACCCCGAGCGGGCGGCGAAGACCGCCTCGGACCGCATCACGGTGACGCTCGCCGACTGAGCAGGACAAGGGCCGTCCAGCACTCCGAAGTATCCGAAATCCCTCATTTCCCCGCGAAATTACCCGCGGGCTTCCCGCGGACTTGCCCGTGGACTCACCTGCGGGCTTCCCCGGGAACGTCGCCGTGATCTTCCCCGCAACGCCGGTCCGCCGCCTCGCGCGGACCGGCGTCGCGCTGCCCTACCGTGCCGGATCACCGCAAGGCGGCCGGAGTCGCCCGGCATTCAGATGGCGCACATCCGCGCTCCGCACCCCCGTCATGTCGAATCCAGCCGGTCACGGAATTAGTTAGGGGCCGGGCCGCCGCAGGTGCGGTCCCGTGCTTCCGTCCGGCAGAGGAGAGCCGCCATGCCCGCATCACCCGCCGTTGCCCCCGCACCACTCGTGTCCGCCGAGCCACGGTACGTGGTGTCCATCGCCCGCGACCAGGACGACGTCCGCGCCGCCCAGCGGCTGAGGCACCAGGTGTTCGCAGGAGAGATGGGTGCCCGGCTCGAGGGACCCGAGCCCGGCCTCGACATCGACGCCTTCGACGCGTACTGCGACCACATTCTCGTACGGCACGAGGAAACCGGCGAGGTCGTCGGCACGTACCGCGTGCTTCCCCCCGACCGGGCGAGGATCGCCGGGCGGCTCTACTCCGAGACCGAGTTCGACCTCGCCCGGCTCGAGCCCATCCGCGACGACCTCGTCGAGGTCGGCCGTTCCTGCGTCCACCCCGCCCACCGCAACGGCGCCGTGATCGCCCTGATCTGGGCCGGCCTCGCCCGCTACATGACCCGCACCGGCCACACCTGGCTGGCCGGCTGCTGCTCCATCCCGCTCGCCGACGGGGGCACCCTCGCGGCCGCCACGTGGGACACGGTCAAGGCCAAGCACCTCGCCCCGGAGGAGTACTGGGTCACCCCGCACAAGCTCTGGAGCGCCGACGGCATCGCCCGCCCCGAGGGGCGCACCGAACTCCCCCCGCTGCTGCGCGGTTACCTCCGCCTCGGTGCCTGGGTGTGCGGCGCGCCCGCCCACGACCCCGACTTCGGCGTCGCCGACCTCTACGTACTGCTGTCGCTGCGCCGCACCAACCCCCGCTACCTCCGCCACTTCCTCTCCCTGGCCCCGGTGAAATGAGCGTCTGGCTCCCCGTCGCGCCCTGCACCCCGGCCGACTGTGCCGCCCCTCAGTGGCCCACGGTCGGCCGCCTCACGGCGATCACCCGCCTCGTCGCGGGCATTCTGGCGGTGCTCGCCGGTGTCCTGCTCTCCCCGTCGGCGATCCTCCTCGGCCCTGCGGGGCGGGCCCGCCTGGTCGGCCTGTGGTGCCGCACGGTGATACGTGCCTTCGGCGTGCGGATCCGGATCGTGGGCCCCGAGCCGGGGGCCGCTCAGGTGCCGGGTCCCCGGCGCGCACCGGACGGCGGGCCCGTGGAGGGCCCCGCGGTCACGCCGCAGGCCGGGACGCTCGTCGTCCCGAACCACATCTCCTGGCTGGACATCCCGCTCGTCGCCGGCGTCCTGCCCGGGCGGATGCTCGCCAAGAAGGAGGTCCGGCAGTGGCCCGTGCTCGGGCCGCTCGCCCGCTTCGGCGGAACGCTGTTCGTGGACCGGGACCGGCTGCGGGCGCTGCCCGGGGTCGTCGCGACCATGGCGGACGCGCTCAGGGCCGGGGCGAGGGTCATCGTGTTCCCCGAGGGTTCGACGTGGTGCGGCCGCGAGAGGGGACGCTTCCGCAACGCCGCGTTCCAGGCGGCGATCGACGCGGGCGCGGCCGTACAGCCCGTACGGATCACCTACCGGCCCGTCGGAGCCGCCGCGTTCGTGGGCGAGGACCCGCTCGCCGCGTCGCTGTGGCGGGTCGCGTCGGCCGGCGGGCTCACCGCGGAGATCAGGATCCTTCCCCCGATCCCCGCGGGCCGCCACACCGACCGCCGCTCACTCGCCCGCGCCGCACACACCGCGATGGCCGACGACGCGGACGCGGTGACCGGTCACATCTTTCACACCGGTCACGTCGTTCACCCGGCTCAGACCGCCGTCGACAGCGACAGGGCGAACCTGCCCGCCTCATCGGTCCACCACTCCGACATCTTCAGCCCCGCCTCGGCCAGTTCGGCCCGCACCCCTTCCTGACGGAACTTCGCCGAGACCTCCGTACGGATCTCCTCACCCGCCTCGAAGGGCACCACCAGATCCAGCTCCCGGATCTTCACCGTCACCGCGTCCCGCGCCCGCAGACGCATCTCGATCCACTCCTCCTCCGCGTTCCACAGCGCCACATGGGCGAAGTCGGCCGGCGGGAAGTCGGCGCCCAGCTCCCTGTTGATGACGGCCAGCACGTTCCGGTTGAACTCGGCGGTGACACCGGCCGCGTCGTCGTACGCCGCGACCAGCACCGCCTCCTCCTTCACCAGATCGGTACCGAGCAACAGCGCGTCACCGGGCGACAGCATCGCGCGGACGGCGCGCAGGAACACCTCCCGCTCGCCGGGCAGCACATTGCCGATCGTGCCGCCGAGGAAGGCGACCAGCCGCGGCCCGGGGGTCTCCGGCAGGGTCAGGCTCCGCGTGAAGTCGGCGACCATGGCGTGGACATGGAGGTCCGGCCGCTGGGCGAGCAGCGCGTCGGCCGCCCCCACGAGCGCGCTCTCGCTGACGTCCACCGGGACGTAGCTGTGGAGCTCGGTGAGCGCGTCGAGCAGATGGCGGGTCTTCTCGGACGAGCCGGAGCCCAGCTCCACCAGGGTGCGGGCGCCGGACTCGGCCGCGATCCCGGCCGACCGGGCCACGAGGATCTCGCGTTCCGCTCGGGTCGGGTAGTACTCGGGCAGCCGGGTGATCTCCTCGAAGAGCTCACTGCCACGGGCGTCGTAGAACCACTTGGGCGGCAGCTCCTTGGGCGTACGGGTCAGCCCGCGCAGCACGTCGGCGCGCAGCGCGGCGGCCATGGCATCGTCGGGCAGGGTGCGGGTCAGCTGGAACGGGCTCACGCGGTCGGCTCCTTGAGCGGGGTCAGTAGGACATCGGTGCGGCTCGCCGCGAGCAGCGTGCGGTCGGGCACCTCGCGCCAGTGGGGGTCGTCGTCGTACGGCTCCGATGCCACGACCGTGCGGCGGCCGGGCTCGGCGAGATACCAGAGCGAGTCGCCCCAGGCCGTCGCCGTGATCGTCGTGCCGTCGGTGAGCAGCAGATTGAGCCGGGACTGCGGGGCCGCGGCGGCGACGTCGAGCACCGTGTCGGCGAGCGCCTGGCCAGGTTCGTCACCGCTGCGCAGCCGGTGCAGCACGAGCGCCCACACCAGCGCCGAGTCCGAGCGCGCCTCCAGCGACAGCAGTTCGGCGGCCGGCAGTTCGGCGGCGAGCGGGGCGACTGAGTCCGGCCAGCCCCTGACGGCTCCGTTGTGGCTGAACAGCCAGGGCCCGGCGGCGAAGGGTGCCGCCGCGGCCTCACCGTCCGCGCCTGCCTCCGTCGCGTCCCGGACGGCCGCGAGCAGCGCCTCGGTGCGCACCACCCGGGCCAGGTCGGCGAAGGACCGGTCGCCCCAGACCGGCCCGGCCCGGCGGTAGCGGGCCGGGACCGGGTCGCCCTCGGCGTACCACCCGACCCCGAAACCGTCGGCGTTGACCGTCCCGTACCGCTGTCTGCGCGGCGCCCAGGACTGCCGCAGCAGCGCGTGCGCCGGCCGTACGAGCAGCTCGCCCAGCGCCGTCGGCCGGCCCAGGAACGCGATGTGGCGGCACATGTCAGGCGTCCCTGGCGGTACGGAACCCGGAGAAGATCTGCCGGCGCACGGGCAGGTCCCAGTTGCGGAACGTGCCGCGGCACGCCACCGGGTCCACGGCGAACGAGCCGCCGCGCAGCACCTTGTGGTCGGGGCCGAAGAAGACCTCCGAGTACTCGCGGTACGGGAACGCCGCGAAGCCCGGGTACGGCAGGAAGTCGCTCGACGTCCACTCCCATACGTCGCCGATGAGCTGGTGGACGCCGAGCGGCGACGCCCCCTCCGGGTACGCACCGGCGGGTGCGGGCCGCAGGTGCCGCTGGCCCAGATTGGCGCGGCCGGGGGTCGGGTCCTCGTCGCCCCACGGGTAGCGCCGCGAGCGCCCGGACGCGGGATCGTGGCGGGCCGCCTTCTCCCACTCGGCCTCCGTGGGCAGCCGCCGCCCGGCCCAGCGGGCGTACGCATCGGCCTCGTACCAGCTGACGTGCAGGACGGGCTCGTCCTCGGGCACCGGCTCGGTCACTCCGAACCGGCGGCGCAGCCACTGTCCGCCCTCGCGCCGCCAGAACAGCGGCGCGCCGATGTCGTGCTTGCGGATCTGGGCCCAGCCCTCCGGCGCCCACCACCGTTCGTCGGTGTAGCCGCCGTCGGCGACGAAGGCCTGGACGGCGCCGTTGGTGACGGGTGTGGTGTCGATGAAGTACGCCGGGAGACGGCGCTGGTGCGCGGGCCTCTCGTTGTCGAGTGCCCAGGGCTCGGCGGAGGTACCCATGGTGAACGGGCCCGCCGGGACCAGCACTTCGGCGGGCAGCCCGTGCGTGCTGCCGCGGGGCGGCTCGGGTGCGTCGAGCGCGGCGGGGCCGCGCCTCAGCTGATGGGTGATCAGCATGGTCTCGTCGTGCTGCTGTTCGTGCTGCGCGATCATGCCGAAGGCGAAGGCCGAGTCGACGAGCGGGCCGCCGTGCAGCGGGTGTCCGTCGAGGATGTCGAGCACCCGGCCCCGTACGTCGGAGGCGTAGGCCCGGGACTCGGCGGGGGAGAGGAGCGGCAGCGTGGGCCGCTCGGAGCGGGGATGCTCGAAGGCGTCGTACACCGAGTCGATCTCGGGGCGTATCGCCTCCCGCCCGGCGACGGCCCGCAGGAGCCACTGCTCCTCCTGGTTGCCGATGTGTGCCAGGTCCCACACGAGCGGGGACATCAACGGCGAGTGCTGCGCCGTCAGTTCGTGGTCGTCGACGCAGGTGGTGAGCAGGGCGGTGCGGGCGCGGGCCGTGGTCAGCGCCTCGAGGGCCCGCTGCCTGAGCGTCTCGCCGGTCGCCACCGGGGACTCGTTCATGAGCTGGTCTCCTTGCTGCGGAGCGAGAAGTCGTCGGCCGGACATCGGCCCTGCAGGACGTAGCGGTCGTGGTAGGCGGCCACCGCGTCCTGAACGGACGCGGACGCGCCCAGTCGGGGCAGCGCCTCCAGTGCCACGGCGAAGCAGGTGACGGCGGCGCAGTGCAGTTCGGGGTCGGTGAGCCCGTCGCGGGCGGCGCCGAGCCAGAGGGGATTGCGCGGCGCGGGCAACTCACCGGCGAGCTCGGCGAGCGGCTTGACCGTGCGGTACGCGGTCTCCGCCGCCTCCGGGTCGTCGAACAGCGCCATGGTGACGGCGAGCGGCACGATCCAGCCGTCCTCGCCGGACTGCGCGTCGATCATGCGCAGTTCGAGATGTCCGCGCGGGCGCACGGGCGGGAAGAGCGTGGTGACGTGGTATTCGAGGTCCTCGCGGGTGGGCGGCCGGGGGGTCCCGGACCGTATCCACTCGCGGAACGTCAGCCGCTCCGGCACCGGCCAGGGACCTTCCTGGGCCCGGATGCACATCACCGGGGTGTCCAGGACATGGGTCGCCCAGGCAGCGCGGGGCTCGACTCCGGTGGCCGGGGCGAGGGAACGGACCGGGTCCAGATCCGCCCACAGTGCCTGCCGGGTGGAGCGCCAGCCGGTGGGCCGGCCGGCCCCGGCCGGGGAGTTCGCGAAGGCCGCCACGAGCACCGCACCCAGCAGATGCGCCAGTTGCCAGCGCCGGCCGAGCCCCATCGGCCCCGGCTCCTCGAAGCCCGCGTCCAGACACACCTGGACGGAGGCGGACGAGCACATCATCGAGCGACCGGCGGGCCCGGTGCGGTCGAGGGAGGTCTCCATGGCGTCGTACCGCGCCTCGCGCAGGAGCCGGCGCGGAGGGTGCCAGGGATCGTGGCCGAAACCATTGAGAGCGAGGCCGGATGCGTGCAGTGCGGTCCGGACGGCCGCGAGATCCGCCGCGGTGGAGTCGATGCACTCCATCAGCGACGCGGCGGGCGGCGAGCTGAGCTCGAGCTGCCCGCCCGGTTCGAACGTGAGCGCCGAGGCGAGGCTCAGGTCCCGCAGCCCGGCGAAGGCACGGTCCAGGCGGGTCGGCGCGACGGGCAGGCGGGGGTGGTGCAGTTCGTGGACGAGCCATTCGAGTTCGACCCCTACTGCGCGGGGCGGGCCCGTCTTGAAGCAGATACATCGCAGGAGATCCTCGGCGTCGTCCTCGCCGAGCGGCGGGCCGCTCCCCCCGAAGCCGTGTGCTGTCATGGTCGACTCCTCCTGTCGCAGGCGCTCCGTCCACCTAAGCCACCGTCGACGGTTCGCACAAGAGTGCCCCTGCGGGGCGTAAGGCGGCCGTAATGCGCTTGCTGCCTCCCTGTTCGATCACTGAGGATTCCGGGCATGAGTGCACGTTTGCGGGGGATGGCGAAGCAGACCCAGGAGATCGTCGAAGCAGGCCGCTACCGGGCGCCGGGCGGCCACATGGTGACAATCGGCGGGGCACTGTCCGCCGCGGTCGAGGGGACACGGATGTACGGACCCGGGTCCGTGCCGGTGGTCCCCGACACGGACCGTTTCAGCCTAAGTGAGGTCACCGGGGAGAGCAGCCTGGACGCTGCCCGCCGCCTGACGGCCCGGGACCCGGGGCCCGTCGCGGTCCTGAACTTCGCCTCGGCCCGCAATCCCGGCGGAGGCTTCCTGAACGGCGCGCAGGCGCAGGAGGAGGCGCTCTGCCGGGCCTCGGCGCTCTACACCACGCTGCTGCGCGCCCCGGAGTTCTACGAGCATCACCGCGGCGACCGCAGCCCCTTCTACTCCGACCGGGTGATCCACTCGCCCGGCGTCCCGGTCTTCCGCGACGACAGGGGCCGCCTCCTCGACACGCCGTACACGGTCGGCTTCCTCACGTCGCCCGCGCCGAACGCGGGCGTGATCCTGCGCCGTACGCCGGAGGAGGCCGCCCGCATACCGGCCGCCCTCGCGTCACGCGCGGAACGGGTCCTGGAGACCGCCGCCGCGACCGGCTACCGGCGGCTGGTGCTGGGGGCCTGGGGCTGCGGGGTCTTCCGCAACGACCCTGCGCAGGTCGCGGGCGCGTTCCGGGCGCTGCTCAGGGATGGCGGGCGGTTCCGCGGGCACTTCGACGAGATCGTCTTCGCGGTCCTGGACCGCACGCGGGGGCAGGGCACGCTGGGGGCGTTCCGGGCGGCGCTCGGGGAGTAGCCCGCCCGCGAACTTTCCCAAAGAAATTCTGCAAAAATACTTTTGGAAAGTTGGTGATCCGCCCTACGCTGCCGCCATGGTCAGCGAAGAGCACGGACGCGGCGTCGGCGACGAACGCAGACGCGTCCTCGACCCCGAGCGCGACGCGGCGGCCCTGAAGGCCCTCACCCACCCGCTGCGGATCCGGCTGCTCGGGCTCCTGCGGCAGGACGGCCCCGCCACCGCGAGCGAACTCGCCGTACGCACCGGCGAGTCCTCGGCCTCCACCAGCTACCACCTGCGGGTACTGGCCAAGTACGCCTTCGTCACCGAGGCCGAGCACCGGGACGGCCGCGAGCGGCGCTGGCGGGCGGTCCACCGGACCACCTCCTGGAGCAACGAGGCGATGGAGGCGACGGACGAGAGCCGGGCCTTCGCCAAAGCCAGCCGCGGGGCGCAACTCGCACATCTGGAGCAGACCTTCCGTCAGTACGACGAAGCGGTCGCCGCCGGCCGGATCGGCGCCGAGTGGCTGAAACCGTCGGGCATGTCCGACGACCTCGTCCGGCTGACCCCCGAGTCGCTCGCCGAACTGTGGCGGACGGTCGAGCGGCGGGCCGGGGAACTGGCGGCCCGGGACGCGGACGACCCGCGCGCCCGGCAGGTCATCCTCCTCGTCGCGGGAGTGCCGCTCGCGGGCCGTGACCGGGGGACGGACGAGGGCACCACCGGCGGGAAGGGCGAGGGCGCGGAGAACGGCACGGACGCGGGCCCTGAGAACGGGCGCGCCTCATGACCGGCGCGCTCGACCCCGCCGCCGCCCGCCGCCGGTACGCCGCCGTCACCTTCCTCTTCTGGTTCCCGGTCGGCCTGATCGTTCCGTCGCAGGTGCTGCTCCTCGGCGAGCGGGGAATGGGCCTGGAGACCGTCGCGTGGCTGTTCGCCGTGCACTCGCTCACCGTCGCCGCCCTGGAGCTGCCCACCGGCGGGCTTTCCGATGTCATCGGCCGCCGGGTGGTACTGGCCGCCTCGGGCGTGCTCTGCGTGGCCGCCTTCGTCCTGTTCGCCCTGGGCACCGCCGTCTGGGTGCTCACGCTGGCCATGTTCCTCAGGGGAGTCGGCCGCGCCCTGTCCAGCGGCCCCGCCGAGGCCTGGTACGTCGACACCGTGCAATCCCACTCCGGGGCCGACGCCGAACTGCGCACCGGACTCGCCCGCGGAAGCACCGCGTCCGCCATCGCGCTCGCCGCCGGCACCCTCATCGGCGGCGGCCTGCCCTGGTTGCTCTCCCTCGGCCCCGACTGGGGCGCACGGCTGACCGACGCCACCTCCGGACTCGTGCCTCCGCTCGCCGTACCGGCACTGCTGGGCGCGGCCGTCGGACTGGTCTTCGTGGCCTGCGTACTCACGCGGCTGCCCGAGCCGCCCCGGCCCCCCGCCTCGCTGCGCGATGTGCTGCGCGGTGTCCCGGTCACCGTCCTCGGCGGGCTGCGCCTGGGCGCGGGCGACGCGCTCGTGCGCCGCGTGCTGCTCACCGCGGGCGCCGCCGGTGCGGCCCTGTGTACCGTGGAACTCCTCACCCCGGGGCGCGCCGCCGCACTGACGGGAGCACCCGAGTCCGGTGCCGTGCTCTTCGCCTCACTCGCCTGCGCCGGATTCGTCTGCACGGCCCTCGGCAGTCACGCCGCGCCGTTCATGGCCCGCTGGGCGGGCAGCGGCGAGCGCGCGGTGCCGGCCAGTCTGGCCACGGGCGGGGCCGGCCTGCTGCTGCTCGGGGTCACCCTCCTGTGGCGGGGCCCCGGTGCCCTGGCCCTCGCGGCCACCGGCTACGGGCTGATCTACCTGGGGCTCGGCGCGGCGGGCCCGAACCAGAACGACCTCCTGCACCGCCGCGTCGACAGCTCGGGCCGCGCCACCGCCCTCTCCGTGCAGTCCCTCGTCCTCCAACTCGTGGGCGCCCTGGCCGGTCTGGTCGCCGGACGTCTGCCCGCCGGTCCCATGCCCTGGCTGCTCGGCGGCGCGGTCCTGCTGGCCGGCGCAATGCTGTGGATCCGTCGCGCACGGCCCGCCGCGCCGGCGACCGGATCGCCCTCCGTGCCTGAGCCGACGGCAGCGGCGCACTGAGATCCCCGCGCCCGCACGGCCGGGCCCGGTGCGCACCCCCGTGGGCCACCGGGGCCCCGAACGTCCCTGATACACGGACCGTCAGATCCAGCCGTCCAGCGACGCCATGAAGCCGTCGAAGTCGTCGCGGTGGATCGTGTGGCCCGCGCCCTTGACCGTACGGACCTCGAAGCCGCGCCCCCGCAGCACCTCGGCCCGTTTCTGCGAGACCAGGAAGCTGGGATCGGCGAGCTGCACCAGCGACGGCACGAGCGGCCTCGCGGGCAGCAGATCCACGCCGACGAAGCCTGCGAGGCCCTGCACCGACGACTCGTCCCACGCGGCGAGCGTCTCCAGCTCGATGTCCACGTCCACGCTCTCCCAGCGCGGGTTGAGCGCCACGATCTGCTCCCGCGTGGCCGTCGTCTTGAACGCGGCGAACTGCCCCGGATCGAAGCCCTCTTCGCGCGTCGCGAGATACCAGGCCGGGTCGGAGTACACGGCACGCCGCGGCGCGAGCCGCTCCACCGCGAGGGAGAGGGTGAGCCCGCCGAGCGAGTGCCCGATGGCCAGTTCGGCGCCCACCGGCAGAGTCTCGGCCACGTCGTCGGCGTGGTCCTGAGGCGTGTATACGTCGGCGCGCCCGCTCGCGCCATGGCCCCGCAGATCGACGGCGATCACCCGGTAGCCCTGGTCGGCGAGGGCCGGACCGACCCTGCGCCAGGTGCGGTGGTCGGCCATGATGCCGTGGATCAGGAGCGCGACGCGGTCACCCGCGCCCCAGGTGTGGGTGTGGAGTTGCACGGTGGAGTGCCTTTCGGACAGTGGGCGGAGGGACTTTGCGGAGTCAGCGCACGGTGCGGATGGGGCGCACGGCGAGCGGCCCCAGCACCGACAACGCCGCGGCCACGAGGAACAGTGTCGTGCAGCCGCCGCCGGCCGACACGAGCACGGAGGCCAGGAAGGGGGCGACGATCTGCGGGCCCGCGTTGGCGACGTTGAGGACACCCATGTCCCTGGCGGCGTCCTCGGCCGTGGGCAGGACCATGGTGACGAGTGCGGTGTCGACGGCCATGCAGCAGGCGAAGCCGAGGCCGTTGACGACGGAGAAGGCAAGCATCGCGGTCCAGCTCGTCGAGACGGGGAGAAGCAGGGGGAGAAGACCGCGGGCCTGCCGGGGCGGCGCAGGCGGGACGGCTTCGGGCGTGCCGGTGCCGGGCGAGGAAAGGGCCACCTTGCCCTCCGGTTGAGGGGACGGATGAAGGAAGCGGTCGAGGGATGATTACACGTGTCAATGACGCGTGTAACCCCTGTGTAGCATTCAATTCAGGCCATCCGCCAGACCCCGAGCGGGATCGCTGCCGGATCGGTCTGGAAAGATGCCGAGGGCGATGAGCCAGACACCCAGACAGTCAGCAGAACGTTCCGTTCCGACCAGTGCAGATGTCGCGCGGCTGGCCGGAGTCTCCCGGGCCACCGTCTCGTACGTGCTCAACAACACCTCGGCGGTACGGATCAGCGAGCCCACCCGCCGCCGGGTGCGGGAGGCCGCCGAAGAACTGGGATACGTACCGCACGCCGCCGCTCGCAGCCTGCGTGCCGGACACACCCGCATCGTGCTGCTGCCCACCGCGCACGTCCCGATCGGGCCGCTCTACAGCCGCTTCATCAACGAACTCCAGTGGGCGCTGCGGCGCCTGGACTACACCGTCGTGCAGTACGGCAGCCTCGGCCTCGACGGCGATGCCGCGGCCCGCGCGTGGGCCGAGCTGCGCCCCGTCGCCGTCGTGTCGCTCGGTGAGATCGCGCTCACCCCGCAGGGCGTCGAGGTGCTCAAGCGCTCCGGCGCGAAGGCGGTGATAACGCTCGGCCCGCAGCACGTGGAGGGCGCCCACTCCCTGGTCATGGACCAGCGCGAGATCGGCGCCCGCGCGGCGGAGCACCTCCTGGAGCGCGGCTACCGGCGGATCGGCGTGATCATGCCCGAGGAGCAGGGGCTCGACCTCTTCTCCGAGCCCCGGCTGGCAGGCGTCCGGCAGGCCGCGGAACTCGCCGGCGCGCTGGTGCGGCCCGTTCCGCTCTCGTACGACGAGGTCGCGGCGGGCGCACTCGCGGCGCGCTGGGGCGACCTCGGTCTGGACGCCGTCTACGCGTACAACGACGAGTACGCCATGCTCCTGATGCGCGCCCTGCAGGACGCGGGGATCACCATCCCGGACGAGACCGCGGTGATCGGTGCGGACGACCTGCTGCTAGGGCGGCTGCTGCGGCCCCGGCTGAGCACGGTGCGGATCGACCTGGTCACCGGGCAGTATCTGGCCGAGCTCGTCGACCGTGCGGTCCGCGATCCGGGCGGCGTACCCGAGCGGCACGATCTGATGGGCGCGCAGGCCGTCCGGCGCGAGTCCACCTGACGTGCGGCGCGGGCGGCGCGTGGCTAGCGTCGTGGCATGAGCACACTTCCGCGGCGCTTCGTGGTCCTGCTGGTGCCCGAGCATGTCGTCGACCGCTCCGGCGCGGCCGTCGAGGACAGTGCGGTGCGCTCGGCGGTGGTGGAGTCGACCGGTGCGCAGGGTGCGTCGGGCTATCCCCGTTACGCGGGCCACGGCATCGTGGCGGACATCGACCCGGAGACCCGCACGGTGGAGGCGCTGCTGGTCGACGGCTCGGAACTGGACTACGGGCTCACGGCGCTGGTCATGGAGTACACCCCGAGCTAGAGGGTCCCGCGGATGCGGCGGGCCCGTCCGGCCGTCGTCGGTCGAACCCGCCAACTCGTCATCGACGAACCGAAGTTGACGCGCGGTCGACTCATGGCCGGAACGCCCGCGGAGCCGTTCGGCTGGCTACGATGTTGCACATTCAACTGGGCGAAACTGAGCGAAACTGAGCGACTGGAGAGCCTTCATGCCCCTGCTCGATCCCAAGACGTGGCAGCCCGTCAGACTTTCGGGAGGTGAGTCGGACGTCGTCGAGCCCGCCACCGGGGAGTCGCTCGGCGCCGTGGACCTCGCCACGCCCGAGGACGTCTCCCTCGCCGCGCGGTCCGCCGCGGCGGCCCAGTCCGCATGGGCGCGCACCCCGCACTTCGTGCGTGCCGCCGTGCTCCGCAGGGCCGGAGACCTCTTCGGGGAGCACGCCGCCGAGCTGCGCGGATGGCTCGTCCGCGAGTCCGGTTCGATCCCGGGCAAGGCGGACTTCGAGCTGCACGTCGCCGCCCAGGAGTGCTACGAGGCCGCCGCACTCGCCTCCCGCCCCACCGGCCAGGTGCTGCCCAGCGAGCAGCCCCGGCTGTCGTACACCCGCCGCGTCCCGGCCGGTGTCGTCGGCGTCATCGCGCCGTTCAACGCCCCGCTGATCCTTGCCATTCGCTCGGTCGCCCCGGCCCTCGCGCTCGGCAACGCTGTGCTGCTCAAGCCCGATCCGCGCACCGCTGTCTGCGGCGGGCTGTCCCTCGCCGCCGTCTTCGCGGAGGCCGGGCTCCCCGAGCAGCTCCTGCACGTCCTGCCGGGCGGAGCCGACACGGGGCAGGCCCTCGTGGCGGACCCGGGTGTCCCGGTCATCTCGTTCACCGGCTCGACGGCCGCCGGCCGTACCGTAGGCGAGGCCGCGGGCCGCCATCTCAAGCGCGTCCATCTCGAACTCGGCGGAAACTCTGCCCTCGTGGTCCTGGAGGACGCCGACATCGAGGCCGCCGTCTCCCAGGCGTCCTGGGGCTCCTTCTTCCACCAGGGCCAGATCTGCATGACCACCGGCCGCCATCTGGTGCACGCATCGCTGTACGACGAGTACGTCGAACGGCTCGCGGCGAAGGCGGACTCGCTGGCCGTCGGCGACCCGCACCGCGAGCAGGTCCACCTCGGCCCGGTGATCGACCGCGGCCAGCTGTCCCGGATCCACCGCCTCGTCGAGTCCAGCACGGCAGGCGGCGCCCTGCTCGCCGCGGGCGGCACGCACCGCGACCTGTTCTACCGCCCCACCGTCCTCGCGGGCGTCGACGACCGCACCCCCGCCTACGCGGAGGAGGTCTTCGGGCCGGTCGCTCCCGTCCGCGCGTTCACCACGCTCGACGAGGCGGCAGCCCTCGCGGCCGCCGGCCCGTACGGACTGTCGCTGGGCATCGTCACCCGCGACACCGCGCTGGGCCTCGAACTCGCCGACCGCATCCCCACCGGAATCGCCCACATCAACGACCAGACGGTCAATGACGAGGCGGTGGCGCCGTTCGGCGGCGTCGCCGCGTCGGGCACCGGCGCGCGCTTCGGCGGCGAGGCCAATCTGGATGCCTTCACCGACCTGCGCTGGACGACGGTGCGCCGCGAGGCCGCGGGTCACCCGTTCTGACCGGAGTCGTTCCGACGGGAGCCGGGTGGTCCGCGCCGGTCACCGGCGTTGACGGACGGGAGCCCGGGCCGCCGCCTCACGCGTGCGACCCGGGCTCCCGGCCCGTCCGCCGGCCACGCTCACTGCGCCTGCTGCGCCTGCGCGATCGACTTGCGGACCTCGTCCATGTCCAGCCCGCGGGCCTGACCGATCACGTCCTCCAGCACCGGCTCGGGCAGCGCCCCGGGCTGGGCGAAGACGGCGACGTTGTCGCGCACGATCATCAGCGTCGGAATCGAGCGGATCTCGAACGCCGCGGCCAGCTCCTGCTGCGCCTCCGTGTCCACCTTGGCGAAGACGAGGTCGGGGTGGCGCTCCGAAGCCTTCTCGAAGACCGGGGCGAACTGGCGGCAAGGCCCGCACCAGGAAGCCCAGAAGTCGATCAGGACGAATTCGTTGTCGGTTACAACCTGATCGAAGTTTTCCTTGGTGAGCTCGACAGTGCTCATTGCTTCCTACCTCTTCCTGGTGTCCGTCCGGCACCGACCCGCACAACCGTGGACGGGGCGGCCCTATTCCGCCTGCCCATGTGGCCACGGTGCACACGTGGCACCAGACTGTGCCCATGACGGAAGCCGTGGAGTACGACGTGGTGGTGCTCGGCGCCGGGCCGACCGGGGAGAACGTGGCGGACAGAACCAGGGCCGCCGGACTGAGTACGGCAGTGGTGGAGGGCGAGCTCGTCGGCGGCGAGTGCTTGTACTGGGCGTGCATGCCGAGCAAGGCACTGCTGCGGCCCGTCATCACCCGGGCCGAGGCCCGCAGGGTCCCCGGCGTCCGGCGCGCCGTGCAGGGCCCGCTGGACGCCCCCGAGGTGCTGGCCCACCGCGACGACTACGCGTCCCACTGGAAGGACGACGGCCAGGTCGGCTGGCTCGACTCGATCGGCGCCCGGCTCTACCGCGGCCAGGGTCGGCTCCACGGCCCCCGGAAGGTCGTCGTCGAAGGCCCCGAGAGCGAGCACCATGTGCTGGTCGCCCGGCACGCGGTCGCCGTGTGCACCGGCAGCCGGGCCGTCCTGCCGCAGCTGCCGGGACTCACCGGGGCCAAGGCCTGGACCAGTCGCGAGGCGACCAGCGCGCAGTCCGTGCCCGGCCGGCTCGTGGTGGTCGGCGGGGGAGTGGTGGGCTCGGAGATGGCCACTGCCTGGCAGGCGCTCGGCTCGCAGGTCACCGTGCTGGTGCGCGGCGATGGCCTGCTGCCGCGTATGGAACCCTTCGTCGGCGAGCACGTCGCCGATGCGCTCACCGAGGCGGGCGCCACGGTCCGTACGAACGTGTCCGTGGCCGCGGTACGACGCGACGGAGGCGGCGCACCGGTCACGGTCGTCCTCGAGGACGGCGAGCTGATCGACGCCGACGAGGTCCTCTTCGCCACCGGCCGCGCCCCGCGCACCGACGACATCGGGCTGGAGACGGTGGGCCTGGAGCCCGGCTCCTGGCTCTCCGTCGACGACAGCTGCCGGGTCGAGGGCTCGCAGTGGCTGTACGCGGTCGGCGACGTCAACCGCCGCGCCCTCATGACCCACCAGGGCAAGTACCAGGGGCGCATCGCGGGCGCCGCGATCGCCGCCCGTGCCGGGCACACGCCGCTCCTGGAGACGGACCGCTGGGGCGCGCACTCCGCGACCGCCGACCACGACGCCGTTCCGCAGGTCGTCTTCACCGACCCCGAGGCGGCGTCGGTCGGCCTGTCCCTGGCCCAGGCCGAGGCGGCCGGCCGGCGCGTGCGCGCGGTCGACTACGACCTCGCCTCCGTCGCCGGAGCCGGGCTCTACGGCGACAACTACACCGGCCGCGCGCGCATGGTCGTCGACCTGGACCGCGAGATCCTCCTCGGCGTCACCTTCGTCGGCCCCGGCGTCGGCGAACTCCTCCACTCGGCGACGATCGCGGTCGCCGGTGAGGTCCCCATCGACCGCCTCTGGCACGCGGTCCCGGCGTACCCGACGATCAGCGAGGTGTGGCTGCGGCTGCTGGAGACGTACCGCGGTTAGGGGGGCGGCGTCCGCCGGATCCGGGGCGCCCGCGGTGAGCCGGGGTGTGCCGAGGCGCAAGAGCCGTAATCTGGGCACGTGTATGCGATGCGGATCTCTCGTCACATCAGGGCCCCGCGCTCGGCCGTCTACCGGGCACTCACCGAGGCGGACGCGATCGCGACGTGGCGGGTGCCGAGCGGAATGAGCAGCCACGTACACGAGTTCGACGCACGCGAAGGCGGCGCGTTCCGCGTCTCGCTCACGTACGACGCGCCGGACGCGAGGGGCAAGTCGGCGGGGCACACCGACACGTACCACGGCCACTTCGCAAGACTCGTGCCCGACGAGCAAGTGGTCGAAGTGTTCGAGTTCGAGACGGCGGACCCCGGACTGCGCGGCACGATGACAATGACGACAACCCTCACCGAAACGAGCGGCGGTACGGACGTCCTCATCGTGCACGAAGGCATCCCCGACAGCGTGCCCGCCGCCGACAACGAGACCGGGACGCGAATGGCCCTGGCGAATCTCGCCGAGCTCGTCGAGGCAACGTAGGCGCTGGAGCACTCCTCGCACGGGGCGCAGGCGCGGCGGACCGGGCGGCTCGACCGGTGTCGGGTGCGGCGGGGAGCGGCGAGCCGGGCGTGGCCGGACGCGGCCCCCCGCCCCGCCGCGCGGTGCGGCGTTCACTCAACCGGCCCGGCCCGCTCGCGCGGGCCCGCCTCCCGAGGTCAGCTGGACCCACCCATACGTACGGGGAGGATCCACCATGTCGGAGAACGGAGCATCGGGCCCCGACGCGGAGCCTTCCGCGTCGCCCGGCGGCGACGACGGGCGCGCCGAGCTCGAGCAGCTGCGTACGCGTGTCGCGGCGCTGGAGGCCGGCCGGGCGCCACGAACGAGCCGGCACCGGACGAAGTCGTTCTTCTCGGCCCTGCTCATCGTCATCGGCTGCGTCCTCGTCCCGTTCGCCATCGTCGCCGCGTGGACGTCCTCCGAGGTCGGGAACACGGACCGGTACGTCGACACCGTCGCACCGCTCGCCTCGGACCCCGACGTCCAGGCGGCCGCGGCGAACCGCGTCACCGCCGCGGTGATGCAGCACATCGACCTTCCGACCCTCCTCGAAGGCGTGGCCCCGGAGAACCGGCCGCTGCTGGAGAAGGCGCTCGGCCGGCTGGGCAACTCGCTGGAGAGCGCGGTCAGCAGCTTCGTCCGCGACAAGGCGGAGGAGGTCCTCGCCTCCGAGACCTTCGCGAAGATCTGGACCGACGCCAACCGCAGGATCCACACGGCCGTCGACAAGGCCCTGACCGGCACCGGCGGTGGCGCCGTGAAGATCAACAACGACTCGGTGACCGTCGATCTCGCTCCCGTCATCGACCAGGTCAAACAGCGCCTGGTCGACGAGGGAATGACCGTGGCCGCGAAGATCCCCGAAATCCACACCGACTTCACGGTCCTGCGCGCCGACAACATCGGCAAGGTCAAGACCGGCTTCCGGCTCCTCCAGATCGCCGGTTTCTGGCTGCCCGTCCTCGCGGTGCTGCTGATCATCGCCGGCGTCCTGCTCTCGGCCCACCGCCGGCGCACCACCGTGATCGCCGCGCTCGCCTTCGCGTTCGCGGCGCTGGTGCTGGGCCTCGCCCTGACCGTCTTCCGGGTGGTGTATCTCAACGCGCTGCCCGACAGCGTCTCCCAGCCCGCCGCCGAGTCCATCTACGACGCCCTGACGCGCTATCTGCGGACCACGGTGCGCATGGCCGCCGTGCTCGGCGTGGTGGTCGCGCTGGCCGCGTGGCTCTCGGGCCCGGGACGGACGGCCACGCTCGTGCGTGGTCTGTGGAACTCCGGGATCACGGCGGTCCGCTCCACGGCGGACCGCGCGGGCCTGCGCACAGGCCCGGTCGGTCCGTTCGTCCGCCGCCACCGGACGTGGATCACCTGGGTACTGGTCGCCGCGGCCGTCGTCACGTACGTCCTCTGGAGCTTCCCCACGGCCTGGGTCGTGGTCGGCATCGCGCTCGTGTGGCTCTTCGCGATGGCGGTGGTGCAGTTCCTCGGGGATGAGGGCGCAGGGGAAGGCGCGCCTGCGGGCCCGGCCGATGCGCCGGGTCCGGACCCGGCGTCACGGCAGTCACCCACCCGCTGACCACGGCGGCCGCAGCCGGAGCCGTACGGGCGCGGTGGCCGCGGGCTCCGGCAGGCGCTGCCCGGCCGGTTCACACGGTGTCGGGGAACTCCCCGGACATCGCGGCCGCCATCCTCAGGTGCGGAGCGGCCTCTGCGGCCCTGCCCTGCCGCTCCAGCGCGCGGCCCAGCATCAGCCGGGCGTACTGCTCCACCGGGTCGCGCTCCAGGATCGCGCGCAGCTCGGTCTCGGCCTTGCGGAGCTGCGCGGAGTGGTAGTACGCCCGCGCCAGCAGCAGCCGCGGCGCGACCTGCTCGGGCACCTCGGCCACCAGCCCGCGGAGGATCCGCGCCGCCGTCAGGTACTCCTTGGCGTCGAAGAACATCTGGGCCCGGTCCCAGCGGTCCGCGGCCGTCCCGAACTCGTAGTACGTGTCGCTCACGTGCGCTCCTTCCCGTGCGGGCCCGCTTCCGGGCCACGCGCCCGTCAACCGACGGAAGTAATTGAATATTCCACAATGGGCCCGGCCCTGCGTGCTGCACATCGGCCGGGTTCCGTGCGGGGCCGACGGTCGTCGCGGCCGGATGGCCGTCCTCATGGAGCCGGACGGGCTGCTCGGCGCCGCCCTGGTGCGAGAACCACCGGACGCACCGGCCGTCCGGCAGCGGTCGGCCGTAGGGCATGCTGCCGCGGTGACTGATCCTCAATCAACATGGCAGGCCTGGCTGAACAGCCTGGACGAGCCGCGCAGGGCAGATGCGGAATCGCTGCGCGCCCGGTTCGATGCCCTTGGCGTGACCGATTCCGCCGACTTGATCAAGTCGGAGGTCTGCGAAGACCTCCCGCAATTGGCGCGGTTCCTGCTGCTGCGAAGCCTGTGGCGCGGTGCCGTCGACGGCTGGTCGGACCCGCACTCGTTCGATCAACTCCCCTCTGCCCAACGGCTTCTCGCCGACGGGGCGGACCGGGACGATCTCGTTCGCCTGGCCCGAGCCGTTGCGTACGAGGCCGTGTTCGCGACACTCGACGAGCTCGACGCCGGCGGCGATGTGAACGTTTCGGGCATGGACGTCGGCTGGACGGTCATGGAGTCCGGCGAGGACGGCTCCCCGACCGGGCGAGCCCTGTCGGGCCTGCATGAAGACTTCCTGACGACGGACCCCAGCGGACGCGACGGGAATGACCTTTGGCTGTAGGGCGGCCGGTGCCTCGCGCGGCTGCCGGTACGGGCATGGGACGGCGTGAGTGCGGCACCGCCGCGGGGACGGCGCCGCGCAGATGGGAGGGTATGAAGACCCGCATCGCCCGACGGAGGAGAACGTTCGGCATGGCCGTCATCCACCGCACCACCCTCAAGCCCACGAAGCTCGAACTGCTCACCTCCTGGCTTCCCTCCCGCCCGTGGTACCGCGGCGGCGCGGGAGAGCCGGACCTGGTCAAGGCCGGCGGCTTCCGGCTGGACGATCCGCAGGGTGAGGTCGGGATCGAGTTCATCGTGGTCGCCGACACCTCCGGCCCCCGCCCGGTCACGTACCTGACGCCGCTCACCTATCGCGGTGCCCCGCTCGACGGAGCGGACCACGCCCTCGTCGGCACCATGGAGCACGGGGTGCTGGGGCGGCGCTGGGCCTACGACGGTTGCCACGACCCGGTGCTGGTCTCCCAGTTGCTCGCCCTGATCGAGGGCCGGGTCCAGGCTCAGGACCAGAGCACCAGCGACACCCCCGACCGGGAGGTCACCCGCTCCTGCACCGGCGACGATCCCATCCGCACGGACTTCACCACCCGTGCCACCGACGACCATGAGGGCACCGAGCTGGTTGTTCCGCAGGGCATGATCCTCCGCCTGCATCGGGTCCTGCAGCCCGCCCCGGACGGCCCGTCCCTCCTTCCCCAGGGAGCGACCGGCCACGTCGCCGGCTCCTGGCTCGTGCCGGACGGCACCCGCACCCGGGGTCTGTTCGCCGTCCTGCACGCCGGCCCTCGGGTCTAGCGGAAATCGGAGTGCATGCTGGGTCGGGAGAGTGCCAAGGTCACTGCGTGATCCTGATGGACGTACTCGTCGACTTCGCCCGCACCGGCCGGATCGGGCCGCAGCACTGCGGAATGTCCCTGGCCGAGGCCGAAGACCTCCTCGGCCCGGGCACCCCCACCCGGCCCACATCATGAAGGGGGCCCGCAGACGTCTCGCCGTCTTCAGCCCGCCGGCACTGACGACCACGTGCCGCACCTCGATCGGCACCACCTGGGCGTGATGCACAAGCACACGACCTGACATCGCCGATGCCACGGAACGATCTCAGAAGCAGGCCCCTGACCTGCTCGGGCAGACCCCCGCGTGCCAATCCAGCCGGGTAATGGGCGAGCTGGAGGGTCTTTGTGGCCCGCCCCGCACAGGGCTAGGTTGAGCACCATGAGCAATCTTGATCGTCAGGCTTCACCGTCCGTCTGCGGTGGCCGCGGCTTCGTCGTCGCCGAGCCGGTACGTGAGCTCCTCGCCCCGCGCCGCGTCCAGCTCGGTGAATCCACCGAAGTGCGCCGGCTGCTGCCCAACCTCGGCCGCCGCATGGTCGGTGCCTGGTGCTTCGTCGACCACTACGGTCCCGACGACATCGCCGACGAGCCCGGAATGCAGGTCCCGCCGCACCCGCACATGGGGCTGCAGACGGTCAGCTGGCTGCACGAGGGCGAGGTCCTGCACCGCGACAGCGTCGGCAGCCTCCAGACGATCCGGCCGCTCGAGCTCGGGCTCATGACCTCGGGGCGCGCGATCAGCCACTCCGAGGAGAGCCCCAAGCCGCACGCCCGCTTCCTGCACGGTGCCCAGCTGTGGGTCGCGCTGCCCGAGACCCACCGCTATGTGGAGCCGCACTTCCAGCACCACGCCGAGCTGCCCCGCGTCACCGCCCCGGGCCTGACGGCCACGGTCATCCTGGGCGAACTCGACGGTGCCGCCTCGCCCGGCACGACGTACACCCCCCTCGTCGGCGCAGATCTGGCCCTGACACGCGGCACCGAAACCAGCGTGCCCCTGGAGCCCGACTTCGAGTACGCCGTCCTGTCCATGTCCGGCGAGGTCCATGTCGACGGCGTGCCCGTCCTGCCCGGATCGATGCTCTACCTGGGCTGCGGCCGCACGGAACTCCCGCTGCGCGCCGAGTCGGCCGCGGGGCTGATGCTCCTCGGCGGCGAGCCGTTCGAGGAGGAGCTCATCATGTGGTGGAACTTCATCGGCCGTTCGCAGGCGGACATCGAGCAGGCCCGCAGGGACTGGATGGAGGGCTCCCGCTTCGGCGAGGTGAAGGGGTACGACGGCGACCGGCTGTCCGCCCCCGAACTCCCGCCGGTGCCGCTGAAGCCCCGGGGAAGGGTCCGCTGACCTGGGGTCATGGGTATCGGTCTCGTTGTCCGAGGATGTGGGGTGCCAACCCCTTCGCCTGCCGTGCGGAGGGCTGTACTCGCGCCTCGAAGTGATCCACTCACACGTGGGGTGCGAGCTGCATGTGTTGGCGGCTGCGACCCCCAATTCCCGTGCGGCCCACCGCTGTTGGACCGACCGAGCGGCGACCGGATTCGTTCCAGTCACGTCGACACCCTTTGGGATCGGCAGCATGCGCGCGTGATGAGGCGCCTATGACGCCTATGGGTGGAGCAATTCCTCGCTCGCGTACCGAGGGGCATCACCGCACTGGACGATGCAGGGCTGGTCACGCGAGCGACGGGGCGTTTACCGCTGTCCGATGAGTTTCAGCGATCACGATGAGTGACGGGGGCGATCCCCGCGTGGGCGAGGCCCACGCGATCAGGCCCGTGAGAGCGGTGAGGACGGTGAGGGCGGTCGGACTGGTCGTACCGAGGACGCCGAGGCAGGCCCGGACGTCGGGGGCGAAGAGATTTCCGGTACGGCATTCTTAGGGCAAACGAGAGAAACGACGAGGACGTCACAGGGGCAGGTGGGGACAGAACTGATTCCCGTAGGCCCTTGAGGCCGGGAACAACGTCGGAAGGGAGGAAACGATGTCGGACCAGGCAAGAGGCGACGACGTCTACCAGCCGGAGCATTCCGATGTGAAGAACCCACCCGTCGACGATCTCGACCTGGAGAACGTGCTCGACGAGAGGGATCTGGACGACACCCTCGACGAGGGCTACTCGCCGCCGGAATGGCCGCTGGCCGTGGACCGATACGGCACCACGGGAGAGGAACAGATGCGGGGCGCACCCTTGGAGCAGCGACTCGCCCAGGAGATGCCGGACGTGGAGCCGCCCGACGGGGACGGTATCGGTGATCTGCCCGCCAACGGCGAACCTGTGGACGAAGAGGCCGGGGATGCCCGCACCGGCAGGCTTCTCCCGGAGGTCGACGCCATGGGCCGCGTCATTGACGTGGTCGCTCACGACGTCGGCATCGATGGTGGGGCGGCATCCGCGGAGGAGGCGGCCATGCACACCATCCCGGACGAGGAGGAGAGCGGGACGGAGGACCTTCAGTAGCCCGAGCCGCGACCTACCCTGCGCGAACACGTCATGCTGTGCGATGTGCTCGGAGTCCCATGTCGGAGAGACGCCTTCTCGATCTTGAGGGCGTCCGGCAACGCGATGATGTCGAGGGCGTTCACCGACTGCTGGGATCGTGACTGCGAACCCTCCGCCGCGGCGTGATCCGGGCGGTCACGAGGATCACGGGCGCGGCGGGCCGGCAGGGGTCTGGCGTGTGCGGTTCAGTGCTCGGTGCTGATCCGGGAGACGTGGTATTGGCGGATCCGCCACGCGTCGCCGTCCCGCTGGAGGACCAGCGACATGTGTACCGCGGCCTCCCAGCCCGCTAGGTCGCGGAAAGTGACGTCCGCGAAGCCTCCGGCCACCTGCTCGCCGATCGTGTACGTGTGGAGGATCGTCACATCGGCGCTGCGGTCGCTCGGGACCGCAGCGTAGTAGCCGCGTACGGAGTCGCGGCCGGAGAGAACCTCGGGTCCGAAGCCCTGGAACAGGGCGTCGGGAGTGAACAGGTCGGCCATGGCATCCGGCTGGTGGCCGTCGAACGCGGCCTTCCAGTGCTTCAGTACCTCGTGCATCGGATGGCTCATCGCGTTGCCTCTCGTCTGTGTGTGCCGGGTGGCGGCGGTGCCTCTCTCAGTGGCTGCCGCAGGTGACCGGGCCGGATCGAACGACTAGCCGACCGGTCTATTACAAGCTAGTCGAGCGGTCGTATACTTGGCAACATGGGACGGACAAGTGACGCCAGAGAGAAGATCATCAGCGCCGCGCAGTCACTCATCGAGCTGCGCGGGTACTCGGCGCTGGGCGTGGCCGAGATCTGCAAAGCGGCCGGGGTGCCCAAGGGCAGCTTCTACTACTTCTTCGAGTCCAAGGAGGCCCTGGCGCTGACGGTCCTCGACGAGCACTGGGCCGGCCAGCGGCGCGACTGGACCCGCATCCTCCACGGTGATGCGGAGCCCCTGCAGCGGCTGCGGCAACTGTTCGAGGAGACCGAGGCGGCTCAGCGCGCCGGTCAGAAGAGCTGCGGCACCGTCTCGGGGTGCTTGTTCGGGAACCTCACCCTGGAGCTGAGCAATCAGACCGAAGCGATCCGCAAGCGTCTGCAGGAGATCTTCGACGCCCAGGTGGACATGGTCGAGTCGGTCATCACCGAGGCCCTTCAGCAGGGTGAGGTCGACGTCGCCGACCCCCGTGAAGCCGCCCGGTCGGTTGTCGCGCAGCTCGAGGGCCAGGTGCTGTTTGCGAAGCTCTACAACAACACGTCCCAGCTCGGCGCCCTCTGGGCGAACGCCCTGGCGCTGCTGGGCGCTCGCTCGCCACGGGAAACAGTGGCCGGCACGTGATGCCGGCCCTGCCGCAGGGATGCTGCAGGCGGAGCGCCCGTCTCCTCCGAGCGCCGGGCGGCAGCTGTGCGCCGGACGGCAGCGGCCCCGCAGCCGAGCGCCCCTCCTCCGTACGGGAGGGGCGCTCAGCCGTGCGCACCGGCATGCCACTCGCCTGAGTCTCAGAGGGTGGGGTCGAGTACGACCCTGAAGCGGGCCTCGCCGGACATCATGCGCAGGTAGCCGGCCTCGGCCTCGGCAAGCGGCAGCACCTCCGTCATCGGACGCACGCCTGCCGCGTGACTGAAGCGCAGGTTGTCCTCGTTGTCGATGGAGCTGCCCGTCAGACTCCCGCTGATCGTGCGAGTCCCGAAGATCAGGTCCGTTGTGAGCACCGGGATCGGGTCAGCGGCTGCCCCGAGGACCACCAGATGGCCATTGGGCGCAAGACCGGAGACCAAGGGCGCCATGGACCCGCCGTGCGACGCGGTCGCAAGGACTGCGGCCGCTCCGCCGAGCGCACGCAGCGCCTGGCCGGGGTCTTCCGCCTCGCTGTCGATGTAGAAGTCCGCCCCCAGTTCGCGTGACAGCTTCTCCTTCGCCGTGCCGCGGGCGACTGCCGCGACCCGGTATCCGAGCTTGCTCGCGTACTGCAGTGCCAGGTGGCCGAGACCGCCGATGCCCTGCACCGCGACCAGCGCGCCCGGGGCGGCGGCGGCTCTGCGCAGGCCCACGAACGACGTCAGCCCCGCGCAGAGCAGAGGTGCGTCCGTCGCGGCCATTCCGTCGGGGATCCGTACCAGACCGTTGGCCGCCGCGTACGTCACCTCCGCGTACCCACCGTCGACCGACGTGCCGGTGGTCGGCTGCTGGTCACAGTTGACGTAGTCGCCGCGCCGGCAGGAGTCGCACTTGCCGCACTGGCCGCCCAGGAAGCCGATGCCCACGCGGTCGCCCACACGCCAGGGCTCGGCACCCGGGCCGATCTCCTCGATGACGCCGACTATCTCGTGCCCCGGCACGATCGGAGTGCTCGGGTCCGCGCGCATGCCTTCGACCGCCAGCGCGTCGGTGTGGCAGACGCCGCACGCCTCGACCTTCACCCGGACGCGGCCCGGGCCCGGCTGGACCCGCTCCCGCTGGACGATGCGGAAGACCCGCTGTTCGGTGACCTCAACTGCGGCATAACTGGACATGTCGATCCCTTGGTCGAGAAACGTTCTCACGATAATGACCGGTCGTCTTGAATGAGGCAAGGGTCGCGCGGGAGCCACATGGGGATGGTGGGGGCCCGCGCCGCATACGTGGGAGGGCTGGTGCTATCGTGGTGAGACGAACGCCCATATTGCTGTTTGGAGGCGCTGACAGTGGCCAGAGCCAGCCTGCGTGAGAACCTCGTCGCGGCAGCCGTCGAGCAGTTCCACACCCACGGCTATGCGGCAGCCGGCGTGAAGGACATCACCGATGCTGCCGGAGCTCCCAAAGGGTCTTTCTACAACCACTTCGCGAGCAAGGAAGCCCTGGCTGTCGTGGCCTTGGAGCGTTACGGCGCCAGCCTTCGGCTGGAGGGCCTGCGCGACAGCTCGGTCGCGCCGCTGACCCGGCTGCGCCGGCACTTCGAGTTCCTGCGTGACGAGAACATCGCCACCGAGTTCAACCGCGGCTGCTTGGTGGGCGATTTCGCCGTCGAGGTCGCCGACCACAGCGAGGCAGTGCGCGAGTCGGTGCGAATGAGCCTGGAAGTCTGGGCCGATGCCCTTGACTTCGCCATCGCCGAGGCCCAGCAGGCGGGCGATGTGTCGAAGACCCTGGAAGCATCCACCTTGGCGCGCTTTGTGCTCAGCGCCTGGGAAGGGGCACTGATTTCCGCCCGGGCCGACCGCTCGGCCAGGGCCTTCGAAGGTTTCTTCACCGTCGTCTTCGGTCTGATCCTGCGCTGAGCGGCAACCCGGGAGCGCTCACTCGGGTTTTCCTCCGGGGACCTTTCGCTGCGGCCCGGCGCCCCCGCTGCCGACCCGCCGCACCAGGCGCGTGACAGGCAACCTCGGCCGGGGGAGCGGGAGTCGGCCGACGCCGGGAGGCAATCGCAGTCTCCCGGCCGGCGATGCACGTACAGCCGGTGATGCACGTTGTGCGAGCCCGTCGCTCCAGCCACGGGCGAATTGTGGTGGATCGACGATCAGCGCTTCGGGCGGTCGGCCCCGCGTTGCGGAGTCGAGCTGGTGGGCGACTTTCGCGATCACGCAGACGTCCCATGGCGTGCTCCGCGTCGGGCGCGTATGTCTCGGACCACCCGCTCTTCGGCATCGAGTACGTGCTGAGCGACAAGACCGACGCGGGTGTCGTGGTCAGAGCCCGGAAGCCAGCCGCTGCAGGATCCGGGCAGCAGGTTCGGCGGTGGCATGGCGGTGCCCGGTACCGGCCCACAGATTGATCCGATCCGGATCGCCGGCCGCAGCGGCAGCCCTGCGCATCGAGCTGGTCAGGTGGTGCAGTGCGGGATAGTCGGCAGGGGCGAGGCCGGTGTAGCGGTCGGTGAAGTGGTTGGGCAGCGCCCTTGCGGGCCGGCCCGTGAACGCCCTGGTCACCACGGTCCGGCTTCGTGCCGGGTCGGCCAGTGCGGCCTTGTGGGGGAGTGAGGTGCCGGCCTCGTCCGCACGCAGCAGCACGGTGCCGACCATGACCGCCGCGGCCCCGGCACGCAGCGCCCCGGCCACGTCCCCGGGGGTGGCCAGCCCGCCCGCGGCGACGAGCGGCAGCGACACCGCCTGGCGCACCTGGCCCAGCAGGTGGGGCAGGGGGATGGAGGCCGGGAAGTGCTGCGGGCTGAGCGTGCCGGAGTGCCCGCCCGCGGCCGAGGCCTGCACGGCCAGCACGTCGGCGCCGGCGTCCGCGGCCAGGCGGGCCTCCGCGGGCGAGGTGACGGTCTGGACGACCAGGGTTCCCGCGGCTCGCAGCGCGGCGATGACCGCTCGCTCCGGGACGGCGAAGGTGAAGCCGACGACCGGTACCGGGTCGGACAGCAGCAGGTCGATCTTGTCCGACCAATGGTCGTCGTCTTCGACGATTCCAGCCGCCTGGACGTCGACGTCATAGGCCCCGGCCTCGGGGGCGATGGCGCGGGCGTAGCGGCGGAAGGCTTCCGGATCGACCGGCTGCGGGTTGGGCGCGAAGAGGTTGACCCCGAAGGCGACGCCGTCGGAGCGGACCTCGGCGATCTGCCCGGCCAGCGCATCGGCCGACTTGTATCCGCCGGCGAGGAACCCCAGGCCGTCCGCCCTGGCCGCCGCGGTGACCAGCGCGGGGGTGCTGGGGCCGCCGGCCATCGGGGCGGCCAGGATCGGGGTGCCCACCCCGAGAGCGGTCAGCGGCGAAGCCATGACGTGTCTTCTTCCTGTGAGGTGGGGAGGCCGCCTCGTCGGGCCATGGCCCGAGGCCGGGCGGACGCTGATCGGGCCGCCGGCGCTGAACGGACCGATGCAGCGCGGACTCCGGGGTCAGGACGACCCAAGCCCCGGCGATCGCTTGCCACAGGGGCGCGCTCCGCGCGACGGACGGTGCGACAGACCCGCATCCATCCGGTTTTTCACCGCCACGCACGGCCGGGGCGTGGGTGGAGACCCGGCCGCGGACCGCGCGGGGCGGGCCTGGCCGTATGAGCCGGACCCGGCCCGTCCGCAGCACCGGCATCACGGGCGTGGGGGCACTGTGACGGGTGCTGCCGTACGGATCGCCGGGCGGGCGACAGGTGCCACCGCGGCTCAGCGGCCGGCGGCCTGGCCGCCGTCGACGGGGAGGACGACGCCGGTGACGAACGGGGCCGTCTCGAGGTAGACCACCGCGTCGACGATGTCGCTCACCTCGCCCATCCGGCCGATCGGGTGCAGGGCGGCGAGGGTCTCGTGGTACTCCTCGGGGTGCATGGGGGTCTTGATCGTGCCCAGCGCCACGGCGTTGGAGCGGATGCCGCGGGTGGCGTACTCGATGGCCAGGGCCTTGGTGGCGGACTGCAGGCCGCCCTTGGTCAGCGATGCGAGTACGGAGGTCACGTGGGAGTCGGGCTGGTCGCCCAGGCTGCTCGTGATCTGCACGATGTGACCGCCGCCCTGCTCGAGCATGCGCTCGACCGCGAGTTGTGTGATCCGGAAGAAGCCGTCCACGTTCACGCCGAGCACCGCGTCGTAGTCCTCCTCCGTGTACTCGGTGAAGGGCTTGGCGATGAAGATCCCGGCGTTGTTGACCAGCGTGTCGATCCGGCCGAACCCCTCGACGCCTGCGGCGATGACGCGCTCTGCAGTGTCGCGGTCGGCGATGTCGCCCTGCACGGTGACGACGTCCGGGTCCTCCGACTCGGCGATGCCGCGCGAGGTGGCAATGACGGCGTAGCCCAGCTTGCGGTAGGCGGTGACGAGCGCGGCTCCGATGCCCTGCGACGCGCCGGTGATGACCGCGACCTTCTGATCCTGGGTGCTCATGATGACCTTTTCGACGGGGAAGGGTGTGTTGACCGATCTCACTAGCCGACCGGTCGCCTATTCATGGTAGACGACCGGTCGAGTAGTGTCAAAGGGGTGTGGAGGCAGGGATCCGGCAGGACCGTCCCGCAGACGGTCCGGCAGGCGGTCGCGGTGGCATGGCGCCGGTGGTGCCGGCACCTGGTCAGGACCCCTGGTCCGGGTGTGGTGAATCAGCGCGGCACAACCCCCGCCGTGCGGCTGTCGTACCCCCGGTGCGCAGGCAGCGAGGTGCCCACGGAATATGTGAGCGGCGACAACGTTTCCTGGACGTCGTGACGCGGATGGCCGGGTGCTGCGCTCCGTCGGCACAGCGGTGTTGTCCGCCGATGCCGCCGATAATCCGTCGACGGAGGGCTGCCTGGAGTTTCACCGGCGACCGATGCGGGCCGGGCAACCGCGCTCCTCGGCGTCGGCACGGTCGTGCCGAGAGGTGGGAGCACGGTACTCCGGCCACGACATCGTCCGGCGTACCTTCGCCCGCCGCGGTGACTGTGGTCGCCACGTACAAGCACCGCCAACCGGACCGCGACCGCCCGGTCGCATCCCCACGCCCCACATTCCCGGGCGCCCCGGCGCTCCCGCGCTCCCAAGCGCCCGCAGAGAAGGAGAAGTGTCATGAAGGAGTTCCTGGTCGAGCTCACCACCACCGTCCCCGAGGGCACCGACCCGGCCGAGGTCGACCGTCGCCGCGCCGCGGAAGCCGTGCGGGCCAGGGAACTGGCCGCAACCGGTCACCTTGTGCGGCTGTGGCGCCCCGTCGGTGAGCTGCGCAGCATCGGTGTGTGGCGCGCCGCCGACGAGGACGAGCTGCGCGAGAAGGTGCTCGGCAGCCTGCCCCTGCGGCCGTGGATGACCGCGGTGGTCACCGCCCTGGAGTCACACCCCAACGACCCGGGCAAGACCGGCAACGCCGGTTGATCGCCCTGGTCCCACCGTCCCCACCTCCTGCTGCCGAAACCGCGGCCCCGGCGGCAGGAGGTGGTTCCTGCCGCGTGTTCTTGACTCGGCAGCCGCTCGGCTGTCCTGGCTGGTCGCAGCGGTCGTGACGGCTGGCTTCGGGGTCCCGTGAGCCGCAGGTGACACCTGGCGCCTTTGACGTTTCTCGACCGGTCGTCTACGTTGAAATAGTCGACCGGTCGGTTAGATCGGAGGCGTATGAACCCATAAGCAATCCGACAATTGGAATGGAGATCGCCACCGTGGCCACTCCTGTCAAGCTTGCCATCGTCTACTACTCCTCCACCGGCACCATCGCCGAGATCGCCAAGGAACTCCGCGACGCCGGTGTCAAGGCCGGCGCCGAGGTCCGCCTGGTGAAGGCTGCCGAGCTGGCCCCACAGGCGGCCATTGACTCCAACCCGGCCTGGGCGGCCAACCATGCCGCCACCGTGGACATACCCGAGGCATCCCCTGAGGACATCGAGTGGGCCGACGCCGTGCTGTTCGGCTCCGCGACCCGATTCGGCAACCTCTCCGCGCAGCTCAAGCAGTTCATCGACACCCTCGGCGGGCTGTGGGCGCAGGGCAAGCTGGCCGACAAGGTCTACAGCGGCTTCACTTCCTCCGCGACCGCCCATGCCGGCCAGGAGACGACGCTGCAGGCGCTCTACACCAGCGTCCACCACTTCGGCGGCATCGTGGTCGCCCCCGGCTTCACCGACCCCGTCAAGTTCTCGGACGGCAACCCCTACGGCACCTCGCACGTGGACGGGCAGGGCACGAACCCGGTGGACGACACCACCCGCGCCGCCGCCCGCCACCAGGCCGAGCGCGTAGTGAAGGTCGCCGCGCAGCTCAAGGCCGCCTGAGGCTTCACCGGGCGCGGGCACGTTGGCCTGCGTCGCCGTTCTCGGCGGTGCAGGCCAACGCTTGTCACTGCGCATCCCGCAATGTGGCCGGACCCCGGCCGTTTTGCCACAGCCGCCGCAACAGCGGCCACCGTTCACCCGGACCTGAACCCGAACCCGAACCCGTCCACGGGCTTACGATCGGCGCTGGCTGTCGCTCATCGTCGGTGGAGAGTTGTGAACCGCCAGAGCGTTGTAGGAGGTGCGGTGATGATGCGCCAGATGCCGCGCCTCGTGCTCGATGAGGAGGCCGTCGGCGTTCTCCGTCCGCGTGCCGCCTCGCTTCAGAAGAACAATGACCAGAAGGGCCACCAGCGCCCCGAGTCCGCCGAACAGCGTCAGAAGAGCCGCCATGACCTTCCCCCCGTTGCCGCCTGTGCCCTGGTGCGCAGGTGCGCCAGTGCCTCGGGAGGCTACCGATATGCACCCGGCACAACCAGTGCCGTTGTGGAATCCTCGACGGCGTCGGCGGTGACATCGCCGACGCGGGTCACCTCGCCCCGCCGTCGAACGGGAACGCCTTTTGCCCGTAGCCTGTTTGCCCATAGCCTGGCTTTGAGCCGCAGCGATCACAGGATCCGCTCGTGCTTCCGCCATCACACGTCGCCGACTCCACGGCGCCTGCTTTCACCACCGCCCGCACCGCCGTCCTGGCGGAAGGGCGATCGGGGAGGATCTCATGACCGCAGCGGTGGACCCTGATTGCTCGGAGTGGGACGTGATCGTCCTCGGCGGCGCGGCCGCCGGTGAGAACGCCGCTCAGTACGCGAGCCAGTTCTCCGGCCTGTCCTCGGTGCTCGTGGAGAGCCATCTGCTCGGCGGCGAGTGCTCGTACTGGGCGTGCATGCCCAGCAAGGCACTGCTCCGGCCCGTGGAGGTGGTGGACGCGGCCGCCCATCTGCCCGGAGTATCGGCACAGCTGGACGCCGCCGGGGTACTCGCCCGGCGCGACCGTGTGATCAACGGACTGGACGACAGTTCCCAGGTGGCATGGGCTCTGGGCACCGGGATCGACGTGGTACGGGGCTACGGGCGGCTGGACGGTGAACGCACCGTCATGGTGGACGGGCCGAACGGTTCGGCCAGGACGCTGACGGCCAGACATGCCGTCGTCATCGACACCGGTTCCTGTCCGGCCGTACCGGATGTTCCGGGATTGCGCGCCGCGCTGCCGTGGACCTCACGGGATGTGACCACGATGCGCGAAGTGCCGCGGCGGGTGGTCGTTCTGGGTGGCGGCGTGGTCGCCTGTGAGGCGGCCACCTGGCTGCGCGGGCTGGGAGTCGCCGAGCTGACGGTCGTCCATCGCGGCGAGCGGCTGCTGGCCCGGTACGAGCCGTTCGCGGGGACGCTCGTCGGCGAGGAGTTGCGGGACAGCGGTGTGCGGCTGTGTCTCGGACGCAGCATGACCCAGGTGGAGCGGTCCGACGCCCATGACACCGGCCAAGGGCGCGTACACGGTGGTGAGGTGAGCGTGACGCTCGACGACGGTACGGTCATCGTGGCCGACGAGGTCGTCGTGGCCACCGGTCGCACCCCCAACACCGGGGACATCGGCTTGGAGACCGTCGGTCTCCCCCCAGGCGGGTATCTCGACGTAGACGACCACCAGGGTGTGCAGGGCGCGGCCGGCACCTGGCTCTACGCCATCGGCGACGTGTGCGGCCGCGCACTCCTCACCCACATGGGCAAGTACCAGGCCCGTATTGCCGGAGAGGTCATCGCGGCACGAGCCGGCGGCTCCACCGACCTGCCGTCCGCCGCGGCCGGGCACGTCGGGCTGCCCCAGGTCGTCTTCACCAGCCCCGAGATCGGCAGTGCCGGCATGACCGAGCAGCAGGCGCGGGACGCGGGCATCGATGCCGAGGTCGTCGAGTACGACCTCGGCGCGCTCGCCGGGACGTATGTGATGCGCGCGGACTACCGCGGCCGGGCCAAGCTCGTCGTCGACCGCGCCAACGACCTGGTGGTGGGGGCGACGTTCGCCGGCGCCGGCATCGCCGAACTCGTGCACTCGGCGACCACGGCGATCGTAGGGTCCATCCCGGTGTCCACTCTGTGGCACGTCGTGCCGAGCTACCCCACAGCCAGCGAGATCTGGCTACGCCTCCTGGAGACGCTGCGCTCGCAGCGCCATGCGGCACTCAGGAGGTGAGGTGCCAGCCTCGCCCGTGCGTCACAAGCTCGTGCCGCGGAAGGTGGGGCGGCCGTCGAGGACCGTGAGCAGCACGGGCAGGTCCGGCAGGTCGGTGGCGGCGGTGGTGAGCGGGTTGTCGGCGAGGACCGTGAGGTCGGCGCGGTGGCCGACGGCGAGTCGGCCGGCCTCGTGCTCGTCGCCCGCCGCGTGGGCGGCGTTGACGGTCATGCCCTGAAGGGCCTCGAGGGCGGTGAGCGCCTGCTCAGGGCCGTGCGGCGGCCGGTTGAGGTCGCGGCTCGGCCGCCGGTGGCGGGCGCCGGCCATGACCCCCAGCGGCGGGTAGGGGGCGATGGGCCAGTCCGAGCCGAGGACGACGGTGGCACCGGAGTCCCACAGATCGCGGCAGCGCCAGGCGCGCGAGGCGCGCTCCTCGCCGAGGCGGCGCGACCAGTTGTCGGTGTGGTCGGCCCGGGTGAAGTCGCAGCAGTGGGTGGGCTGCATGGACGCGACGACGCCGAGCTCGGCGAAGCGGCGCAGGGTGTCGTCGGGCACGGTCTCGATGTGCTCGACCCGGTGCCGCACCCCGCGGTCCCCGGTGGCCAGGGCCTTCTCGAGGGAGTCGAGGACATGCCGTACGGCTGCGTCACCGATGGCGTGGGTGGCGGTGGGCACCTGGGCCCGGTGGAGTTCGCCGACGATGCGGGTGTAGTCCTCGGGGTCGGGCCAGAAGGCATGCGTGGACTCGCCGTGACAGTCGGGGCGCTCCAGCCAGGCGGTGCCGTTGTCGATCGTGCCGTCCATGAACAGCTTGACGCCCTCGGTCCGCCACAGCGTGCCGCCGACGCCCTGCTGTCCGATGAGCGCGCGCAGCGCGTCGGCATCGGTGCCGGGCTGGCACCAGGGCGTGACACGCAGCCGGATCGGCAGTTCCCCGGCAGCGTCGAGCTCGGCGTAGAGGGCGAGGCTGTCGCCGTTGGCGTCCATGGCGTGACCGCCGGTGAGTCCCGCGGCGGCCATGTTGCGCAGGGCGGCGGCTAGCCGGGCGCGGCGCTCCGCGTGCGTGGGCTGCGGGGCGGCACGCTCGACGAGTTCGCAGGCGGCGTCCTCCAGGAGCAGCCCGGTGGGCCGGCCCGCGTCGTCGCAGACGATCTCGGCCGCCTGGGCGAAGGTCCGCGGCCCGTCGACGCCGGCGAGTTCGAGCGCGCGCGGGCTGGCCAGCATGGAGTGGGCGTCGAAGAGCTGGAGGAGGGCCGGTACGCCGTCGAGCACGGGGGAGAGGGCGGCGGCCTCGACGGGCCGGCCGGCGAAGACGTTCGGGTCCAGGCCCCAGCCGTGCAGCCATGCGCCGGGTGCGAGGGTCCGTACCTCGCGGGCCAGGGCCTCGCGCACCGCATCCAGGTCGGCGCAGCCCGACAGGTCGAGTCCGTGGGTCAGTTCGGCGCCCGAGACGGGGTGGAGGTGCCCGTCGACCAGGCCGGGGCTCACCACGGCCCCCCTGAGGTCGATCACCGTCGTCGAGGAGTCCGCGAGCGCGCGTATCCGGCGGTCGTCGCCCAGGGCGGAGATCTGCCCTCCGGACACGGCCAGGGCGGTCTCCGGCAGGAACTCGCCGGTGACCGGGTCGAGCAGACGGGCGGAGAACAGGACGAGACGGGTGCGCACGACGGCTCCTCGAGAGTGGGTGGGGAGGGTGGTTGGGGGCGGCGGACGATGTGGCGGCCGGGCTCGTACCGGGTCGGCTGCCGGGTCCGTACCGGGATGGGCGTCCGGGGTCGGTGTCCGGGTTCGTAGTGGGGGGTTGACGTCCGGTGCGTACGGGCGCCGACGGCAGGGCCTACGGACGCGCCTACGGATGTGCCGACGGGCGGGTGAGCGTGCCGTTCGTCAGGCCGAGTTCGCGCTCCGCCGTGGTGATGGCCATGCGGGTCACCGCCTCGGGGCGGTTGCTGGTGTCGGTGTTGGCGTGGGCGCCGAGGCCGTCGAGGACGACCAGGATCTGAATGGTCGTCACATACGGATCGTCTGTGCGGAATTCCTTCCGTTCGACGCCCTCGCGGATGAGTCCTTCGAGTCGTCCGCGCCACGCGGCCTCTTGCTCGGCGACCCGGTCGCGCAGAACGGCCCGGTAGCGGCTGAGGTGCCGCGCGTTGATCCAGAGCCGGCTGATGTCGTCGTACGCCGCTCCCGTCGCGTGTGCGAAGAACCGCGCCAGGTGCTGGGTGGGGCTCCCGTCGGGCCTCTCGGCCGGCAGCAGGGTGTCGAGCTCGGCGCTCGCGGCGCTGCCGAACGCCTCCGCCACGAGGTCCTCCGCCGAGGGGAAGTAGTGGCTGATCAGCCCCGGCCGGACGTCAAGTTCTTCGCCGATCCGCCGCAGAGTGATGCTCTCCAGTCCTTCGGTCAGGGCGACGGTGGCAGCCGCGTCGACGATTTCCGCACGTCGGGCGGCTGGAGATTTTCGGATTCGCTTGCGCTGGTCGCTTGACGACATACCCAGGATGCTATTGAGTGTGCGACCAATAAGCAAGCAGATGGGTAAGACCAGCACCCGGAGGGACCCATGGCGTCCACGATCCCCGACCCGTATCCGGACACGCACGGCGACGCGCACGAGACGCCGACGCCGACGGACCGGGCGGGCCGCATCGAAGTCCACGGCATCGACCACATTCCCGAGCGGGAACGCCACGGACGCCCCCGGGAGTTGTTCTCCGTCTGGGCGGCGGCGAACGTCAACTACCTGAGCCTGGTGGTCGGCGGTGCGCTGGTCCTCATGGGCCTGAGCCTGTGGCAGGCCCTTGCGGTGATCGTGGTGGGCAACCTCTTCTGGGTGCTCACCGGCCTGCTCGCCGTCTCGGGCCCGGCCTCGGGCACGCCGAGCGAAGTGATCACGCGGGCGATGTACGGCATCCGCGGCAACCGCGTGAACAACGCGGTCACCGGCTGGATGATCTCCGTCTGCTACTTCGCCCTCAATCTCGCCGCCGCCGCGATCGCCGCGTTCTCCCTCGTCGAGAGGGCCGGCATACCGACGAACAGCGGCGTCAGGATCGCCGTCGTGGTGGTCATCGCCGCACTCACCCTGACCATCAGCGTCTACGGGCACGCCATGATCGTGAAGCTCTACCTCCCGATCACCCTGGCCCTCACCGCCGCCTTCGCCGTCGTCGCCTTCCACGTGCTCGGGCACACCGACTTCGGCTACAGGCCCGCCGAGCCGCTGACGGGCACCGACCTGTGGGGGACCCTCGTCGCCGGTGTCACCCTCATCGCCTCGGGCCCGCTGTCCTACACCACCAGCGCGGACTTCTCCCGCTACCTGCCCCGGGCGACGTCTGCGAAGGCGGTCGTGGGCTGGACCGCCTTCGGCAGCTTCCTGCCCAGCGTCATCGTCTGCTCATTGGGCGCGTTCGCCGCGACGGCGGTCGACATGACCGACCCGCAGACCGGACTCGAGACGATCCTGCCCGACTGGTTCACGCCCGTCTTCCTGCTCGCCCTGGTGCTGGGCACGATCTCCATCAACGCCTTGACCGCCTACAGCGCCGGTCTGGCCCTCCAGGCGGTCGGCATCCGCATCCGCCGCTCCCTCAGCGTGATCGTCGACGGGATCGTCGCCGTCTCCCTGACCCTGTACGCGCTCCTCGTGTCCAACTTCCTCGACACCGTCAGCAACGTCCTCCAGCTGACCGTCGTCCTGCTCGGCCCCAGCATGGCCGTCTACGCCACCGACATCCTGCTGCGCCGCAACCGCTACGACGGCCTCGCACTCACGGACGAGACCCCCGACAGCCCTTTCTGGTACACCGCCGGCGTCAACTGGGCGGGCGCCCTCGCGCTCACGACCGGCACCGCCACGGCCGCTCTCTGCGTCAACACCCTGTACACGGGCCCGCTCGCCCACGCTCTGGGCGGTGTCGATCTCGCCCTGCCCGCCGGCATGATCGTGGCGTCGACCGTCTACGCGACGCTGGTGCGGCGTTCCCGAGGCGGCCTCGGGACGGAGACGCGCGGGTAGGCCGTTGCCGACGGGCGCGTGCAGTCCGGGAGGCGAGCGCTGCCCGACCCGTTCAGGCATCCGGCGTCAGACACCGCTCCAGGGCGGCACGCTGCTCATCCGGAAGGTGATCACCGAGAGGTGTTCTCCGGGGGCTGTGCTCACCTTCACAGATCCAGCTGCGCTCGTCGGCGTCGAAGAACCACGGTGCAGCGCCCCACGCGGGGTGGCCCTGCAGGAGTCGCCGTGCCAGAGGCTCACAGGAGGGCGGAGCCCCATGGGCCATGAGGGCTTCTGCCACCAGGCTGACGGCTTCGGCCGGTACGTCCGCGTCCCCGAGAACCGGCAGGAGGAGCAGCAGACGCGCATGCCGGTCCGTCACGCCGTCGTGGCCGGCCGGTGCGTCGAGCAGTGCGACCAGTTCGGGCCAGCACAGGCCGGGGCCGATGCGGTCCTCGTCCGCGCTCGCCAGCACCAAGTCGTTGGTCCACCAGTCTGGGTGGTGGAGGAAGTAGTCCGTGGACGTGTACTCCTCACCGCTGTTGTAGTGGACGAGGACGGTGTGCCCGCCGGTCAACGGCACCGTGAACATGGGCCATGCCGATCTGTCGTACAAGCGCTCCAGCATGGCACCGGCGTCGGCCGCGTCCACGCCGAAGGACTCCACCGGCAACCCCTCGTACAGGTCCACCAAGTGGGCGGCCCAGAAGGCGGGTTCCTCCAACAGAGGCAGACCGTCCACCACGGGAGACGACGAGTACCACTTGCGCGCCATGACCATGCCGTGATTCTCGCGTCACCAGCACGACTTCGACACCCGCGCGGATCACGGCAGCGACGTCCCCCCGGTGGTCGTCCGCGAGATCACCCGTGGGCTCACGCCGACGCGTGCGGCTACCGACCGTCTTGGCGCAGAAATAAACATAAGGCCGATATCCAGTGAAACCCGAAATGCTGGACTTTGTTCGGAAAGGTCGACCGTTCCGCCAAGGAGCGCAACGTCATCGGCCCGGTGATACTGGTGCCCTCGGCCAAAGCCGTCCGAGGCATCACCGACGTGGTGCGGCAACCCTCCCCGGATCACGTACGGGGACGTGTACCCAGTTGCCGGAGCCCCTTTCCCTGCCGTCTGTGTTCCGTGTGGAGACGACGATGCTGATGCCGAACGCCATGGTCGTGGCCGAAGTCCTGAGCAGATACCGGCGCGCGCAAGCGAGGATGCTGCGGGATCCCCGCAATCCGGCCCACCGCCGCCAGCTCGAGGACGCCGCCTACACGCTGTCCGTGCTGATGGGGCAGCGCACCGTACGCACGGCGGTCCTGAGGGCCGCGCAGTACCTCTCCGCCCAGTCGTCCCGCTCGGCCGCGCACCGGTCTCGGCCTACGGAGAGCCTCGCCCGCTGAGCCGATGCGGACCGCGTCCAGTGGATGCGGACGCGCCGCGGCGCGCACTGTGGGGGAGTCGCCATCAGGACCAGGCGGTGAAAGCGCATTCCGGCCCCGTGCCCGCTCCCGCCGGACGACCGGCGTGGGACGAGGGGTCCGGTGGTCCGGTCGTCCGGTAGGCGGCTCGTGGCGAGCGCAGACGCCGGGCCCGCCGTAGATTGATCAGTGTGCGGGTCGGTCGGGGCACAAGCACTGGCAGGGAGCCTGTGACAACGCGGGAGATCGATTACGCGGCACTGTTCGCCGCGACGCCGAGTCCGTACCTGGTGCTAGGCCCGGACCTGGTGATCGTCGACGTCAACGACGCCTACCTTCGGGCGACCGTACGGACCCGTGACGAACTGCTGGGTCAGCACCTCTTCGACGCCTTCCCGGACAATCCCGCGGACCCCGATGCCGACGGCGTACGGAACCTGAACGCCTCCCTGCAACGGGTCCTTGCCACCCGGAAACCCGACACGATGGCGCTGCAGAAGTACGACATCCCCCTCGTGCACCGGCCAGGCGAGTTCGAGGAGCGATGGTGGTCACCCATCAACACCCCCGTTCTCGCACCCGACGGGCCTGTGGCGTGGATCATCCATCGGGTGGAGGACGTGACCGCGTTCGTCCATTCCCGGCGCTCCCTCCACGGCCTCGTCGGCGGCAAGCTGAGCGAGCGGGAAGCGGGGATGGAGGCCGAGCTGTACGCACGGGCGCGGGAACTGCAGCGGCTCAACGACGAACTGCGCCGGGCCCACGCCCGCGAGCGCGAGGTCGCCCTCACGCTGCAGGAAGCCATGCTTCACTCCCCGGACCTGGCCGGCCATCCGGATGTCGCCGTGCGCTACGTGCCCGCCATCGGCTCGCTGAACGTGTGCGGCGACTGGAACGACCTCGTCGACCTGTCCGAAGGCCGCTTCGCGGTGGCGGTCGGCGATGTCGTCGGCCACGGTCTGGAGGCCGCCACCGTCATGGGCATGCTCCGCAGCGCGCTGAGCGCCGCCACCCGCACCGTCGACGGACCCGCCAAGGCCCTCGAGCTCCTCGATCAGTACGCGGGCTCGGTCGAAGGAGCGCTGGCCACGACCGCGGTCGAGGCACTGATCGACACCACCGGTCGCAGGATCGCCTACAGCAGTGCCGGCCACCCGCCGCCGATCCTGCTGCACTCCGACGGCTCCACCGAACTGCTCGACCAGGCCACCGATCCGCCCCTGGGCGCCCGCAGCGAGAACGTCCTGCGCCCCCAGGCCTGCGTCTCCTACTCCCCCGGAGACACCCTGGTGCTGTACACGGACGGGCTCGTCGAACGCCGCGGCGAGGACATCGACGTCGGCCTGGCCCGGCTGACCCATGCCCTGGCCCCCTCCAGCCGGCTCGGCCCCGAACGCCTGGCCGATGTCCTGCTCGCCAGCCTCGGCGTCAGCGGTGGTGCCCGTGACGACATCGCCATCGTCGTCGTCCGCCTCTGACGCACACGTGAGCGCCCACGTGGACGCACGCGTGCCGGAGCTACGCGCACCTGCCCGAGTGCGGTCAGAGTCTGCTCAGAGCATGTCCTCGCTCACAGCATGTCCTCGATCGTGATCGGCAGCTTGCGGATCCTGCGCCCGGTGGCGTTGTGGACCGCGTTGGCGATGGCGGCGGCAACACCCACCTGTCCGATCTCGCCCACGCCCTTCACCCCGAGCGGGTTGACGACCGGGTCCTCGACCTCGATGAGTTCGATGTCCACGTCGGGGGCGTCGGCGTTGACGGCGACCAGGTATTCGCCGAGGCTCGAGCTGGCCCAGCGCCCCGCCCCCGGCTGCATGTAGTTGGCCTCCAGCAGTGCCTGCCCCAGCCCCCAGAGCATGCCGCCCATGAGCTGGCTGCGGGCCGTCTTGGGGTTGAGCACCCGGCCGGGGGCGAAGGCGCCCGTCATCCTCCGTACCCGGATCAGTCCGAGCTCCGGGTCCACGGCCACCTCGGCGAACTGCGCGCCGAACGTGAGCATGCCGTACTCCGCGTCCTGCCCGGGCGGGCTCCAGGAGCCGGTGGCCTCCGCGTCCGGCTGGAAGTGCCGCTCGAGCAGCGCCGCGTACGACTCGCTGGACGCACCCGCGGTCATGACGCCGTCCTGGACGACGACGTCGACCGGATTCGCGCCGTGCAGGTCCGATCCCGTATCGGCGACGGCCCGGGCGATCAACTGGTTGCGCAGGGCTGTGGCCGCGCTGTGCACCGCGGCGCTGATCATCCCCGAACCGGAAGAGCCCACGGCGGCGGCGATGCTGGGCAGGTCGCTGTCGCCGTTCTCGAAGCGGCAGCGGTCGAAGGGCATGCCCAGGGCGTCGGCGGCGACCTGGGTCATGACGGTCGCCACGCCGGTGCCGAAGTCGGGCGTCGCCGCCTGCACGACGGCGGTGCCGTCGGCGTAGATGCGGGCGCGGGCGCGCTGCGGGTTGTTGGGCGGAAAGACCGGGTAGCCGGCCGTGGCCATGCCCGTGCCGATCAGCCAGTTCCCCTCGCGCCGGGTGCCGGGCTCCGCGGTACGCCGCCCCCAGCCGAAGCGGGCGGCGCCGCGCTCGTAGCACTCCTTGAGGCCGTTGCTGGACCAGGGATTGCCGGTGTTCGGGTCGCGGTCGCTGAAGTTGCGCAGGCGCAACTCGATCGGGTCCAGGCCGAGATCCCACGCGAGTTCGTCCATCGTGCACTCGATGGCGAACATCCCGGACGCCTCGCCCGGCGCGCGCATGAAGGTGGGCGTCATGGTGTTGCCGCGGATCAGCCGGTAGATGCCCTCGTAGGCCGGAGCGGCGTAGATCTGCGAGGAGACGCCCAGCGACGGCTCCGCCCAGTCGTCGAAGTGCGAAGTGACGGAGAGCTTGTGGTGGCGGATCGCGGTCAGCCGGCCGTCGCGCGTGGCGCCGACCGTGAGGTGCTGCTCCTGCTCCTCCCGGTGACCGACCGAGGTGAACATCTGCTCACGCGTCAGCACGAGCTTGACGGGACGCCCGACTTCGCGGGCGGCCATCGCGGCCAGCGCCGGATGGTTGTGGATCATGGCTTTGGAGCCGAAGCTGCCGCCGACGAAATGACCGATGACACGGATCTTCGCGAGCGGGATGCCGAGCAGCTGGGCGACGGTGAGCTGGGTCGCGTTGACTCCCTGGGTCGCGTCGTACAGCACGAGCTCGTCGCCCTGCCACTCGGCGGTGGTGGTCGACGGCTCGATCGGATTGTGATTGTTCGCGGCGAACGTGTACGTGGCGTCCACCCGCACGTCGGCCCGGGCGAGGCCGGCTTCGGTGTCACCGCGCTCCACACGGCCCGGCAGGAACCCGCCGAAGATGGTCTCGGGTTCGTACGCCTGGTCGCGCCCCTGGTCGATCGTGGTGACCGACGCCGTCTCCTCGTACGTGATCCGCACCAGGCTCGCCGCGTGCTGGGCGCGCTCGTAGGTGTCGGCGACGACGAGGGCGACCTGCTGGCCCGCGTAGTGGACGATGTCGTCCTGCATGGGGAAGAACGTCTGGCCGGGTGCGGCGGTGCCGGCCAGCGACGGGATGAGCGGCGGCTGGGCGGTGATCCTCGGCAGGTTCTGGTGGGTCAGTACGGCGAGCACCCCGTCCTCGGCGAGGGCCGCCTCGGTGTCGATGGCGGTGATGCGGCCGCTGGGGATGCGGGCGCCGACGATGTACGCGTACGTCAGGCCCGGGATCGGGACATCGGCGGAGTAGCGGGCCGCGCCCGTCACCTTGGGGCGCCCGTCGACGCGGTCGAGGGGCTGTCCGATGGCAGGGGCTGCCGTGGTCATGCTGGGCTCCCGTTCCCCGCAAGGGTTTCGAGGGCGCGGACGATCGCGCGCTGGGCGAGTTCGACCTTGAAGGCGTTCATCGTGGTGGGCCGCGCGTCGGCGAGCTCCACCCGCGCGGCCTGCACGAAGTTCACCCGTTCCGCGACCGCCCCGATCAGGAAGTCCTCCGCGCGCCGGGCACGCCAGGGCTTGGTCGCCACTCCGCCGAGGGCCATCCGGACGTCCGCCACGGTGTCGTCCACGAGCGAGAGCGCCACGGCCACGGAGGCCAGGGCGAACTCGTAGGACTCCCGGTCGCGGACCTTCAGGTACAGGGACGTGCGGGCGACCGGCGCGGCCGGCACCTCGATGGCGGTGATCAGCTCGCCGTGCGCCATGGGGTGCTCGCGGTGCGGGGTGTCGCCCGGCAGCAGGAAGAAGTCGTCGATGGCGTAGGTGTGCTCGCCTTCGGCCCCCTGGGTGTGCACCTTGGCGTCGAGGGCCATGAGGGCCACGGCCACGTCGGAGGGGTGCGTCGCGATGCAGTGCTCGCTGGTGCCCAGCACCGCGTGCCCGCGGCTGAAGCCCTCGATCGCGGAGCAGCCGGTGCCCGGCTCCCGTTTGTTGCAGGGCGACTCGGCGTCGCGGAAGTACGAGCAGCGAACGCGCTGGAGCAGATTGCCGCCCATGGATGCCATGTGACGCAGCTGCGCCGATGCGCCGAGCTCCAGAGCCTGGGCGATGACCGGGAAGCGCTCCCGGACAACGGGTGCCGCGGCGACCTCGCTCATCCGGGCCAGCGAACCGATGCGCAGGCCCCCCTCGGGGGTGGCCTCGATTCCGGTGAGGGGGAGATCGTTGATGTCGACCAGACGGCGGGGGGTGAGGACGTTCTGGCGGAGCAGGTCGACCTCCGTGGTGCCGCCGGCGAGGAAGTCGCTGGTGGGGTCGGAGCTGACGGCGGCGATCGCGGTGGCCGTGTCAGGGGCGCGGGAGTAGGTGATGGGCCGCACGGCGGGCTCCCTGGGCTCGGGTCGGTCACGTTCGGGTCGGCGTGGTCGGTGTGCTCTGCTCGTTCGGGCCGGCGCTCTCTGCTCGTTCAGATGTCGGTGTTTCCCCGTTGTCGGTGTTTCCGCTCGCTCGTCAGGGGGCTACTCGGCCCGGTCCGCTCTGTCTGCTTGGTTCACCCCGTCGCGGACCGCGCGGATGGCGGCCCGGATGTGCGGGTACGCCGCGCAGCGGCAGATGTTGCCGCTCATCCACTCCTTGATCTCGGCGTCGTCGCCCGCGTGTCCCTCCTCGAGGAGCGCCACGGCCGACATGATCTGGCCCGGGGTGCAGAAGCCGCACTGGAACGCGTCCTCCGCGACGAACGCCTGCTGCATGGCGTGCAGTTCGTCCTTCTCCGCAAGCCCCTCGATGGTGGTGATCTCACGGCCCTCGCAGGTCATGGCGAGTGTGAGGCAGGCAAGCACGCGCCGCCCGTCCACCCACACCGTGCAGGCGCCGCACGTGCCCTGGTCGCAGCCCTTCTTCGCCCCCGTCATGGAGAGGCGCTCGCGCAGGGCGTCGAGCAGGCTCACGCGTGGCTCGATCTCCATCGTGTGCTCGGCGCCGTTGATCTTCAGGGTGACCTCGACCGGGCCGGGTCCCCGCTCCTCGATCGTGCGGCCACGTTCGGTGATGGCCGAGCCACGTGCAGGCATGAGCACCTCCTGGGGCAATGCGCTTCTCAATGCTCATACAGTGACAAATAAGCCGCAACTGGATGTCCGGCATCGGCAAGGAACGGGATGTCCAGCAGGGGGGCGAGAGCCGTGAGCGGGGTGTGGGAAGGCGGAACGAGCGTCAACTTGACCCGGCCCTGAAGGGCCAGGGTTGGAGGTAGTGCCCAACTGGCTGCTGGGTGGACTCCTCCGTCCAGACACCCCTATGGGGTGGCAGGGACGCGTGACTCACGCCCCGCAGTCCAC
>NZ_JBHWKX010000044.1:0-63101 GCF_042730885.1 Streptomyces sp. NPDC059909
GACCGCCGTGATCTGGCACAACGACCACACCGGACAAGCCACCCTCCGCTCGCTCACGACGTACGATCACTGACCCCTTGGAATTGATCATCTAGCGGCCGTCCGGCGACGTACCGGTCGGGCAGGCTCGGCTGCCCGACCGGGCGGGCCTGGCGTTGGCCGAGTCCTGGACCAGCCGACCGAGCAGGCTCGGCTGCCCGCCGGGGCAGCGAGCCGCGGCCAGGTCACGAGGCCTGGGGCGCCCGCCCCGGCCGCCGGACGGGCCGGGGCCGGGGCGGGGCCGGGACGGGATCCCGGGGCGCGAACGCCCCGGGGGTCAGGCCGGGAGGCCCGGCGCCGGGAAGGAGGCCATCAGCTCGGCCACCTCGGCGCGGATGACGGCCAGGGCCTCCTCGTCCTCCGCTCGGGCAGCGGAGACGCCGCGGTCGATCCAGTCGGCGACGGCCGGCATGTGCTCCGTGGAGAGTCCACGGGAGGTGAGGGAGGGGGTACCGATACGGATGCCGGAGGGGTCGAAGGGCTTCCGGGTGTCGTAGGGGACGGTGTTGTAGTTGACGACGATTCCCGCGCGGTCCAGCGCCTTCGCCGCGACCTTGCCCGGGACGTCCTTGGGCGTGAGGTCCATCAGGATCAGATGGTTGTCGGTGCCGCCGGAGACCAGCTCGAAGCCGCGGGCCAGCAACTCTTCGGCGAGTGCCCCGGCGTTGGCGACGACCGCGTGCGCGTAGTCATGGAAGGAGGGCTGGGCCGCCTCGTGCAGGGCGACCGCGATGGCGGCGGTGGTCTGGTTGTGCGGGCCGCCCTGGAGGCCGGGGAAGACCGCCTTGTCGATGGCCTTCGCGTGCTCCTCGCGGCACATCAGCATCGCCCCGCGCGGGCCCCGCAGCGTCTTGTGCGTGGTCGTGGAGATCACGTCCGCGTGCGGCACCGGCGAGGGATGCGCGCCGCCCGCGATCAGGCCGGCGATGTGCGCGATGTCGGCGACCAGCACGGCTCCGGCCTCGCGGGCGATCTCCCCGAAGGCGGCGAAGTCGATGGTGCGGGGAAGGGCCGTACCGCCGCAGAAGATGATCTTCGGCCGCTCCTTGAGGGCCAGTTCGCGCACCTCGTCGAAGTCGACGAGGCCGGTGTCCTTGCGCACTCCGTACTGCACGCCGCGGAACCACTTGCCGGTCGCGGAGACGCCCCACCCGTGGGTGAGGTGGCCGCCCATCGGAAGGGCCATGCCCATCACGGTGTCGCCGGGCTCGGCGAAGGCGAGATAGACGGCGAGGTTGGCCGGGGAGCCGGAGTAGGGCTGGACGTTGGCGTGGTCGACGCCGAAGAGCGCCTTCGCGCGGGCGATGGCGAGCAGCTCGACCTGGTCGATGTTCTGCTGGCCCTCGTAGTAGCGGCGCCCGGGGTAGCCCTCGCTGTACTTGTTCTGCAGGACGGTGCCGGAGGCTTCGAGCACCGCCCGCGAGACGTAGTTCTCGCTGGGGATGAGCCGCAGCGTGTCCGCCTGCAGCCTCTCCTCGGCGCCGACGAGTGCGGCCAGCTCGGGGTCGGCGGCGGTGAGCGCGGGATGGTCGTGCTGGATGGGAAGGGTCATGGCGTCCTCCGGGGCGGGCAGTCGGTGTCCCCGAGGTGCGGCTGTGAGTCCCCCGCCGGAGGCAGGGGGCGGGCGGCACCCACGGGGGATTCTGGTCCCCGGGTGCCCAGGCGGGCGGCACCTCGTCGGTTCTGCCGCACACGGCTCCCCCGCGGTCCGTTCCGCGTACGCCAGTCGCCGTGCGTACCGCCCACACTACTCGCGGCGGCACCGGAGCCGGGCCACGGGCTCCCGAACCGCAGGGAAACGGGAAGCTCTCCGGCGAGTCGCTCCCGAGGCTCAATGTTTCTTCCCGCGGTAGCCGAGCGACGATAGAAAGGGGCACTACCCCGGCCCCGGTCCGGGCCCCAGCCGGCCCCCGGTCCGACCGACCCACGCCGCAGGACGAACGGAGACCCCGTGTCTGCTACGGAGAGAGCGATCGCCTCCGCGGAGGCGCACAGCGCCCACAACTACCACCCGCTGCCCGTCATGATCACCTCGGCGGAAGGCGCGTGGATGACGGACGTCGAGGGGCGCCGCTACCTCGACATGCTCGCCGGGTACTCGGCGCTCAACTTCGGCCACGGCAACCGGCGGCTCATCGATGCCGCGAAGGCCCAGCTGGAGCGCGTGACGCTGACGTCCAGGGCGTTCCACCACGACCGGTTCGCCGATTTCTGCACCCAGCTCGCCGAGCTGTGCGGCATGGAGATGGTGCTGCCCATGAACACCGGGGCGGAGGCGGTGGAGACCGCCGTCAAGACCGCCCGGAAGTGGGGGTACAAGGTCAAGGGCGTCCCGCCCGGCCAGGCGAAGATCGTCGTCGCGGCCAACAACTTCCACGGCCGCACGACCACGATCGTGAGCTTCTCCACCGATCCGGAGGCCCGCGCCGACTTCGGCCCGTACACGCCGGGCTTCGAGATCGTCCCGTACGGCGATCTGACCGCCCTGCACCGGGCGTGCAGCGCGAACACGGTGGCCGTGCTGCTGGAGCCGATCCAGGGCGAGGCCGGGGTCCTGGTGCCGCCGGCCGGCTATCTGGCCGGGGTGCGCGAGCTGACCCGCGAGCGGAACGTGCTGTTCATCGCGGACGAGATCCAGTCCGGCCTGGGCCGCACCGGCCGCACCTTCGCCTGTGAGCACGAGGGCGTCGTCCCCGACATGTACATCCTGGGCAAGGCGCTGGGCGGCGGTGTCGTCCCCGTCTCGGCGGTCGTCTCCTCGACCGAGGTGCTCGGGGTCTACCGGCCGGGTGAGCACGGCTCGACGTTCGGCGGCAATCCGCTGGCCTGTGCCGTCGCGCTGGAGGTCATCGCGATGCTGCGGACCGGCGAGTTCCAGCAGCGCGCCACGGAGCTGGGCGAGCACCTCCACCACGAGCTGGGCCTGCTGGTCGGCGGCGGCGCCGTCGAGGCGGTGCGCGGCCGCGGGCTGTGGGCCGGGATCGACATCGTCCCGTCGCACGGCACGGGCCGGGAGATCTCCGAGAAGCTGATGGACCGCGGTGTGCTGGCGAAGGACACGCACGGTTCGACGATCCGGATCGCCCCGCCGCTGGTGATCAGCAAGGAGGACCTGGACTGGGGCCTCGACCAGCTGCGCGCGGTGCTGGCCGGCGAGTGAGCCCGCGCGGGTGGTGGGCCGGTCCCCTGTGGGGCCGGTCCCATCACCCGCACCGGAACATGCCAGGACGTACCGGGACGTGCCGCGGACATGCCGGACGTGCCGGGACACGTGCCGGGTTCGCGTACGGGACCTCCGGGCCGCGCCTACAGGATCACGTGCGGCAGGAAGCGGGCGTACTCGTCCGTGACCAGCCCGGCCGACTCACGGATCCCCAGCCCCGCCGCCTCGTCCTCGACGACCCACGCACCGAGCACGACCCGGTTGCCGTCGAAGTCGGGCAGCGGCGCCAACTCCTGGTAGCAGCAGGCCTCTTCCCGGACGACCGGCTCCGCACCGGGCTCGTGGATCGTGACGCCGGCGCCCTCGCGACCCAGCAGCGGCTTGGCGACATAGCCGCTGGTGGCGGCGAGCTCGCGTGGGCCGTCGAGATACGCGGGCAGCAGGTTCGGGTGCCCGGGATACAGCTCCCACAGCACCGCGAGAAGTGCCTTGTTGGACAGCAGCATCTTCCATGCGGGCTCGATCCAGCAGGTGGTGCCGGTGCCGCCGCCGTTGTCCAGGGTGTCGAGGACGTACGGGCCGAAACGGTCCGTGGTCAGCCACTCCCACGGGTAGAGCTTGAAACAGCTGCGGATGAAGCGCAGCCGGTCGTCCACGAAGCGTCCCGAGAGCCGGTCCCAGCCGATCCGTTCGACCGACAGGGCCTCGGTGGTGAGCCCGGCCTGCTGAGCGGTTTCGCGCAGGTACGCGACCGTCATCAGGTCCTCGCCGAGTTCGTCCCCGTCGGAGTGCACGAAGTGCAACGGGCCGGGCGGCAGCAGCGGCGCCTGCCGCTTCCAGGCGTCGACGAGCCGCTCGTGCAGGGAGTTCCACTGGTCGGCGCCGGGGAAGCGTTCCTCCATCCAGAACCACTGGGGACTGGCCGCCTCCACGAGCGAGGTGGGGGTGTCGGCGTTGTACTCCAGCATCTTCGCCGGCCCGGTGCCGTCGTAGTGCAGGTCGAACCGCCCGTAGAGGGAGGGCAGTTCGGCGCGGCGCCGCCAGGATTCGGCGACCCGCCCGGCCAGCCGCCGATCGGTGATGCCGAGGTCCGCGAAGCGGTTGTACTCCACGATGTGCGCGGCCGCGGCCAGGCACATGGCGTGCAGCTCCTCGACGACCTCCTCGAGCGCCTCGACCTCGGGCAGCGAGAACTCGTAGTACGCGCTCTCGTCCCAGTACGGCCGCAGCGAGCCGTCCGGGTAACGGGTGAGCGGATAGATGAGCCCCTGTTCCTCGACCGTTTCCTGCCATCCGGGGCGGGGTTCTATGGTGTGACGCTTCATCGCTGTGTACGTGTCCCGGCTCAGCCGCCGCCGCTGCTGGACCCGCCGAAACCGCCGGTGTCCACGGCCGACTTGTCGTAGCTGCCGCCCGAGACCTTGCCGCTGCGGACGCTTCCGCCGTAGTAGTAGCGGCCGGAGGTGTGCCCGTCCCCGTCGTCGTCGCACTCGTAGTCGGGCAGGACTTCGTACGTCACGGGGTCGATGCACCGCTCGTCCGGCTCCGAGCCGCAGGACGTCAGCGTCGCCGCGAGCACCCCCATCCCGCCGAGCACCACTGTGCCCGACCTCAGCCTGCGCCGCGCCATCCTTCCGGCCTCCCCGTCCTTGTACACATCAAGCCAGTCAATGAACCGCCGCACACACTAGAGGGCCGCGCCACCCCGCCGTAAGCCCGGTCCACGAACCCTCCGCAACTAGAGTCGCTTTGTGTTCTTTGGGATGCTCTGCGCCATTGCCTCCGCGGTCTGCTATGGCCTGGCCACCGTCTTCCAGGCGGTCGCCGCCCGTGCCGTCGTCGAACCGACCGCGGCGTCCGGGGTGGACCCCGCGCTGTTCCTGCGCGCGGTGCGGCAGTGGCGGTATCTGGTCGGACTCGCCCTGGACGGCGCTGGGTTCGCGCTCCAGATCGTGGCCCTGCGGCTGATTCCGATCTACGCGGTGGGCGCGGCGCTCGCCGCGAGCCTGGCGGTGACGGCGGTGGCCGCGACGCGGGTGCTGTCGGTGCGGCTCAGCCGTACCGAATGGACCGCGGTCGGCGCGGTCTGCCTGGGCCTCGGGATGCTGGGCCTCGCCTCGGGCCCGGAGGGCGAGACGCCCGCGCCGCCCGAGCTGCAGTGGGTGCTGCTCGGCACCTCGGTCCTGGTCCTGCTGATCGGCGTGGCGGCGGGCCGGCTGCCGGGCCGCGCCCGGGCGCTGGTGCTGGGCATGGGCGCGGGCATCGGCTTCGGGGTGCCCGAGGTGGCGGTGCGGCTGCTGGACTCGGTGGACTTCACGAACCCGGCGCTGTACGCGCTGCTGCTCGGTGGGGCTGCGGCGTTCCTGCTGCTCACCTCGGCGTTCGCGCAGGGCTCGGTGACCACGGCGACGGCGGGGCTGGTGCTGACGGAGACCCTGATCCCCTCGGCGGTCGGGGTCGTCTGGCTCGGTGACCGCACGCGCGAGGGACTGGCGTGGCTCGCGATCACCGGGTTCGCGATCTCGGTCGCGGGCGCGCTGGCGCTGGCGCGTTTCGGCGAGCTCCCGGCGCCGGCGGCCGCGGGTCCGGCTCGACCGGATCCTGACGACCCTGCGACGCCCGAATCCGCCGAGGCGAACGGCGGCCCCCCGGCGCGGGGGTAGCCGCCTGCGGAGGGCCTCTCCCCTACCCGCCCCATGCGGCGGAGCCGCACATCGACACTGCGGGAAACGGTGGGGTGGGGAAAAGGCCCCGCGCAGCGGCCCCGCCCCCGCCCCCTCACGGCAGCACCCTGCACAAGGCATCCAGGGCCCCCGACCACGCGCTGTCCGGAGGCGTTCCGTAGCCCACGACGAGCGCGTCGCGGGCGGGCGGTGTCGAGGGGTGGCGGAAGCTCGAGAGGCCCTCCAGGGCGAGGCCCTGCCAGGCCGCTGCCTGGACGACCGTGCGTTCCGTGCCCGGGGGGAGTTCGAGGACCGCGTGCATGCCGGCCGCGATGCCGCTGACCCGGATGTCCGGGGCGCGTTCCGCGAGGGCCTCGACGAGCTGGTCGCGGCGGCGCCGGTAGCGCAGCCGCATGCTGCGTACATGGCGGTCGTACGCACCCGAGGCGATGAACTCCGCGAGCGTCAGCTGGTCCGGTGTCCCCGACGCCCAGTCCGTCTCGCCCTTCGCCGCCGCGACCTCCGTCACCAGCCCCTCGGGCAGCACCATCCAGCCCAGCCGCAGCCCGGGCGCCAGCGACTTGCTCGCCGTCCCCAGATAGACGACCCGGTCCGGGTCCAGGCCCTGCAGTGCGCCGACCGGCTGGCGGTCGTAGCGGAACTCCCCGTCGTAGTCGTCCTCCAGGATCAGCCCGCCCGCGCTCCGCGCCCAGTCGACGGCGGCGGCCCGCCGGTCGGGGTGGAGCGCGACGCCCATGGGGAACTGGTGCGCGGGCGTGAGCAGCACCGCGCCCACGCCCTTCATCCCGGGCCCGGCCAGCTCTTCGGTGCGCGTGCCGCGCTCGTCGAAGGGCAGCGCGGGCAGCCGCAGCCCCGCGTCCTTCAGCCGCTGCCAGTGCAGATCGAGCCCGTACGACTCGACCGCCACCTGCCGCACCCGGCGCCTGCGCAGCACGGTCGCGAGCAGCATCAGCCCGTGGACGTACCCGGAGCAGACGACGATGCGGTCCGGATCCGCGTACACACCACGGACCCGCGCGAGATAGTCCGCGAGGACGGTACGCAGCTCGATGCGCCCGCGCGTGTCGCTGTAGCCGAAGGCCTCGTTGGGGGCTGCGGTCAGCGCGCGCCGCGCCGCTTTCAGCCATTCGGCGCGCGGGAACGAGCCGAGGTCGGGCGAGCCGGCCATCAGGCTGTACGTGGGTCCGGGGCGCGCGGGACGTGCGGCCCGCGGCGCGCCGGGCGACGGCTTGCGCGGCGTGGCGCGGCGGGCGACGCGTGTGCCCGAGCCCTGGCGGGCGGTGAGCCAGCCCTCGGCGACGAGTTCGGCGTACGCGTCGGCGACGGTGTTGCGGGCGAGGCCCAGGTCCGCGGCGAGCGTACGGGACGACGGCAGCCTGGTGCCGGGGGCCAGCCGGCCGGTGCGTACGGCGTCGCGCAGTGCGTCCATGAGGCCCATACGCAGCCCGGATCCCCGCAGCTCGATATGGAGGTCGGCCCCGATGGTCGCCTCGGTCGCCTCGGCCGCCTTGGAAGTGGCCCATTCATCCGTCATGGAAATGGACCATACCGAGGCTCCATGTGCCCCGTACGGTCGTACCCATGACTACCAACGACACCACGTACAACCCGGAGCACACCCCCCGCCTGCAGTGGGCCGAGCACGCCCCCGAGGTCTACAAGGCCATGGTCAGGCTGGACGCGGCCGCCCGGCAGGGCCTCGACCCGGTGCTGCTGGAGCTGGTCAAGATCCGTGCCTCGCAGCTCAACCACTGCGCCTTCTGCCTCGACATGCACTCCAAGGACGCGCTCGCGGCTGGGGAATCGGTGGAACGGATCATCCAGCTGAGCGCCTGGGAGGAGTCGCAGCACTTCTACACGGCGAAGGAGATCGCCGCGCTCGAACTCACCGATGCGGTGACCGTGCTGACGGACGGATTCGTCCCGGACGAGGTGTACGAGAAGACCGCGAAGCACTTCGACGAGGCGGAGCTGGCCCAGCTCGTCGCCGCGATCACGGTGATCAACGCGTGGAACCGCTTCGGCGTCACCCACCGGCTGGCGCCGGGCCACTACACGCCGGGACAGTTCAAGCACTGAGAAGCGAAAGGCTGCACGCACATGTCAGTCACCGACTTCCGTGCCCTGCACCACGGCTGCGCCCCCGAGGACCCTCTGGTCCTGCCCGGCCCTTGGGACGCGGCGAGCGCTCGCGTCTTCGCCGACGCCGGCTTCCCGGCCCTCGCCACGCCCAGCGCGGGCGTGGCGGCGTCCCTCGGGTACGAGGACGGGGCGACGCCCGCCGACGAGATGTTCGCGGCGGTCGCCCGTATCGTCCGGGCCGTGGACGTCCCCGTCTCCGCGGACGTCGAGGCGGGCTACGGCCTCACCGCGAAGGAGCTGGTGGAGCGCGTCCTCGACACCGGCGCGGTGGGCATCAACCTGGAGGATTCGGGTCCCGGCGAGGTCCTCGTCGACCCGCCGCGCCAGGCGGAACGGCTCGCGGAGGTACGGGCCGAGGCGGGCGATGCGCTCTTCCTCAACGCGCGCGTCGACACCTTCATCCGCGGGGTCACCGAGCCGGAGGCGGCGATCGAGCGGGCGCTGCTGTACATCGCCGCCGGGGCCGACTGCGTGTACCTGATCGGGGCGCCGCCGGACGTCCTTCCGCGCCTCCGCGAGGCGCTCACGGGGCCCATCAACGTGGGCGAGTTCCCCGGCTCGCCCGAGATCCCCGAGCTGGGCCGCCTGGGCGCGACCCGCGTCACCTTCGGCCCGGGTCTGCTGCTGCGCACGCTGGAGTCCGTCCGCGAGCTGGCGGCCGGCCTGCGCGGCTGACCCGGTGGGCCTCGGGCGCCTGCGGCGGGCCTCTTCCCCACCCCGCCCCTTCCCGAACTGGGGGACCCCAGACCCCCGGCACGGCCTTCGGCCGTGTCCTCAAACGCCGGACGAGGCTGAAATGCTCAGCCTCGCCGGCGTTGGAGGCGCTGGGGGTACGCGGCCGGCGTCCCCGAAACGGGGTCTGGGGCAGGGGCCGAGGCAAGAGGGTCCAGGGCCGGCGCCCCGGTCCCGGTCCTGGTACGGGGGGTGCGCCCCGTGCCTACCGGGTACGGGGCGCACCCTGTGCCAACGGGGCACGGGGCCCGCAGGGCCCCGTCACTTCTTCGGGAGCCACGCCTTCCAGGTGGACTCGTTCGCCTTCACCCACTTCTCCGCCGCCGCCTCGGGCGACAGCTTCTGGTCGGCGATCATCAGCGCGACCTCGTTCTGCTGCTCGGTGGTCCACTTGAAGTTCTTCAGGAACTCGGCCGCCTCGCCGCCCTCCTTCGCGAAGTCCGCGTTGAAGTACTTCTGCAGCGGGGTGTTCGGGTACGCACAGGCGACCTTCTTCGGGTCGGCGTCGCAGCCTTCCTTGTACTCGGGGAGCTTGACCTCGACGAGGTCGACCTGGGCGTTGAGCCACTGCGGGGTCCACCAGTACGTCAGGAAGGGCTTCTTCTCCTTCGCGTACTTCTTGATCGCCGTGATCTGGGCGGCCTCGGAGCCCGAGTAGTTGGTCTTCAGGTCCAGCTTCAGATTGCTGATGATCGCGTCGTCATTGGTGACGTAGTCGGGCGAGCCCTCCAGCAGCTCGCCCTTGTCGCCGCTCTCCGCGGTTCTGAAGTCCTTGGCGTACTTGTCGAGGTTCTTCCAGTCCGTGACGTCGGGGTGCTGGTCGGCGAAGTACTTGGGCACGAACCATCCGATGTGCCCGGTGACGCCGAGGTCGCCGCCCTGGACGACGGTCTTCTTCGTCTCGACGTACTGCTTCTCCTCCTTGGGGTGGCCCCAGTCCTCGAGGATCGCGTCGACGTCGCCCTTGGACAGCGCGTCCCAGGCCAGCACCTCGCCCATCTGCTGGGTCTTGACGGTGTAGCCGAGCTCCTTCTCCAGGATGTGCTGGGCGACGGCCACGTTGGCCTGGGCGCCGACCCATGAGGGGACGGTCAGTTTCACGGTTTTCTTGCCGCCGACGTCGTTGCTCTTGCCGGTGTCGGCGGCGCCGCATGCGGTGAGGGAGAGGACGCCGAGGGCGCCCGCGACGGCGGCTGCGGTGCGGAGGGTACGGACGGTACGCATGGTGCTCCTGAGGATGTGAGGGGACGGGGCGGGGGGCGGACGGGTAAGGGAGTGAGCGGCGTCAGCGGGGCTTGCGCGCCGCAGGCTGGGTGATCCGGTCCAGGACGAGGCCGAGGCAGACGATCGCGACTCCGGCGGTCATCCCGATGCCCATCTCGCCGCGGGAGAGGCCCTTCACGACGTCGTACCCGAGCGCCCCGCCGCCGACGAGACCGCCGACGACGACCACGGCGAGCACGAGGACCACACCCTGGTTGACGGCGAGTTGCAGGGCCGGACGGGCCAGGGGCAGCTGTACCTGCAGGAGTTGCTGCCGGGTGGACGCGCCGAGCGAGCGGGAGGCCTCCAGCGCGGCCGGGTCGACCTCGCGCAGGCCCTGGGTGGTGATGCGGACGACGGCGGGCAGTGCGTAGACGACGGCCGCGACGATCGCCGCCGTACGCGTGGCGCCGAAGAGCGCGACGACCGGGATCAGATACACGAACTGCGGCATCGTCTGCATCGCGTCCAGCAGCGGCCGCAGCCACCGCTCCAATCGGCCTGCCCGCGCGCACAGCACGCCCGCGAGGAAGCCCAGCACCAGCGTGATCACCAGCGCCGCGAGCACCTGCGAGAGCGTGTCCAGGGACTTCGCCCAGACACCGAGCACCCCGATCGCGCCCATCGCGGCGGTCGCCGTGAGCGCGGCGGTCCAGTTCCCGACGAGCCAGGCCACGGCGGCGACGAGCAGCAGCACCGACCACCACGGCAGCCAGATCAGGGTGTCCCGCAGCGGGTTGAGGATCCACAGCGTGAACTCCCGCGCCCAGGCCTCCATGAACGACAGGTTCTCGGTGATCCACTCCTGCGCCTTGTTGACCGGCGTCGAGATGTCGTACGTCCACGCGTCGGGCCATCCCGTGGTGCGTACGGCGGTCGCGGCACCGACCGCCACCAGCACCAGCGCCCAGGCCCGGCCACCGTGCAGCCAGCTCCCGGCCCGCGGCGGCACGCCGCCGATACGGTCGCCGGCGGCCGCGGTCGTACGGTCCAGCCAGATCGCGATCAGCACGATCGGGACGCCTGCGGCGAACGCCTTGCCGACGTCCGTCGTCGACAGCGCCGAGTACACCTCCTCGCCCAGACCGCCGGCCCCGACGAGGGCCGCGATGACGACCATCGACAGCGCCATCATGATCGTCTGGTTGAGGCCGAGGAGCATCTGCCGACGGGCCAGCGGCAGCCTGGCCGTCCACAGCCGCTGCCAGCCGCTCGCGCCGAGCGACGCGGAGGCCTCCAGCGCGGCCGGGTCGGCGCCGCGCAGGCCGAGCGCGGTGAGGCGGGCCATCGGCGGGGCCGCGTAGATCACCGTGCAGAAGAGCGCGGCCGGCGTGCCGGTGCCGAAGACCAGCACGAACGGCAGGAGATACGCGAACGCCGGCAGCACCTGCATCGTGTCGAGCACCGGCCGCAGCGCCCGGTCCACACGGTCGGAGACTCCGGCCAGGAGCCCGATCAGGGCGCCCAGCACCGCGGCGACGGCCACGGAGACCACCATCAGCGCAATGGTGATCAGGGTGGCGTCCCACATCCCGAGCAGGCCGCACACGGCGAAAGCCCCGAGCGCGGTGAGCGCGACGCGCGCCCCGCGCAGCCCGAGCCCGGCGGCCCGCCAGGCGGTCAGAACCCCCGCGGCGAGGACCCCGAGCCAGCCGAGCGCGTCGAGCAGCTGGTAGACGGCGTCGACCGCCTCGGTCGCCGTGTTGGACAGATGCAGCAGGAAGTAGAGGAAGAGGGGGTGGGTGTCGCGGTTGTCGACGACCCAGGCGTTGGCGTCGTCGAGCGGCTGCGAGACGTCAACGGTCAGCCCGGAGGGCCAGCCTCCGCCGCCGAGCAGGGCGATGCCGAGTGCGACGAGCACGGCGACGGCTGCGGCACCCGCGATCAGGCCGCGGCGCCGTCGTACGACGTCCCACAGCCCGCGGCCCGGCCCCTGGGGCCCGCCCACGGCCCCGCGGGTCTTGGCCAGTGCGTCCATGGTGGCGGTCATCGGCACCACCGCCACGGCTGCGGCAAGGTTTTCGCCGGGGGCAGGCCCCCGGCACCCCGGGGTGTACCCGGTACCGCCAGGTGGGCCCGCATGTCCGCTCTCGAACGCCGGGCGGGCTCCCGTGGAGCCCGAGCGTCGTGCCTCACGCGGCCACCTCCCCCACCGACAGCCCCGCCACCACCGCGAGCAGCGCCGCCTGGTCGACGACGCCCACGCAGCGGCCGTTGTCCATGACCCGGGCCGGGAGTCCGGCCCGGGCGACGGCCTCGATCGCCTCGGCGACCGTGGCGCCGGGCGCGACGGCCGGGCCCGATACGCCCTCGTCCGCGTCCACCGGGTGGCGCATCGCCGTGCGGACGGTCATGACCTGTTCGCGCGGGACGTCGCGGACGAAGTCCCGTACGTAGTCGTCGGCCGGCGAGCCGACGATCTCCTCGGGTGTGCCGAGCTGCACGATCCGCCCGTCGCGCATCAGCGCGATCCGGTCGCCGAGGCGCAGCGCCTCGCCCAGGTCGTGGGTGATGAAGACCATCGTGCGGCCCTCCTCGCGGTGCAGCCGCACGACCTCGTCCTGCATGTCGCGGCGGATCAGCGGGTCGAGCGCGCTGAACGGCTCGTCGAAGAGCAGCACTTCGGGATCGACGGCGAGCGCCCGCGCCAGCCCGACGCGCTGCTGCTGACCGCCGGAGAGCTGACCGGGGCGGCGGTGTTCGAGACCTTCCAGGCCGACCTTCGCGACGACCTCCGCCGCCCTGGCGCGCCGCTGGGAACGGCCCATGCCCTGGATCTCCAGCCCGTACGCGACGTTGTCGAGCACCGACCGGTGGGGCAGCAGCCCGAAGTGCTGGAAGACCATGGACGCGCGGTGCCGGCGCAGTGCGCGCAGGCGCGACGTGTCCATCGACAGCACGTCCTCGCCGTCGATCGCGATCGACCCGGACGTCGGTTCGATCAACCGGGTCAGGCATCGTACGAGCGTCGACTTGCCGGAGCCGGACAGGCCCATGACGACGAAGACCTCCCCGCGATGGACGTCGAAGCTGACGTCCCTTACGGCCGCGGTGCAGCCGGTGCGCTCGCGCAGCTCGGTGGGGCTCAGCGCACCGAGCTCGGCGGATCCGGGCACCCGCCCGGCGCGCGGCCCGAAGACCTTCCACAATTCACGTACGGCAAAGACCGGCGGCTTGGTCGTCATCGGGTCTCACTCCCCGTCTGCTCCTGCTTCGGCGCCTGCGACTGCGACTGCGACTGCAGCAGTTCCGCGCATTTCTCGCCGACCATCAGCACACCGATCATCGGGTTCACGGCGGGCATGGTCGGGAAGACGGACGCGTCGGCGATACGGACTCCGTCGAGTCCCCGAACCCTCAGGTCCGGGGACACCACGGCAAGTTCATCGGTGGAAGCACCCATTCGGCAGGTGCCGGCGGGGTGGTAGACGGTGTGCGCGACCTTGCGTGCGTACGCGCTCAGTTCCTCGTCGCCCGTCACCTCGGGCCCCGGGCACACCTCCCGCTTGAGCCACTCGGCGAGCGGCGTGGTCTTCGCGATCTCGCGCGCGAGGCGGATGCCGTCGACGAGGGTGCGGCCGTCGTAGTCGTCCTCGTCCGTGAAGTAGCGGAAGTCGAGGGCGGGCTTGACCTCGGGGTCGGCGCTGGTGAGGTAGAGCCGGCCGCGGCTGCGCGGCTTCGGGATGTTCGGGGTCATCGACACGCCGTGCGGCGGGCGTTCGTAGCCGAGCCGCTCCGGATTGTCGGTGAACGGTATCTGGTAGAAGTGGAACATCAGGTCGGGGCCCCGGTGCTCGGGATCCCGGCGTACGAAGAGCCCGGCGTCGGAGTCCATCGCCGAGTTCTCGGGTATCGGCCCGTGGGTCTCCCAGACGATCACCGACTCGGGGTGGTCGAGGAGGTTCTCGCCGACGCCCGGCAGGTCGTGGACGACGGGGATGCCGAGGGCCTCCAGATCGGCCTTGGGCCCGATGCCGGAGTGCAGGAGCAGCCGCGGCGTGTCGACGGCGCCTGCACAGACGACGACTTCGCGCCGTGCCCGTACGACCAGTTCCGTCCCGTCCTTCGTCCTCACCTGGACACCGGTCGCACGCCGGCCGGCGTCCAGCTCCAGCCGGTACGCCCAGGTCTCCAGCATCAGCGTGAGGTTCGGCCGGTCGTCCATCACCGGGTGGAGGTAGGCGACGGACGCCGACGACCGCTTGTTGTTCTCCGGGTGGTACGCGAGATCGAAGAAGCCGACGCCCTCGTGGAAGGGCTTCCTGTTGAAGCCCTCGACCCGCGGGACGCCGAGCGCCGCCTGGGCGGCGCCGACGAAGTCGCGGGCGATGGCGTTACGGTCCGCCTCGTCGACCGGCACGATGTGGTTGAGCAGGCGCCCGAAGTACGGGTCCATGGCGGCGGCGTCCCAGCCGTCGGCCCCGGCCTGCGCCCACTCGTCCCAGTCGGACGGCAGCGGCTTGAAGGCGATGAGGGTGTTGTGGGAGGAGCAGCCGCCGAGGACGCGGGCGCGGCTGTGCCGGATGTGGGAGTTGCCGCGGGGCTGTTCGGTGGTGGGGTAGTCGTAGTCGAGCTCGCCGCCGAGGAGTCCCATCCAGCGGCGCAGCGTGAGGACGTCCTCCCGGTCGATGTCGCTCGGGCCGCCCTCGATGACGGCGACGGTGACCTCCGGGTTCTCGGTGAGGCGGGAGGCGATCACCGATCCTGCGGTGCCGCCCCCGACGACGACATAGTCGTACTCGGTCTCGTACGCGTGCTTGGTCATGCTCGTGGTGCTCCTGCTCCCCGTGTTCAGCCCGCGAACCAGCGCACGGGGCGCGGGGCGAGGTTCTGATAGATGTGCTTGGTCTCGCGGTACTCGGCGAGGCCGGCGGGCCCCAGCTCGCGCCCGACGCCCGACCTGCCGAAACCGCCCCACTCCGCCTGCGGGAGATAGGGGTGGTAGTCGTTGATCCACACGGTTCCGTGCCGCAGCCGCCCGGCGACGCGCCGGGCCCGTCCCGGGTCGCCGCTCCAGACGGCGCCCGCGAGCCCGTACTCGGTGTCGTTGGCGAGGGCGACGGCCTCGTCCTCCGTACGGAACGTCTCGACGGTCAGGACCGGTCCGAAGACCTCCTCGCGGACGACGCGCATGTGGCGTCGGCACCGGTCGAGGACGGTGGGCCGGTAGAAGTACCCCGCGTGGTCGGGCCCGTCGGGACGGGTGCCGCCCGCCCGCAGCACGGCGCCCTCCGCCAGCGCGGAGGCGACGTACTCCTCGGTCTTCGCCAGCTGCTCCGCGGAGACGAGCGGGCCGCATTCGACGCCCTTGCCGGTGCCGCGGCCGAGGCGGATCTTCTCGGCGCGGCGGGCGAGTTCGGCGACGAAGCGCTCGCGCAGGGGCTCCTCGACGATGAGGCGGGAGCCGGCGGAGCAGACCTGGCCGCTGTGGATGAAGGCGGCGTTCAGCGCCTGGTCGACGGCGGTGTCGAACCCTTCGTCCGTGGCGCACGCGTCGGCGAAGACGACGTTGGGGTTCTTGCCGCCGAGCTCCAGGGCCACCTTCTTCACGGTGTCGGCCGCGGCGCGCATCACCTTCGTACCGCTGGCCAGTCCGCCGGTGAACGACACGAGGCCGACGTCCGGGTGCTCGGCGAGGCGTGCCCCGACGGAGTGGCCGGGGCCGGTGACGACGTTGGCGACGCCGTCCGGGAGACCGGCTTCGGTCAGCAGCCGGACCAGGGCGACGGTGGTGAGCGGGGTGATCTCGCTGGGCTTGATCACGAAGGTGTTGCCCGCGGCGAGGGCCGGGGCGATCTTCCAGCTCGCCTGCAGCAGGGGGTAGTTCCACGGGGTGATGAGCGCGCAGACGCCGACGGGTTCGTGCACGACGACGCTGTGGATGTCACTCGATCCGGCGTCGACGACGCGCCCGTTCTCGTTCACGACCAGATCGGCGAAGTACGTGAACGCGTCGGCGACACAGTCGACGTCGACGCGCCCCTCCTCCAGCGTCTTGCCCGCGTCCCGGCTCTCCAGCAGCCCGAGCTCCTCGCGGTCCCGCCGGAGCAGCCCGGCGACGCGTCGGAGCAGCGCGGCCCGCTCGGCCACGGGCGTGCGGGGCCACTCCCCCCGGCCCCCGTCGAACGCCCGGCGTGCGGCGTCGATCGCGGCGTCGGCGTCCTCGGCCCCGCCCTCCGCCACGACCGCGAATGCGGTGGCGTCGACGGGGTCGAGGATCTCTCGCGTGGCCCCGGAGGCGGATGCTCGCCACTCTCCGCCCACGTGGATGGTCAGTTGTGCCGACACGTCGCGTTTGGCCTTCCGTTCCCGTTACGTTCCCCACCAGTGACAACCGGTGATCGTGAGGCCTGCCCCGGAGGGTGGAAAGCATGCGCGACGCGTCGTCGGAAGTGGCCTGACTCACTCCTGGCCGGGTTCGCCGGCGAACTCGTCGCCGGGTTCGTCCTGCACGCGCAGGCCGGCCGCCCACAGGGGCATCAGCCAGTGCACGACGTCCGAGCAGTCGTGGCTGCGGGGCCGGGCGAACCCCGGCTTCCAGGGGATGCGGGCCGTCGCCGCATCGGAGGGACTCCGCGCGCACGCGACGGCGAACACGGGCGGGGAACCACATGCCGGCTCTGCGCCGCCCACCGAACGTCGCAAGGGCCCGCGCCGGCGTCGGCATCACCCGCACCACCCGGCGGAAGCGGATCAGCGCGTCCCGGACCGCCGCCCGACCGCCTCTTGAACTTCGGACAAATCGGGTAGATACTGATATTTACACCAGAGGACCAGAGACGAGCCACACGCGTCGGAGGAGACGTCCGAAGATACGCGTGACCATCCCTCGGCTCTGGCTAGGCCCCCGGCAGAAGGCACGAGGACCGGTGTTCCAGCGACGACCGGGACATACGGGAATCGAGGCGGACTACCGGGGACTGCTTTGTGTCCGGCCCTCCGTGCCCCGCCCCCGCCCTACGTGTCCGGGTCCCGCTTCGGGCCCCTGGCGACGACGAAGGCCGCCAGCCGGCCCGTGCCGGGAGCGAGCGCCGGCCAGCCGCCGTGGAGGTCGAGCACCGCGAAGGCGGACGTCGGGAACTTCTCGGTCATCCGGGCGAGCGCGTCGCCCTCGGCCTCGGCGGTGAGTGCGCCCGCGAGGTCCTCCATGCCCGGGTTGTGGCCGACCAGCAGGGCCGTTCCCACCTCCGCCGGGACCTCCCGCAGCACGTCGATGAGCTCGGCCGGATCCGCCCCGTACACCCGCTCGTCGTAACGGACCGGCACCTCCGCGCCCAGTGCGCCGGCCGCGAGCTCCCAGGTCTCGCGGGCCCGCCGGGCGGTCGAGCAGATCACCAGGTCGGGGACGAACGTCATCTCGCGCAGCAGCCGGCCGGCGACGGGAGCGTCCCGGCGGCCGCGCGGCGCGAGATGGCGCTCATGGTCAGCGACGTCGTCCGGCCACGCGGACTTTGCGTGCCGCAGCAGCACCAGACGGGCCGCGGCGGCGGCTCCTCGCTCGTCGTTCATGGGCCCAGGTTCGCAGAGAGCACTGTGGGGCGCTACGCAGCTGCGCAGCGCCCCACAGTGACGTACGTACTAGATGAGGCCGAGGCTGCGGACCGCCTCGCGCTCCTCCTCGAGCTCCGCGACCGACGTGTCGATGCGGGTGCGGGAGAACTCGTTGATGTCCAGGCCCTGGACGATCTCGTACTTGCCGTCCTTGCAGATGACGGGGAAGGAGGAGATCAGGCCTTCCGCGACGCCGTAGGAGCCGTCCGACGGGATGCCCATGGAGGTCCAGTCGCCCTCGGCGGTGCCGTTGACCCAGGTGTGGATGTGGTCGATCGCGGCGTTCGCGGCGGAGGCCGCCGAGGACGCGCCACGGGCCTCGATGATCGCGGCGCCGCGCTTGGCGACGGTCGGGATGAACTCCTCGGCCAGCCACTTCTGGTCGTTGACGACCTCGGCGGCGTTCTTACCGGCGATCTCCGCGTGGAAGATGTCCGGGTACTGGGTCGCGGAGTGGTTGCCCCAGATGGTGAGGCGCTTGATGTCGGTGACGGGGGCACCGGTCTTCTTCGCCAGCTGCGAGATCGCGCGGTTGTGGTCGAGGCGGGTCATCGCGGTGAAGCGCTCGGCCGGTACGTCCGGGGCCGCGGCCTGCGCGATGAGCGCGTTGGTGTTGGCCGGGTTGCCGACGACGAGGACCTTGATGTCGTCCGCGGCGTGGTCGTTGATCGCCTTGCCCTGCGGCTTGAAGATGCCGCCGTTGGCGGAGAGCAGGTCGCCGCGCTCCATGCCCTTCGTGCGCGGGCGGGCGCCGACGAGCAGCGCGACGTTGGCGCCGTCGAAGGCGACGTTCGGGTCGTCGGTGATCTCGATGCCCTGGAGCAGCGGGAAGGCGCAGTCGTCGAGCTCCATGGCGGTGCCCTCGGCGGCCTTCAGGCCCTGCGGGATCTCCAGAAGGCGGAGCTTGACCGGCACATCCGCGCCGAGCAGGTGGCCGGAAGCGATGCGGAAGAGCAGCGCGTAGCCGATCTGGCCGGCCGCGCCGGTGACGGTGACATTCACGGGAGTGCGGGTCATGGCGATCTCCGTAAGACAGCTGGCGGTGGGGGTCCCTGCCCCTGGTGCTGGATATCTCCACCGTACTGACTGATCGATCTCTCGACGTGAAGAGATATCCAGCGGTCAGGCTATCGGACGGGGACCCTTGTGGCCCGCCACCCCCTTGTGGCCCGGCTCACTGGAGCGTCTCACTGCTCCTTCGTGCAGCTCTTCGTTCCCGTCGTGAGCGTGGCGCACGCCGTGGCGTCGGACGCCGCCTTCACCGCGACCATGGGCGTGTACGCGTCCTTGTCCGCGTTCACCAGGCCGTTCTGGCTCGCGTCGCCCGCCGTGATCGACACCTTGTCGCCCGGTGCGGCCTGGGTGATACGGGCCCATGCGGCCGCGCACGTCTTGCTGTAGCGCACCTCGACGAGGGCCGTGCCGACCTTCACCCGGGACGTCGTCGTGGCGAACTGGCCGCCGCAGCCCATGTTCTCCGGGTCCTGACCGGCGCAGTCGGCGCCGGAACACTTCACCCCGGCGGGCAGCTGCGGCTCACTGGTGGTGGGCGCCGCGGTCGGCGACTGGGCCACGTTCTTGCCGCCGTCCTCGTCACCGCCTCCTCCGCCGAGATCGGTGAACAGCACGGCCGCCGCGATGACCAGCAGCGCGCCGACGACGCCCGCGAGGAACATCGTCACCTTGCGCCGCCCGCGCCCCTGGTCCGGGGACGCCGGGGCTGCGGGGCCGCCGGTGTGGGTGTGCGGCGGCGGTACGGAGCCGCCACCGCCCTGCGCGGGAACGTACGCCGAGCGGCCCTGGCCCGTCGGCGGCGCGGCGGTCCGCGACGCCCCGGAAGCCGGGGCGGTCGGCCCACCGAACTCCCCGAGTGCCGCCCGCGCCTGGGAGATCCGGATGGCCTCCATGGTCATGTCGTGGCGCATCTCGGAGCGGCTCCAGGCGCGCTCCGCGAGCTCCCACATGGTGGTGAGGTGGACCGGGTTGGTCCCCGTCACCTCGGCGAGTGCGACGATCGCGCCCTTGGGTGCGAGCAGCCGCACGTTCAGATAGCGCTCCCACGACGTCTTGCTGTAGCCGGTGCGGTCCGCGACGGCAGCGATGCTCAGCCCGCTGCGGTCGACGAGCCGGCGCAGCTGGCCGGCGAACTCCCTGACCTGTGGGTCGAGCTCTTCCGGTAGCGCCTTCCAACGAGGCATTGCCTCCCCCTTGTCCCCCCGAACGTGCCTGATGTGCCCCCGCTCCCCCTGCGCCCTGAGGGCGTGGGGGATCCCCCGTGGTGCCCCCGCCACACCCTCGGACGCCCTGCCCGACTCGTCCGTGCGGCAGACGACCGGGGTGGACTACCCAAGGGGATGCGCGGAGCCAGGATGACAGTTCCTGAGCGCGGGGCGCACGGGGGCATTCGGTGGCCGACGGCGCGCCCCCGCGCACACCCTGCCCCGAAGCCCGCCCCAGTTTCGCATCCGTTGCCCGACGATCACACCATGGCGGAACCGTCACTTCCGTGACACAGGCCCCGGATGCCCCTTGAACCCGTTTGGCGCGTGCATGACGCTGTTGCCCAGGGCGGCGCCCGTCCTCCCTCGGGGGAGAGGACGGGCGCCGTCAATCCAGGTCAGGGGGTCGGCAAGGCGTGGCGAGGCGTCGTACGGGCGCCGCCAGGACGCGCTTCCCGACTCCCCTGGCAGGTACGGGGGTTGGCGCAGAAGAGTCGTTGCCACGACGCCGGGCGACAGCACCCGGCGGCACCACGGCCTGCACGTGCGGCTCAGACTGGTGCGACCCGCCGAGGGGCCGGCCCGCACCGACCCGCTGCCGCACCGCAGTGCCCCGTTCTCCACCCCACCCGGGAGGACGGGGCACCGTCACGCGCTCGCCGGGATCAGGCGGACGCCATCTTCTTCTGCAGGTTGGTGTCCAGGACGTCGAGGAACTGCTCCGTGGTCAGCCACGGCTGGTCCTTGGAGATCAGCACTGCCAGGTCCTTGGTCATGTGGCCGCCCTCGACGGTCTCGACGCACACCTGCTCCAGGGTCTCCGCGAACCGGGTGACCTCGGGGGTGCCGTCCAGCTTGCCGCGATGGGCGAGGCCGCGCGTCCAGGCGAAGATCGAGGCGATGGGGTTGGTCGAGGTCGGCTTGCCCTGCTGGTGCTGTCGGTAGTGGCGGGTGACCGTGCCGTGCGCGGCCTCGGCCTCGACCGTACGGCCGTCGGGGGACATGAGGACCGAGGTCATCAGGCCGAGCGAGCCGAAGCCCTGGGCCACGATGTCGGACTGGACGTCACCGTCGTAGTTCTTGCATGCCCAGACGTAGCCGCCCTCCCACTTGAGGGCCGAGGCGACCATGTCGTCGATGAGGCGGTGCTCGTACGTGAGCCCCTTGGCGTCGAACTCGGCCTTGAACTCGCTGTCGAAGACCTCCTGGAAGATGTCCTTGAAGCGACCGTCGTACTTCTTCAGGATCGTGTTCTTCGTGGACATGTAGACCGGGAAGTCACGGGCCAGGCCGTAGCGGAACGAGGCGCGCGCGAAGTCGCGGATCGACGCGTCCAGGTTGTACATCGACAGCGCGACGCCGGCACCGGGGAACTCGTACACCTCGAGCTCGAGCGGCTCGGAGCCGTCCTTCGGGGTGAAGGTCATGGTGAGGGTGCCCGCGCCCGGGACCTTCAGGTCGGTGGCGCGGTACTGGTCGCCGAAGGCGTGACGGCCGACGACGATCGGCTTGGTCCAACCCGGGACCAGACGCGGCACGTTCTCCATGATGATCGGCTCGCGGAAGATCACTCCGCCGAGGATGTTGCGGATGGTGCCGTTGGGCGAGCGGTACATCGCCTTGAGCTTGAACTCCTCGACCCGCGCCTCGTCCGGCGTGATCGTCGCGCACTTCACGCCGACGCCGTACTCCTTGATGGCGTTGGCGGCGTCGACCGTCACCTGGTCGCCGGTGGCGTCACGGTGCTCGATGCCCAGGTCGAAGTACCTCAGCTCGATATCGAGGTACGGCAGGATCAGCTTGTCCTTGATGAACTGCCAGATGATGCGGGTCATCTCGTCGCCGTCGAGCTCGACGACGGGGTTGGCTACCTTGATCTTGGCCATGAGGTCGAACATCCCTCTCACGCTCGGGCGATTCGGCGTGTCGGTCGGTCCGCGCATCGCGCAGTGCAGCCGGGCAGCCGGACTCGTCGATTTATCTCGACATCAAGATACTTGACGTCGCGATGAATCGGGAGACCTCTCCGCGCATGCGTAACGCGTGAAACGTGACCTAACGGACAGTGAAACGGACCACTTCCTCCAGGAACGGAATCTTCAGCCAGGGCCGTGGCTGGACCATGAGGGCGAGCAGCACGATCACGGTGCCGAGCAGGCCGTACGTCACCATGTCGGTGAACCGCGAGCGCACCGCCAGCATGCCCACGGAAGGCAGCCACCGGCGCAGCGCCGCGCCGGTGAGCAGAGCGACACCGACGAGGATCGTGCCGATCCGGAACGCCTGGGGGAACGGATCCGTGCCGACGATCAGCAGCCCGAGCGCCGCGAGCCCGATCACGGTGAGCAGCGGCCACTGACGGGCCGGGGCGGGGGCGTCGCCGGGCGCGGCGCGGCCGCCGCCTTCGGGGCGGGCGGTGTCGCGGGTGACGGTGGGCGGGCGCCGCGACTTGCCTGCGCCTGCGCCTGTACCTGCGCCTGTGCCTACCCCTGCGCCTGGGGTACGGGGCGCTTCGCCGGGCCCGTCGGCGTCGGGCTCAGGTGCGTGCCCGGCCGCGTGCGCGCCGGTGGGGGCTTCGGTACCCGCGTCGGGCTCGGCCCCGTTGCGGGAGGCGGCACCGGCCGCGCCCGGCCGGCCGGTGGTCCGCCCGGCCTGTCCGTTGGCGCGCCCGCCGGCCTGTCCGTTGGCGCGCGCCCTCTCCCGGCCGTTCACCCGCTCCGGCTCGGCGCCGTTCGACGCTGCCAGGCCGTCGGCCGGACGCGCGCCGTCGGCGGTGTCGGAGTCGTGGTCCGGGGTGTCCGGCCCCGGTGTGGGCTCGCCCATGTCCGGTCAGCCCGCAGCGCCGGCCGCGGTGCGCTCCGCCGCCTCGACGACATTGACCAGCAGCTGCGCCCGGGTCATCGGGCCGACGCCGCCCGGGTTCGGGGCAACCCAGCCGGCCACCTCGGCGACGCCGGGGTGCACATCGCCGACGATCTTGCCGTTCTCGTCCCGGCTGACGCCGACGTCGAGCACCGCGGCGCCCGGCTTGACGTCCTCGGGCTTGATCAGGTGCGGCACGCCCGCCGCCGCGACGATGATGTCGGCCTGCCGCAGCTGCGCGGAGAGGTCGCGCGTGCCCGTGTGGCACTGCGTCACCGTCGCGTTCTCGGACTTGCGCGTCAGCAGCAGCGGCATCGGCCGGCCGATCGTGACGCCGCGGCCGACGACCACGACATGCGCGCCGTTGATCTCGACGCCGTGCCGGCGCAGCAGCGTGATGATCCCCGCCGGGGTACAGGGCAGCGGCGCCTTCTCGTTGAGCACGAGCCGCCCCAGGTTCATCGGGTGCAGACCGTCGGCGTCCTTGTCCGGGTCCATCAGCTCCAGAACCCGGTTGGTGTCAATGCCCTTGGGGAGCGGGAGCTGGACGATGTAGCCCGTGCACTCCGGGTCTTCGTTGAGCTCCCTGACGACCGCCTCGATCTCCTCCTGCGTGGCGGTGGCGGGGAGTTCGCGCTGAATGGACGCCAGGCCCACCTGCGCACAGTCGCGGTGCTTTCCTGCCACGTACTTCTGGCTGCCGACATCGTCCCCGACCAGCAGCGTTCCGAGGCCGGGTGTCACCCCCGCGGCCTTGAGCGCCGCCACGCGGGCAGTCAGGTCGGACTTGATCGCGGCTGCGGTGGCCTTGCCATCGAGAATCTGGGCGGTCATGCCCCCATCCTCGCGGATGACCCCTCTCCTGTTCCAATTCGGGGACTCCGGCGGGAACACGAGGTTGCACTTGCACAACACATACGGTTATCGACTGGACAAAAAAGCGATGCTAAGACCACGATGATCCGCGCAGTGCCGCGGGCAGTGTCGGGGGGCAGACCGCTTGTAGTTGTGACGTTCCTCCGCTCCAGGACCGCGTCGTCCCCGCAAACCCGACGGAGGAATCCCGCCATGAGCTTTGGCGACCCGAACAACCCTTACGGGCAGCAGCCCCAGCAGCCGCCGCAGGGTCAGCCCGGCTACGGCTACCCGCAGCAGGCCCCGCAGGGCGTACCCCAGCAGGGCTACGGCTACCCGCAGCAGCCCGGACAGTACCCGCAGCAGCCGGGTCAGTACCCGCAGGCTCCGCAGGTCCCCGGCACGCTCCAGGCCAACAACGGCTACATCAACGTACCCGCGCTGGGCACCGTCCAGGTCGCCACGATGGGCCGCCGGTTCGGCGCCCGCCTCATCGACGCCGTCATCTACTTCGTCGTGTACGGCATCCTGTGGGCCATCGGCCTCGCGGGTGCGGCCGGTGCGGCGGAGAGCATCGACGACTGCTCGAAGCTGGACCCGCTGTCCCCGGCCTACGAGACCTGTGTGAACGACGCGGCGGAGGCGGCCGGCGGCATCATGGCCGGGTTCCTCGGCTTCGCCCTGCTCTTCTTCGTCATCGGGCTGCTCTACGAGTGGCTGATGGTCTCCTTCCTCGGCGCCACGGTCGGCAAGATGGCGCTCGGCCTGAAGGTCGTGAAGGAGAACACGGGTCAGGTCCCGGGCATCGGCGGCGGCTTCATCCGCTGGATCATCCCGATGGCCGGTTCCCTCCTCTGCGGTATCGGCCAGCTCCTGGTCTACCTGTCGCCGTTCTTCGACAACTCCGGGAAGCTGCAGGGCTGGCACGACCGTGCCGCCGGCACCCTGGTCATCAAGAAGTAGCTCAAGAAGCAACTCGAGCAGCAAGCGGTACAAGGCCGAAGGCCGCGCCCCCTTCGTACGGGGCGCGGCCTTCGGCCTTGTACGTGCCGGCCTTGTTCGTGCCGGCCTTGTTCGTGCCGGCCTTGCTCGTGCCGGCCTTGCTCGTGCCGGCCTTGCTCGTTCCGGTCCGTTCGTGCCGGCCTTGCTCGTTCCGGCCTTGCTCGTTCCGGTCCGTTCGTGCCGGCCTTGCTCGTTCCGGTCCGTTCGTGCCGGCCTTGTTCGTGCGCGTGGTGCGGCTCAGTGGAAGAAGTGGCGCGTGCCCGTGAAGTACATCGTCACGCCTGCCTTCTTCGCGGCCTCGACCACCTGCTCGTCGCGCACCGAACCGCCCGGCTGGACCACGGCCTTGACGCCCGCCGCGGTCAGGATCTCCAGGCCGTCCGGGAAGGGGAAGAACGCGTCGGAGGCCACGTACGCGCCCCGCGCCCGCTCCTCGCCCGCCCGCTCCACCGCGAGCTTCGCGGAGTCGACACGGTTGACCTGGCCCATGCCGACACCGACCGATGCCCCGTCCTTGGCGAGGAGGATCGCGTTGGACTTGACGGCGCGGCAGGCCTTCCAGGCGAAGGAGAGCTCGGCCAGTTCCTCGGCGTTCAGCGCCTCGCCGGTGGCGAGCGTCCAGTTCGCCGGGTCGTCGCCGTCGGCCTGGAGACGGTCGGTGACCTGGAGCAGCGCACCGCCGTCGATCGGCTTCAGCTCGACGGCGGCCGACGGGGCATCGGGGCAGCGCAGCACGCGGATGTTCTTCTTGCGGGCGAGGACCTCGACCGCGCCGTCCTCGTACGCCGGGGCGACGATGACCTCGGTGAAGATCTCGGCGACCTGCTCGGCCATCGCCACCGACACCGGGCGGTTGACCGCGATCACGCCGCCGAAGGCCGACAGCGGGTCGCAGGCGTGCGCCTTGCGGTGGGCCTCGGCGACATCGGCGCCGGTCGCGATGCCGCACGGGTTGGCGTGCTTGATGATCGCGACGCACGGCTCGGCGTGGTCATACGCGGCACGGCGCGCGGCGTCCGTGTCCGTGTAGTTGTTGTACGACATCTCCTTGCCGTGCAGCTGCTCGGCCTGCGCCAGCCCGCCGCCCGCCTCGGTGACGTACAGCGCGGCGTCCTGGTGCGGGTTCTCGCCGTAGCGCAGGACGTTGGAGCGCTCGTACGTGGCGCCGAGGAAGTCGGGGAACCCCGACTCGTCGGCCGGGGCGTACGAGGACGCGAACCAGGAGGCGACGGCGACGTCGTACGCGGCCGTGTGCCGGAACGCCTCGGCGGCGAGCCGCTTGCGCGTGGCCAGGTCGAAGCCGCCCGACGCGACGGCCGTGAGGACGTCCCCGTACCGCTCGGGGCTGGTGACGACGGCCACGGAGGGGTGGTTCTTGGCGGCGGCGCGGACCATCGAGGGGCCGCCGATGTCGATCTGCTCGACGCACTCGTCGGGCGTCGCGCCGGAGGCGACGGTCTCGCGGAACGGGTAGAGGTTCACGACCACGAGGTCGAACGGCTCGACGCCGAGCTCCGCGAGCTGCTCACGGTGCGCCTCGAGGCGCAGGTCGGCGAGGATGCCGGCGTGCACGCGCGGGTGCAGCGTCTTGACGCGGCCGTCCAGGCACTCGGGGAAGCCGGTGAGCTCCTCGACCTTGGTGACCGGGACACCGGCCGCGGCGATGCGCCCGGCGGTCGAGCCGGTGGAGACCAGCTCCACGCCCGCCTCGTGCAGGCCACGGGCCAGCTCTTCCAGACCGGTCTTGTCGTAGACGCTGACCAGCGCACGCCGGATGGGCCGCTTCATGGTTTCGGCGGTCACGGGATAACTACCTTTCGTCCCTCAATGCGGTAGCCGTTACGGGCCAGACGCCCCACGACATCAACGAGCAGTTGACGCTCGACTTCCTTGATCCGCTCGTGCAGAGCGGCTTCATCGTCCTCGTCCCGTACGTGCACCACGCCCTGCGCGATGATCGGGCCGGTGTCGACGCCGTCGTCGACGAAGTGGACGGTGCATCCGGTGACCTTCACGCCGTACGCGAGCGCGTCACGCACTCCGTGGGCACCGGCAAAACTGGGGAGCAGGGCGGGGTGGGTGTTCACGAACCGGCCGCCGAAGCGGGCGAGGAAGTCCTTGCCGACGATCTTCATGAAGCCGGCGGACACGACCAGGTCCGGCTCGTACGCGGCGGTCGCCTCGGTCAGGGCCCGGTCCCACTCCTCGCGGGTCGCGTAGTCCTTGACCTTGCGGACGAACGTGGGGATCCCGGCGCGGGTGGCGCGCTCGAGGCCGGCGATGCCGTCGCGGTCCGCGCCGACGGCGACGATCTCGGCGCCGAAGCCCTCGGGATCCTCGTGGATGGCGTCGAGCAACGCCTGGAGATTGGTGCCGGATCCGGAGACCAGGACGACGAGGCGGGCGGCAGCCACTGGAGGACTCTTTTCGCGTTGCGGTACATCTATGGGGGGTCTTTGTGTGGTCGTACGAAGGAAACGAGACCGCCGATAGGGGAACTCTACGAAGCCGTCGACCGTCAGCAACGATACCGGCACACCGAGCGGCCCCCACGGGACGGGGGCGGGGCCGGGAGGTAGCGTCTGGGGACAGGGCCCGTCCCCAGACGGAGTACCCGCGTACAGAGGTAAAGAGGGGAAGACGTTCACCACATGCCGGACCGACGCCGCCGCACGGCTCTCCGCCTCCCGCTCGTCCGCGAGCGGGGCTCCCTGCTGCTGCGGGATCGCCAGTCCACGGACTCGGCGGGGTCCACGGAGCCCACGCCCGCGCCCACGAACGACACGAATCCGTTCGCACCGCCGCCGGACGGCGCTCCGGACCGGCCGTGGCAGCCTCGCCACGGCTCGGGGTCGGGGTCCGGTGACGACGGGGGCCGGCAGGAGGGCGGTCAGCAGGGGGAGGACGAGCGTCCGTCCTCGGGCTGGGGCAGCCAGTGGAGCAGCCGCCAGCCGGGGCGGTCCTCGGGCGGCTTCGGCGGCCGGCAGAGCGGTGGCGGCCAGGGCGGTCCCGGTGGCGGCGGCCAGGGCGGCCCCGAGGGCGGCGGTCCCGGCACGGGCCTGCGCTGGGACCCGACGGACCCGGCCCAGCGCCGCGCCCGTTACGCGCTGCTCGCAGGCATGTGGGCGTTCTTCTTCGCCCTCTTCGACCTCTCGGAGATCGCGCTGCTGCTGGGCGCGCTCGCGCTGTACTGGGGCGGCAGCTCCCTGCGCGCGAAGAACCGCCGCCCGGCGGAGGGTTCCGATGCCGCACCGGCAACCTCTCCTGCCCAGCCCGGTGGCGGCAGGCCCCAGGTCACGGCGGCGGTCAGCGGCATGGTGATGGCGGCGCTCGCGCTCGCGATCGTGGCCATGACCTTCACGATGCAGCTCGTGTACAGCGACTTCTACACCTGCCGGGACGACGCCCTCACCAAGACGGGCCAGCTCTCCTGCAACGAACTCCTCCCGGAGCCCCTCCGCAACCTGATCGGCGTCCCGGAGTAACCCCGGCCGGTCACACCCGGCCGATCACGCCTCCGCGTCCCGGGAATCGGGGGGCGGGGGCGTTGTCGTACTGCGGCCACCCGCCGCGCCAGGCCCTGCGGGGGTTGTGGGCGGGTCCACCGGCGGTACGGGCGCAGGCGCCACCCCGGTTGTGGGCAGTCGTTCCGCAGGGCCGGGGGTGCCTCCCGGGTGAAACTCCGGGGAATGGGCACAACCGGCCCACGGTCCGCAGACGAACGGGGGGTCGGGGCAGGGCCCTGGCTGGGGGGACTGCCCCGCTTCGGGTGAGGCCCCGTGCTCGTCCGGCATCGTCGTGGCCTGTGAGGGCTCCGGCTCCGCGTCCGGAAACTCCGACGGCACTCCCGGCTCCTCGGCCGCCGTGGGCGGTGCGGACGGCACCGGTGGCGCGAGGGGCATGGGCGGCGGCTCCGCGGGACCCGGCGCCATGGGGCCCTCGCCCGGCGGCGCAGGCTGTGCCGCCGACGTCCCCGGCAGTCCCGGAAGCGCGGCCACCAGCCCGCTCGACACCCGCTTCAGCGCGGCCCACCGGGCCTCGCGCGCTGCGGACCAGTCCGCCAGGGCCTCGGACAGCGGCCGACGGGCGCGGCGGAGGCGCCAGGCGTGGACGGCGACCGCGGACGGCACACCGATGGCCGTCGTCCAGACGAATGCCGCCACCCCCATGTGCCACCACACGGGGCCGAACGCGGCCAGGGCGTCCGTTCCCAGCGGGCCACCCGCGGCCGCCGCCAGCAGTGCCATGAGCGCCCCGCACAGCCCCGCCGCGAGCAGCGCGGTCAGCGCCACCTCGCGCCGGGTCCAGGCGCCCTTTGCGCCGGCCCCCGCGGCCGCCGCAGCGGCCGCCGCACGCGTCGTGCACCATGCCGCCGCTCCGCCCGCCACGACCGGTACCGCGCCGCACGCCCAGATCAGCGGCGTGCCGGGCCCCGCCGCCGGGACCGCCGCCAGCAGCGGGAAGTGGGGCAGCACGGGGTCGCCCACGACCGCGAGGGGCGTCGCCGTCGCGCCCGTACCGAGCGCGAACCCCGGGCCGAGCCCGTACCCCGCCCCCCACACCGCCGCATTCGGCATCAGCGCCAGCGCCAGCAGCAGCACCGCGAAGCGCCCCGGCCAGTCCACCGCGAGCCGCAGCAACGACTCCTGCGCCGCGCCCGCGTGCCACACGAGCGACACCGCGACCAGCACCGCCCCGCCTGCGAGCAGTACCGTCCCCGCGGCGCCCGCCGCCCGGAGCGCGACGACGACCCGCGAGCGCGCCGCCACGACCCGTACGCCCTCCGGCACCCACCCCGGGAGCGGCCCGAGTGGCCTCCCGAGCGCCGTCCAGGCCCCCGCCGCCGCGGACAGGGCGGCCACCACGGGCAGGTGCAGCGCCGCGCTGACCGGCTCGGCGGCGAGCGACCCGCCCGACGAGTAGAGCGCCGCGCCTGCCGCGACCAGCAGATAGCCGCAGGTCACCCCGGCCACGACGAGCGCCGCCGACGCCCCGGGTCCGGCGTCGAACTCCAGCGTGTCGCGCGCGGCCCGGTGCGCCAGCCAGACGGGGAGTGCCACCAGCAGCAGCGGTACGAGCCCGACGGGTGCCGGCGCGCCCGAGAGCGTGTCCGGTCTGACCAGTTCCGTGCCGTGCGCGAGCAGCCACAGCCCGGCCGCCACGTGCAGCGCCCCCTTGGGGCCGCTGTCCGGATACGGCGAGCTGATCCACATCACCGTCACCAGGGCGGCGAGCGTGCCGAGCCCCAGTCCGGCCGCGATCGCCCCGCGCAGGGCGGACGCCGTCAGGACGGCAGCGGGGGGCCGGGAGCCATGCACGGCCACGAAGGTCGGGCCGGCCGGGCCGGCCGGGCTGCGGTCGGTCAACTGGGTCACGCGGCCATGCTGCCAACGACACGCGCTTTATCCGCGTAACAGGCAGATGGCCGTGGTGTCGCACAAAATACGCTTATGTACTTTTCGCCCCAGTACAGCCTTCTGGCCCCGGGGAGCCCTTCATGACGCAGAGTGCCGCGGATCCCAGCGAGACCGACGCCTCCCCGCTGCCCTCCCTCAAGGAGAGGCGCAGGCTGCGCGAGGCGAAGTCACTCAGCGAGGAGCAGGTCGCGGAGGCCGTCGGGGTGACGCGGGCGACGGTCAAGTCCTGGGAGGCGGGCCGCACCAACCCGCGCGGACGCAAGCGCGAGGTGTACGCGAAGCTGCTCGCCACGTACGGGGAGGAGATCGCCGCCAGGGATGCCGAGGCGGCCGAGGAGACGGGGGAGCCCAGGGAGACCAGGGAGACCGGGGAGACCAGGGAGACCGGGGAGACCAGGGAGACCGTCAAGGCCACGGAGCCGGCGGAGGCCAGGGCAGCCGCAGTGGCACCGAAGGCGGACAGGGCGCGGAAGGTACAGCCGACACGGCGGGAGGGCGCTCCCACCGCCGACCGGCCCACCGGTCCGCCCACCGGCAACCGGCGCACCGGACCGCCCACCGCCGCCCCCTCGACCGGGCCCGCGCGCGCCCGCCCGTCCCCGCCCCTCCCCGCCTCCTCGGCCGAGAGCACCAGGCGCCGGACATCCCCCCTCCCGGCGCCTCCCCCCATGCCTGCCGAGGACCCCGCGCTCACCGCCGAAGAGGCGTTCGACGCCCTCTACACGGAGACCGCTCCCGACCTCGCCCGCCAGACCTATCTGCTCACCGGCCACCGCGAGCTGTCCCTCGAAGCCGTCGAGCACGCCTTCCACGTCGCCTGGCAGCGCTGGCCCGAGGTCGCCGTCGACCGCGACCCGGCGAGCTGGGTGCGCGCGGCGGCGTACGAGTACGCGATGTCCCCCTGGCACCAGCTGCGCCGCTCCCTCCGCCACCCCGACCCCACGGCCCCGACCCCGACGGTCGGGACCTCAGAGGCGTCCGGGCCTGCCGAGCCCTCCCCCTCCGAGCCTTCCGAGCCCTTGGCGTCGAGTCGCCAGGCGCTCCGCGAGACGCTGCTCGAGCTGCCGCCGCCGTACCGCCGCACGCTGCTCCTCTACGACGGGCTCGGTCTCGACCTTCCCGACACGGCCGCCGAGACCGAGGCGAGCACCCCCGCCGCCGCGAACCGGCTGCTGCACGCCCGCGCCGCTGTCGCCGAGCGGCTCCCCGAGCTGGCCGAGCCCGAGGTCCTGCAGGAGGAGCTGGCCCAGCTGGTCGCCCATGCGCCGGGACCGGAGATCGTGTCCGCCCGTGCCGTACGGGCCGGCAGCGAACGCCGCACCCGGTTCTGGACGCGGGCCTCGTTCGGGCTCACCGCCCTGATCCTGGGGGCGGCGGCGCTCACGATGGCCACGACGGACAGCCACTACGAACAGCCGCAGGCACCCGGCGAGTCGGTCGGTGGCGTACGGCCCCACTACGGTCCTCCGGCCATCACCAAGCGCTACATCGAGCTGCACACGATGCTGCGGCACCACCCGCTGAAGGGTCCTGAACGGCTCCTGCCGTTCGCCCACTGAGGCACAGCACGAGAGGCAGCACGAGAGGCGCAGGCACGCGGAAGGGCCCGCACCCCGGATGTCCGGGGCGCGGGCCCTTCCGCGTGCCATCAGGCCGGACCGTGGAGGTCCAGGAGACCTCGAAGGTCCGGGAAGACCGGTCAGGTCAGCCCGCGAGGATGGCGCGCGCCAGCTTGGCCGTCTCGGTCGGCGTCTTGCCGACCTTCACGCCCGCGGCCTCGAGGGCCTCCTGCTTGGCCTGTGCGGTGCCGGAGGAGCCGGAGACGATGGCGCCCGCGTGGCCCATGGTCTTGCCCTCGGGGGCGGTGAAGCCCGCGACGTAACCGACGACCGGCTTGGTGACGTTCGCCTTGATGAAGTCGGCCGCACGCTCCTCGGCGTCGCCGCCGATCTCGCCGATCATCACGATCAGGTCGGTGTCCGGGTCGGCCTCGAAGGCGGCCAGGGCGTCGATGTGGGTGGTGCCGATGATCGGGTCACCGCCGATGCCGACGCAGGAGCTGAAGCCGATGTCACGGAGCTCGTACATCATCTGGTAGGTCAGCGTGCCGGACTTGGACACGAGACCGATGCGGCCGGGCTTGGTGATGTCGGCCGGGATGATGCCGGCGTTCGACTGGCCGGGGGTGATCAGACCCGGGCAGTTCGGACCGATGATCCGGGTCTTGTTGCCCTTGGCGCCCGCGTGCGCCCAGAACTGCGCGGTGTCGTGGACGGCGACGCCCTCGGTGATGACGACCGCGAGGCCGATCTCGGCGTCGATCGCCTCGATGACCGCGTCCTTGGTGAACTTCTCCGGGACGAAGATGACCGTCACGTCGGCGCCGGTCTTCTCGATGGCCTCGGCGACCGACCCGAAGACGGGGATCTCGGCGCCGTCGAAGTCGACCGTCGTGCCCGCCTTGCGCGGGTTCACGCCACCGACGATGTTCGTGCCGGAAGCAAGCATGCGCTTGGTGTGCTTCTGGCCCTCGGAGCCGGTCATGCCCTGGACGATGACCTTGGATTCCTTGGTGAGGAAGATAGCCATGGTGTTGGTGTCCTCGTCCCTTACTTCGCAGCCAGCTCGGCGGCCTTGTCGGCCGCTCCGTCCATGGTGTCCACACGCTGCACGAGCGGGTGGTTGCGGTCGTCCAGGATCTGGCGACCCAGCTCCGCGTTGTTGCCGTCGAGGCGCACGACCAGCGGCTTGGTGACCTCTTCGCCCTTGGACTCGAGGAGCTCCAGGGCCTGCACGATGCCGTTGGCGACCGCGTCGCACGCGGTGATGCCGCCGAAGACGTTGACGAAGACGGACTTGACGTCCGGGTCGCCGAGGATGATCTCGAGGCCGTTCGCCATGACCTCGGCGGAGGCGCCGCCACCGATGTCGAGGAAGTTGGCGGGCTTCACACCGTTGTGGTGCTCACCGGCGTACGCGACGACGTCGAGGGTCGACATGACCAGACCCGCGCCGTTGCCGATGATGCCGACCTCGCCGTCGAGCTTGACGTAGTTGAGGCCCTTGGCCTTGGCAGCGGCCTCGAGCGGGTTGGCCGATGCCTTGTCCTCGAGCTCGGCGTGCGAGGGCTGACGGAACTCGGCGTTGGCGTCCAGCGACACCTTGCCGTCCAGGGCCAGCACGCGGCCGTCGGCGACCGTGGCGAGCGGGTTGACCTCGACGAGGAGCGCGTCCTCGGCGACGAAGGTCTTCCACAGGGTCTGCAGGATCTCGGCGATCTGCTCCGCGACCGCGGCCGGGAACTTCGCGGCCTCGACGATCTCGCGGGCCTTCTCGGCGGTGACGCCCTCGTTGGCGTCGACCGGGATCTTGGCGAGCTTCTCGGGGGTCGTCGCGGCGACCTCCTCGATGTCCATGCCGCCCGCGACCGAGGCCATGGCCAGGAAGGTGCGGTTGGTGCGGTCGAGGAGGTACGAGACGTAGTACTCCTCGGCGATCTCGGGCGCGGTCTCGGCGATCATCACCTTGTGGACCGTGTGGCCCTTGATGTCCATGCCGAGGATGTCCGTCGCGCGGGCGACAGCCTCGTCCGGCGTGGCGGCCAGCTTCACGCCACCGGCCTTGCCGCGGCCGCCGACCTTCACCTGCGCCTTGACGACCGAACGGCCGCCCAGTCGCTCGGTCGCCTCGCGCGCCGCCTCAGGCGTGTCGATGACTTCACCGGCCAGCACCGGTACACCGTGCTTGGCGAAGAGGTCCCTCGCCTGGTACTCGAACAGGTCCACGCGCGTCCGTCCCTTTTCAGTGATTCGCGGTTCGTTGTCTGCGTGGGCGTGCCGCGAAGGGCAACGTGACTGCGCAGTCACTAGGGAGGCGTACACGGTGTCCGGGCACGCGGCATGTCCGTCTCGCAGGTTATCCCCGAGGGACGTGGGTCCCTAAATCACAGATCACACCGGAGCGGTGATACCTGTCACAGATAGCGCGCGTGGCGGAACTCTGCGGTTACGGGACGGCCACGACGGGGGCACGGGCCGGGCACGGGAGCCGGAGCCGGGGGCCGGGGCCGACACGGGTGGGGGTGAGGTGTGGCCCGGCTGCGGGCCGGAGCCGGGTGCGGGCTGCGCGCCCGGGGGAACGGGGACGGGCGGCCCCCACCCCAACAGGGACCGCCCGTCGATGTCCGTGACCCGCCGGTCACCTGGTGCGTGGCGTCGTCAGATGCCCTGGGCCAGGTTGTGGCCCAGGCTGTCGACGTAGCTCGGGGTGACCGCGTAGGCCACGCCCTCCACGCCGGAGAGGGCGTTGCCGGCGACCGGGGTCGTGGCGACCGTGCCGGTCAGGTCCTGCGCGAACGGCTGCACCTCGGAGACCACGCCGCCGGCGAACGGCTGGACGTCGCCGACGACACCGCCCGCGAGGGTGCCGGCGGAGCCGCCGACCCCGTACACGACCGGCTCGACGTGGTCGACGACGGTCTCGACGAGCGGCTGGACCGCGCCGACGACGCCGCCCGCGAAGGGCTGGACCTCGTCGACCACGCTGCCGGCGAAGGGCTGGACCTCGCCCACGACACCGCCCGCGAACGGGGTCACGTCGCCGACGACGCCCGTGGCGAGGCCGCCGACGTCACCGACCGCCTGACCGGCGACCGGGACGACACCGTCGACCGCCCGGCCGGCGATCGGGGGCAGGACGTCCTGCGCCGTCTCGTCGGCGATCGGGGTCGCGGCGGTGGCAGCACTCTGGGCGAAGCCCTGAGCGGCGGTGGGGACCCGGTCCACGAGCTCGGGAGCGAAGGCGGACAGCGGGCCGAAGAGGTAGTCGATCTCGCTCTGGGCGTCGGCGAGCTCGCCATCGGCGTACTGACGGGCCTGGTCCGCGGTGGACACGGCCGGGGTCTGGGTGGCGTTCTGCACGGCGCCCCTGGCCTCCTCGGCCCCGGCGACCCCGGCGCCGGCAGCGTTCTGCGCCGTGCCGGTGGCGGCGGCGACGGCGGGGGCGTCCTCGATGACGCCGGTGACGCCGGTGACCGTGTCCTCGACCGTGTCGACCGCGTCGATCGCCTGGTCCGGGGCCGAGAGGGACAGCGAGGGCAGCTCGTCCGCGCTTGCGGCTGCGGTGCCGACGGCCCACATACCGGCGGCGCCGGCCGCGACGGCTATGGAGCGGCGGATGTTCTTGTTCATCGTTGGGAAGTTCCTTCGAATTCGGGGGGTTCGGGCAGACCTGCTCCGCCCCCGCGCGGCAGGTCTCAGGCGAGAGGAACGGCCTGCCCTATCCGGGGAATTCGAGAACGTCGCGGTGCCGCTCGCGCACCGCGGTGCCGGAGACCGGCTGCAGGGAACCGGGAACGAGCCCGAACGCCATGCCCTGCGAGAACCAGGCGCCGTGCTGGTCACCGCCGCGCTGTGTGTGGCCGTCACCGACGGACTGGACGACGGCGCTGCCGCCCGGACCTGCCGGCGCGTGACCGGGCAGGAACGGCAGCCGCCCGCCGAACGGACTTCCCTGCGCGGCCGTCACGTATGCCCCGGACGCACGGTGCACGTACGCGTCGAGGTAAGCCTGTGCGTTGTCGTGCATGGCCGCCCGGGTGCGCTCGGACGCATCGGCCGCGGGCTCGTCGGAGCGCGGCTCGTCGCGATGGACGACGGCCGGGGCGGAGCCCTGCGGCCATTCCTGGGCGGGCACGGGGAGGGACACACCGGGCCCGTCACCGGGCCAGATCCGGGAGGGCCAGTCCTCCGCGGGCGACGACCGTGCGGGCACCGGCGGCACGGGCACGGTCTGCGCCACGCCCTGAACGGCCCCTTCCACGACCTGCTCGACGGGCTCGGCGACCGGCTCGACCACGCGCTCGACGACCGCACCGGATGTCGAACCGACGGGCGTGACGACCGACTCCACGACCGGCTTGACGGCCGTGTCGGCGACGGACGTGACGACGACCGTGTCAACACCCGGCCCGGTCACCGGCTTCGTCATCGGCGCGGCAACGGGCGCCGGGTCAGCCGTCGGCAGGCGCTCGGCCACCGGCTCCGCCGCGTCACGGAGTTGCCCGACCGGTTCGGTACGGGCCACGCCTTCGAGCGGCGTACCCGCAGCCGGTTGCTCCGCCGCGTGCGCCTGGCCGCCGAGGACGAACCCCAGCACCACCAGCCCGCCGACGAACAGCAGCGCCTGCACCGCGCGCACCGCATGCCGCCTGGCCGCCCCGCGCTCGAGGCGCACGGCGGCTGCCGGCTGAGCAGCGGTGACAGTCAAAGCGGGACGAGCCCTCCCAGTCGCGGAACCTGCCCCTCCGAGGGCAGCGAGGACGATGCTTGCACGAGACTCCTGGGGTCACGCAAGCCCCTTGTTACTGATGAGTCGCCATGTCCGTTATGAGCAGCGGATCGCCATGCACGATCCCCGCTGTGGGCCGGCACACCCCGGGCACTCCCTGCCGCACCCTGCCTCATGCGTCGGACGGCACCGGCAGCGGCCGCTTCTCGATCGCCGCGGCCATCACCTCCGGGAACAGGTCGGGCGTGCACGCGAACGCCGGTGCCCCGAGCGCCGCCAGCGCCGCCGCATGCTCGCGGTCGTACGCCGGCGCCCCCTCGTCGGAGAGCGCGAGCAGTGCGACGAACTGCACACCCGACGCCTTCATCGCCGCGACCCGCTTGAGCATCTCGTCCCGTATGCCGCCCTCGTAGAGGTCGCTGATCAGCACGACGACGGTGTCGGCGGGCCGGGTTATCTGCGACTGGCAGTACGCGAGGGCGCGGTTGATGTCCGTACCGCCGCCGAGCTGGGTGCCGAACAGCACGTCCACCGGGTCGTCCAGCTGGTCCGTGAGATCGACGACCGAGGTGTCGAACACGACGAGCCGGGTCGCGATCGACCGCATGGACGCGAGCACCGCCCCGAACACCGAGGCGTAGACGACGGACGCCGCCATCGACCCGGACTGGTCGATGCACAGCACGACGTCCTTCTTCACCGCCTGCGAGGCGCGTCCGTAGCCGATGAGCCGCTCGGGCACGACGGTGTTGAACTCGGGGAGATAGTTCTTGAGGTTCGCCCGGATCGTACGGTCCCAGTCGATGTCCCGGTGGCGCGGCCGGCTGATGCGGGCGCTGCGGTCGAGCGCGCCGGTGAGGGTGGCGCGGGTGCGGGTCGCCAGCCGCTTCTCCAGATCCTCGACGACCTTCCGGACGACCGCTCGGGCGGTCTCCTTCGTCGTCTCGGGCATGGCCTTGTTGAGCGAGAGCAGTGTCCCCACGAGGTGGACGTCCGCCTCGACGGCCTCCAGCATCTCCGGCTCCAGCAGCAGTGCGCTGAGGCCGAGACGGTCGATCGCGTCGCGCTGCATGACCTGGACGACGGAGCTCGGGAAGTACGTCCGGATGTCGCCGAGCCAGCGCGCCACATTCGGCGCGGAGCCTTCGAGGCCGCCCGAACGCCTCCCGCTCCCGCGCTCCTTGCCGCTCCCCGTGCCGTAGAGCGCGCCGAGCGCACCGTCCATCGCGGCGTCCGTCCCGGTCAGGGTGCAGCCCGTCCCGTCGGCCGCTCCCCCGCCGAGCACGAGCCGCCAGCGCCGCAGCCGCTCGTCGGATGCGGTGTCCACCGCCCTGTCGATCGCTGTGCGCGCCGCCGCGCCCACCCCGGCGGCGGCCGTGCGGGCTGTGTCGAGCATGGTCATACGTGGTCCCCCTCCAGGATCAGCCGCAGCACGGGCAGCACCGCGTCGGCCCGCTCCTCGTCGAGTCCGGCCCCGAATCCGGGCACACCGGCGTCCCTCCGCACCGGCCCCTCGCCCGCTGCCGCCGGGCCGCGTCGCACCAGCTCACCCAACGTGCGCCGGACACCCGGCTCGTACGCCGAGAACGTGCGCCGCAGCAGCGGCAGTACGTCCGTGAACGCGTCGGCCGGCACCGACGACAGCCAGGCGTCGACGAGCCCGAGCAGTCGCTCGTCGTGCACCAGGAGCATGCCGCCACCTGACGCGCCGCCGACGAAGCCCTCGATCCAGGCCGCGGCGTCGGCGGGCGGGGTGCCCGGCGAGAGCGCGAGACCCATGAGCCGCGCGGCCTCGTCCTCGGCGAGCCGCCCGTCGTCCAGCAGCAGCCGGGCCGCGCGCCCCCGTATCACCCCGGGCACCGCGTCGCGCGCGGCGAGCTTGCGCAGGACGGATGCCCAGCGCCCGGCCAGTTCTCCGGCCCCGGCCTCGGCCTGGGCCCCGGGGAGGAGGCCTATGGCCGTGTGCACGCCGTCGAGATGGCCGCGCATCTCGGCGGCGCCGTCCGCGTCGAGCCCCGTGCAGGCGGGCGGCAGGCCGACGCAGATCCGCTCGGCGAGCCCGGCCGCGACCTCGCCGAGCGCGGCGGTGTCCGTGGCCCGCACGTCCCCGTACCGCAGGGAGCGGGCGAGCGCGGGCAGCGCCTGGGCGAGGTGGCCGACGTCCGCATCGAGGGCGGCACGGTCGGCGAGGGCCTTCATCACCACGGGGAGCGCGTCGGGCAGTTCGGCCAGGAGGCAGCGCTCGGCCAGCGCCGTCACCTCGGCGAGGGCGGTAGCCGACGCGCTCTCGGACTCGGCCCTGGCCGTGGCGGCCGAGAGCACCGTGGTGCCCCATACCCCGGCCTCGGCCACCTTGACGTACAGCTCGGGCTCCCAGCGCAGTCGCCAGGTCTCCCGGAACGTGCCGGTCGAACCGCGCCCCGCCACCGGCGAGCCCCAGCCGACTCCGAGGAGCCGCAGCCGGTGCAGCAGCCGACTGCGCGAGGCGTCGGTCTCCTTGCGCAGATCGAGCTCCACCTCGCGCTCCAGCAGCTCCGGTTTGAGCCGCAGGGTGCGCTGGAGGCGGGTCACGTCGCGCTGCAGCGGAACGGCAGGAGCGGCCTCCGGCACCTCGCCGAGCACGTCGCCGGTGATCAGCCTGTCCTGGATCAGCCCGAGCGGCACGTCGGAGCCCTCGCACATCACGGCCCGTATCGCGTCGGTCGTCTCGCTCAGCCCGGCGAGCGGCCGGCCGCGCATCGAGGCCAGTGTCGCGGCGAGCCGGACCGCCTCGATGACATGGGCGGACGAGACGATCCGGTCCTCGTCCCTGAGCAGCCCGGCGACCTTCGTCATCCAGCGCTCGACAGGGCGGTCGGGGGCGCTGAACAGATGCGCGTACCAGCCGGGCGACTCGATTCCCGCGCCGTATCCACTGCGCCGGGAAAGCCTGCGGTGCGTCCAGGGCACCCAGGTCATCTCGGTCTTGACCTTGGACAGCCCCTTGAGCAGGGCGCGGTCGGCCGTGACGGTCGGCTTCCCGGCCCGCCCGGTCAGCGCGGGGACGTGCCAGGCACCGCAGACGACGGCGATCTCGTCCCCGAACTCCTTGCGTGCCGACCGCAGTTGGATGCGCATATGGGCCTCGCGCACGAGGTCGCGGTCGTGCCCGCCGTGTCCGTACACCTCGCGCAGCGCGGCCATGGCCTCGCCGAGCACGGCGAACGGCGTCAGCGGGCCGGCAGGGGATGTGGCGCCGGGCGCCGACGGTGTGGCGCCCCGGTGCTCGATCACGTCCTCCCACCAGCGCTCCGGGTCGTCGTAACCGGCGGTCTCGGCCAGCACCGCGATCGGGTCGACACGCAGCGCCGCCTCGCCTCCGCCCGGGTGCACCTCCCCTTCCTCGTCCTCGTCGCCCCACGAGGGGTCGGCGGCCGCGGCCAGGGAGTGCGTGGCGGGCAGGTCGATGAACCGTACGGGCACGTCGTGCGCCAGCGCCCAGCGGATCGCGACCCACTCGGGCGAGAACTCCGCCATCGGCCAGAACGCCGCCCGCCCGGGGTCGTCCACGGCGTGTGCCAGCAGCGCGACCGGCGGGACCATCCCCTCGTCCGCGGCGAGCGGCAGCAGGGCGTCCCCCTCGGGCGGCCCCTCGATCAGCACCGCCCTGGGCTCGGTCGCCTCGAGCGCGGCCCGCACCGCCCGCGCCGAGCCGGGCCCGTGATGCCGCACCCCGAGGACGAGCGGCCCGTCGCCGGGCCATGCCCTCTCCACGGCCCGGGCGGTGACGGTGTCCGCCGCTCCCCCGTCCTGCGGGACGCCGAACTCGCCCGGCACGCCCGCCCGTACGGACCCGCCGGGCTCGACGTCGGACATGGCCGCGACGGGGGTGGTGGCCGCCGAAGCGTCCACCCGCGAAGCCGGCCCGGGAGGGACCCCCGCGACGAGGGCCGCACCCTCCACGGCGGAGCGCAGGGCGAGCGGCGCCTCGACCGTGGCCCGGGTCGTCGCGGCCATGACCGCCGCCGTCACGCGCTCACCTCTCGGCACGCGCGGTAGAAGTCCTTCCAGCCGTCCCGCTCCCGCACCACCGTCTCCAGGTACTCCTGCCAGATGACGCGGTCCGCCGCCGGGTCGCGGACGACCGCGCCGAGGATGCCGGCCGCCACGTCGCCCGGGCGGAGCACGCCGTCGCCGAAGTGGGCCGCGAGCGCGAGGCCGTTCGTGACGACCGAGATCGCCTCGGCCGTGGAGAGCGTCCCCGAAGGGGACTTGAGCTTCGTACGGCCGTCGGCCGTGATCCCGTCGCGCAGCTCACGGAAGACCGTCACCACGCGGCGGATCTCGTCGACGCCCTCGGGCACCGCGGGCAGGTCGAGCGAGCGCCCCATCTGGTCGACGCGTCGTGACACGATGTCGACCTCCGCGTCCGCGGTCGCGGGCAGCGGCAGCACCACCGTGTTGAACCGGCGGCGCAGCGCGCTCGACAGGTCGTTGACCCCGCGGTCACGGTCGTTGGCCGTGGCGATGAGGTTGAAGCCGCGGACCGCCTGCACTTCCTGCCCCAGCTCGGGGATCGGCAGGGTCTTCTCCGACAGGATCGTGATGAGCGTGTCCTGCACGTCCGCCGGAATGCGGGTGAGCTCCTCGACGCGCGCGGTCATCCCCTCGGACATCGCGCGCATGACGGGGCTGGGCACGAGCGCGTCGCGGCTGGGGCCGTGGGCCAGCAGCTGCGCGTAGTCCCACCCGTAGCGGATGGCCTCCTCGGGGGTACCCGCCGTGCCCTGGACGAGCAGCGTGGAGTCTCCGCTGACGGCTGCGGCGAGATGCTCGGACACCCAGGTCTTCGCGGTGCCGGGCACGCCGAGCAGCAGCAGCGCGCGGTCGGTCGCGAGCGTCGTGACGGCGACCTCGACGATCCTGCGCGGCCCCACGTACTTCGGCGTGATCACCGTGCTGTCGGGCAGCGTGCCGCCGAGCAGATACGTGGCCACGGCCCACGGCGAGAGCCGCCAGCGGGCCGGCCGCGGCCGGTCGTCGGCCGCGGCCAGCGCCTCGAGTTCGTCGGCGAAGGCGTCCTCGGCATGCGGCCGCAGGGCCTCGGCGCCGGTGTCTGCACCGGTTTCGGGCACGGTCATGGATCCCCCTCCAGATCGGTCGACCGGATGTGGGTCCCACCGTGCACCATGCCACTGACAATCGACCGTTTCCGCAGGCCGGAGCCGCGACGAGGGACGGAAGTCGGGTGTGGCGAGGGCGGCTTACCCGGTGATCGGGGAGATCGCGACACAGCCGGTGGCGGCCGCGATACCAGCGCCGGACTCCTCCTTGATGACCTTGCCCTGGTACGTGATCGTGCAGACGACCTCGGCCCCGACGGGGTCCACCGCGATCGGTACGACCGTGGGCGCCGCGATGCCCTTCAGCGTCACGGTCCTCTTCCACGGCAGCGTGGGCTTCTGCACCGACTCGAGCTTCGGCTCGGTCGCGGTGCCGGCACCGGCGTTGTACTCGATCGAGTCGACGTTCTTGCCCGTGACTTCGTACGTCACCTGGTACGTCTCGTTCATGGCCTTGTCGACCTGGTCGACGGCCGCGTCACAGCCGACGAGGCCGAACGCGAGCCCTGCCGCGGCAGCGGCGGCGCGGGTGGTGCGGACGGCGCGGGTGGTGCGGGTGGTGCGGTTCATGCGGATCCCCCCTTGGACCGTGTGGCACCTGCAGCGAATCGTAAGAAATGGTCAAGTCAAATCGCCACCGATCCCACGGATGCCCAGGTCGGGCCGCATTGTCAGTGGCGGCCCGTACGGTCGTTCCCATGAATCAGCAGGGGGTGCGCTGGACGGCGGAACAGGTGCTGGCCCTGGCTCCTGACGACTCGTCACGCAGGGCGGGAAGCAAGCTCGGCGCGGCCGGGCCGTGGTCGGGCGCGGGCAGCAGCGGCTCGGGCGCCGTCTGGGGGCTGTGCAGGGGCAGCGGCAGCAAGCCGTATCAGACGATCGTGGACACGACGGGCCCGGCGTACAAGTGCAGTTGCCCGAGCCGGAAGTTCCCGTGCAAGCACGCGCTGGGGCTGCTGCTGCTCTGGGCGGGCGACGAGGAGACGGTCCGGGACTCCGAGGTGCCGGACTGGGCGGACGAGTGGCTGGCCGGGCGCCGCAAGCGCGCGGCGGAGACGGGGGAACGGGGGCCGGGCGAGGGGCAGTCCGCGAGGACCGCCGATCCGGAGGCGGCCAGGCGCAGGGCCGAGCGCCGGGCAGGCCGTATCACCGCGGGGGCGACGGAGCTGGAGCAGCGGCTGGCGGATCTGATGCGCGGAGGTCTCGCCTCGGCGGAGCAGGCCGGGTACGGACTGTGGGAGGAGACGGCCGCGCGCATGGTCGACGCCCAGGCGCCCGGACTGGCAGGGCGGGTCCGCGAGTTGGGCGCCATCCCCGGCTCCGGGCCGGGCTGGCCGGTGCGGCTGCTGGAGGAGAGTGCGCTGGTGCACCTCCTCGACCGGGCCTGGCTGGACGTGCAGCGGCTGCCGGAGCCACTGGCCGCTGCCGTGCGCACGCGGATCGGGCTGACCGCGCCGGCGGAAGGGCCCGCGGTCAGGGACGACTGGCTGGTGCTCGCGCAGTACGACACGACCGACGGGAAGATCACCACGCGGCACATATGGCTCCACGGGCGGGAGACCGGGCGGACGGCGCTGCTGCTCTCCTTCGGGGCAGCCGGGCGCGCGCCGCAAATGGCCCTGCCCGCCGGACTGATGATCGACGCCGAGCTCATGGCGTACGGGGGCGCGGGGCAGTTGCGGGCGGACCTGGGCGAGCAGTTCGGCGCCCCGGTCCCGATCAAGGCGCCGCCGCCGGGCGGTTCCACGGCCGACGCGCTCGCCGCGTACGGGGCGGCGCTGCGCGAGGACCCGTGGCTGGACTCCTGGCCGGTCACGCTGTCCGGGGTCATACCGGTCCAGGGGCACGACGGCTGGCAACTGGCCGACGCGGACGGGCGGTCCGCGCTGCCGGTCGCGCCGGTCGCGCTGTCCCGCCCCGGGTTGTGGAAGCTCGTCGCCGTGTCCGGCGGCGGCCCGGTCACCGTCTTCGGCGAGTTCGGGCACCGCGGTTTCGCGCCGCTGGCCGCCTGGTCCGACGAGACCCCCGAGACGGTCACCCTGACCTGACCGTATGGACGCGCTCATGGACGTACGACGGAGGACCCGATGACCAGCACCACCCGCACGACCGCCTGGGAAGAGCTCGTCACCTCGGCTCTCCTCGGCACCGACCGCAGGACTCCGCCCGTCGATCTCGTGCCGCCCGGCAAGGAGGCGCCGCTCGCTCTGCTCGACGCGGCCGCGACGCACACCGTGCGGCGCCGCGCCGGGCTGCGGCCCGCCGCGGCGGGGCCGCTTCCGGAACCGGCACCGCACGACTCCCGGCGCGTGCTGCCCGAGCCGGCCCGGCGCAGGCTCGCCCAACTGCTCGCCGACCGGGCCGCCCCCGCGGGCTCCGGCGGTCGGCGCGGCGCGGCGCCCGACCTCACGGAGCTGCTGCCGCAGTGGCTGGCCGCCGCCGACGCGCACGGGTACCGCGCCCCGGCGTCCGCGCTGCCCGCCCTCCTCGACGCCGCCCGCGCCCGCACCGACCTGCGGCCCCTGGTTCTGCGCTTCGCCGGGCCGCGCGGGCTGTGGCTCGCCCGTTTCAACCCGGAATGGAAGTTCGCGCTGCGCGGCAGTTCGGGCGGGTCCGTGCTGCCGGCCCCCGAGGACGTGCCCGCGGTGCGGCGGCTGTGGGAGGAGGGGCTCTTCGCCGAGCGGGTCGCCCTGCTCGCCTCCGTACGGGCGCACGATCCGGCTGCGGCGCTGGCGCTCCTGACCGGGACCTGGCCGACCGAGCGGGCGGAGGACCGGCTGATGTTCCTGGACTCCCTGCGCTCGGGACTGTCCGACGCGGACGAGCCCTTCCTGGAGCAGGCGCTGTCCGACCGCAGCCGCAACGTCCGGGCGACCGCGGCCGAGCTGCTGTCCGCGCTGCCGCACTCCGCGCTCGCCGCGCGGATGGCCGGACGGGCGGCCACCTGCGTCGGCCTCGACCGGGCGGACGGCGCGGCGGGGATCATCGTGGAGGCGCCGCACGAATGCGACGCGGCGATGCAGCGCGACGGGGTCGTGCCCACGCCGCCGTCGGGGCGGGGCGAACGGTCGTGGTGGCTCGGCCAGTTGGTGGAGGCCGCGCCACTGTCCATCTGGGCCGCACGGCTCGGCGGGCGTACGGCGGCGGAGATCGTCGCCCTGCCCGTGGCCGACGACTGGGGCGACGAGCTGCACGCGGCGTGGTGCCGGGCGGCCGTGCTGCAGCGGGACCCGGAGTGGTCCCGCGCCCTCCTCGGCGCGCCCGCCGCGCCGTCGTCGACCGGGCCCGGCACGTCGTCACTGGCCGAGCGGGCGAAGCTGCTGGCGACGCTGCCGGAGGAGGAACGGGCGGGATGGGTCGCGGCGTTCATATCCGCGCACGGCTTGTCGGAGGCGTTCCAGCTCCTCGGCGTCTGCGCGGTGCCCTGGGCCGAGCCGCTCGGCCGCGCGGTGGTCGACGCGCTCGACATCGCCCGGGACGCGGGCAGCTACCCCTGGAGCTTCAGCGGCGTCATGGGCCTCGCCGAGCGCTGCCTCGACCCGGCGGAGGCGTCGCGCCTCGAGCTGCTGACGGCGACGCCGGACGAGGCGGAGGGGGCGTCGCCGGGGGCGGGGGGCTACTGGTCCGAGGCGTTCCAGCGCCTCGTCTCCACGTTGCGCCTGCGCGCGGCGATGCACGCGGAACTGGCGCTGATCGGTTGACGGTGCGGGGTGCCTCCGGCGGTGTGCCCGGTACCGCGGGCGTGGCCGGTGTGTCCGTCCTCAAGCGCCGGACGGGCTTGGTGCGGCTGCTGTCGGTGGGGGGGTGGGGCACGCCGCCGGCCGCGGCCCGGTGGGTGGTTTGTGCCCACCCGTTCCGACCTGCGGAACGAATGCCCACAAACCCAACGGCACTGCCCCGGCGCGGGGCACCCCCCGACCACTCAGCCCGTCCGGCGCTGCGGCGCCGGGCGAGCCCCGGGCATGCCTGGGCGCGGGGTGCCAGGGCAGGCACCCCGCCCCGCACCGGGCGGCCCCGGAGGGGCTAGGCCTCTGCGGGCTGGCGGACGTTGGCGTTGACCCAGTCGACGATGGACGCCGTCGTCGCGCCGGGAGTGAAGATCTCGGCGACACCCTTCTCCTTGAGCGGAGGAATGTCCGCGTCCGGGATGATGCCGCCGCCGAAGACCTTGATGTCCTCCGCGTCACGCTCCTTCAGAAGCTCGAGCACCTTGACGAACAGCGTGTTGTGCGCGCCGGACAGGATCGAGAGGCCGATCGCGTCGGCGTCCTCCTGGATGGCGGTGTCCACGATCTGCTCGGGGGTCTGGTGCAGCCCGGTGTAGATGACCTCCATACCGGCGTCGCGCAGCGCCCGCGCGATCACCTTCGCACCGCGATCGTGGCCGTCGAGACCCGGCTTGGCCACCACCACGCGGATCGGACCGGTCACACCCATCACTGCCTCCACATACCGACTGCGCCGTCACTGGCACGGACCCCCGCGCCGGACGGGCCGGGGAGTGAACGAACGTTATCTACAGCATCCCGCAACCGGCCGTTTCACGGTGGATAGCGAGGGGGAAATCACACGTGGGACATGTTCGCTACGCGTCGTACCCGCATCGGGCCGCAACGAGTCGCACGCGACACCACCGCAGCAGGGACGGGACGAGCGCAAGGGGAGCCGCTACTCGGTCGCCGTACCACCGTGCCGCCAGCCGCGCGGCACGGCGGTACGGCTCCATCGGCAGCCCCATGAGGGCATACGGGGGACGGAGCCGTCGACCTGTGTGCCGTTCGGGAGGTCGGCCATGGGATTCCTGCCGCTCTTGCGGATACGACTGTCGACCGTGCTGCTTCGGGCCACCGCCCTGGAGCTGGCGATCCTCGTCGGCCATTTGCTCCTCTACCCATCGGGGATGGCCTCGGAGCGCCCGGACCGCCCGGAGGGCGACGCCTCCGGGACCCCGATCGGGACCTCGATGCTGCCCACCCAGGAGCGTGCGCATCCTCCCGTGGTCCTGCTCCATGGCTTCATCGACAACCGCTCGGTCTTCGTTCTCCTGCGCCGCTCCCTCGCCCGCAACGGGTGGCGTCATATCGAGTCGCTCAACTACTCACCGCTGACCTGTGACATACGGACAGCGGCCGAGCTGCTCGGCCGCCACATCGAGGAGATCTGCGCCCGCACCGGCCGTCGCGAGGTCGACATCGTCGGGCACAGCCTCGGCGGCCTCATCGCCCGCTATTACGTCCAGCGGCTCGGCGGCGACCGGCGCGTCCGTACGCTCGTCACGCTCGGCACCCCCCATTCGGGCACCAGCGTGGTCCCGCTCGCGAGCGCTCACCCCATCGTGCGCCAGATGCGCCCGGGCTCCGCGGTCCTGGAGGAGCTGCGGCTGCCGGCGCCCGGGTGCCGGACGCGGTTCATCAGCTTCTGGAGCGATCTCGACCAGCTGATGATCCCGCTGGAAACGGCGTGCATCGACCATCCGGATCTGATCGTGCGGAACGTCCGGGTCAGCGGTATCGGCCATCTCGCCATGCCCGTGCACCCCACCGTCGCGGCGAGCATCCGCGAAGCACTCGAGACCTCGGAATCGGACGCCGGAATGTCGGGAGCCGTGTCGGTCGCCTGAAGTCCCCGGCACCTGAACGGATCTCGAACATTTTTCGAACGTAAGGCCAAAGCTCTGCCCACCTCCGCCGAAACACGGCCGAATGCCCGTTTCCCGTCCCCTCAAAACCTGCGGAAGATTGTCGGCGTCGCATACCGCCGGGTACAGTCGCGCCCACTGCGTTCCTCGGGAACCCCCGTCGCGGGTGGCCCCGGATCCTGGTCCTGCTGCCGAGGCGAGAGAGAAGTTGGTGAACGACCAGCACCCAGACGCCGGGTACGACACCTACGCCGCCGGCAGCTTCGACACCGACCCGCTCTTCGGCGCCCTTCCGGGCAGTTACGACTACGACGCCGGGCAGAGTGGCCCGTACGACGCGACTCAGTGGCAGTCGGCGACGACGGGGTACGACGCCTACGCGGCGCAGGGACAGCAGCAGCAGTACGACACCACCGGTCAGTGGGACGCCAACGCCTGGAACCAGACGGGGCGGTTCGAGACCGCCGCGGCCACCTTCGCGTACGATGCCTACGACGCGTACGGCACCGCGAGCACGACAGGCACGATGGGCCAGTGGCCCGCGGCCGGGTACGGCACGAGCTCGTACGACTCCGGCGCGTACGACGCCACCGCCTGGAACTCGGGCGCCGGGACCGACCACTCCGTTCCCGCCCAGGCGCAGGCCACCGAGGCCTACGAGCCGGAGGCGGACTACGCGGCGTACGGGGAATACAGCCCGGAGCACACTGGGTACACGGAGTACGCCCCGTACAGCGGCGGCTACTACGACGAGACCGCGCTCGCTCATGCCGCGGTGCCGGAACAGTACTCCCCCGAGGGTGAGTTCGACGCAGAGCCGGACACCGCGGAACCCGGCTCCGAGACCGAGCCCGGGTTCGAGCCCGGATCCGACGCAGTCGACGTGGACGACGAATACGGCGACTACGACAACGGGCACGACGAGATCGACGCGACCGAAGCGGCCGACGATGCAGAGCTCGTCGCCGCTGCGGCCACCGTCACCGCTCCGGCCGTGACCATCCCCGCCCCCCGCCCCGCGCGCCGCTCCGGTGGCAGCCGCGGCCGTCGCCGCACCCCCGCGAAGCGTTCGGCCATGCTCACCGTGGCCGTGCCCTCCGCCTGCGTCATGGGTGTCGCCGGCGTCGCGGCCGCGTCCGTCGGCGGCCTCACCGGTGGCGACGAGAAGGACGACAAGACCGCGGTCACGGCCGCCGATCCGTCGTCGGTCAAACCCGTCGCCGTGAACAGCAAGCTCGACACCCAGCTCGCCGCGCTGAGCGCCGACGCCCGCGACTTCGGCGACCGCGCCAGCCGCACCCAGGAGCGCATCGACCTCAAGGCGCGCCAGGAGGCGGAGCGCAAGAAGCGCGAGGAGGAGGCCGCTCGCCGCGAGGCGCTGCGCCCCAAGTTCGCCCTGCCGGTCAGCCAGCACGGGCTCAGCGCCTACTACGGCCAGGCCGGCGTCAACTGGATGTCCATGCACACCGGTATCGACTTCCCCGTCTCGTACGGGACCCCGGTGATGGCCGCGACCGACGGCACCGTCCGCACCCAGTGGAACAGCGCGTACGGCAACATGGCCATCGTCACCGCTGCCGACGGCACGGAGACGTGGTACTGCCATCTCAGCAGCACCAAGATCCGCTCGGGCTCGGTCAAGGCCGGCGACGTCATCGCGTACTCGGGGAACTCGGGGAACTCCACCGGCCCGCACCTGCACTTCGAGGTGCGGCCAGGCGGCGGATCGGCGATCGACCCGCTGTCGTGGCTGCGCAACCACGGCCTCAACCCGTCCTAACACCGACCCCGCCGACGCATCCGGCGCGTAGGCTCGGGCGCGCCGGGCCCGGCGGACCGGGCCCGGCGGACCACTCCTACAGCTTCTCGACCGGCGCGTACCGCAGCAGCAGCCGCTTCGGCTTCGCGTCCCCGAAGTCGATCGTCGCCTGCGCGTCCGAGCCCGATCCGGTCACCGCCATGACGGTCCCCAGCCCGAACTGGTCGTGCGTGACCCGGTCCCCGACGGCCAGCGCGATCACCGGCTTGTCCGACGCGCGGCGCGTGGCGAAGCCCGACGGGCCGGAACGCGACCTTGAGGACGACAGCGAGGACGTGATCCCGGACGTCGGCCCGGCCGGAGCGGCCATCGGCCCCGTCCGCTTCCACTGCATGTGCGCGTCCGGGATCTCCTCCAGGAACCGCGACGGCGGGTTGTAGGCGGGCTGGCCCCACGCACTCCGCATCGACGACCGCGTCAGATAGAGCCGCTCGCGGGCGCGCGTGATGCCCACGTAGGCCAGGCGGCGCTCCTCCTCCAGCTCCTTGGTCTGGCCCAGCGCCCGCATGTGCGGGAAGACGCCGTCCTCCATGCCCGTGAGGAACACGACCGGGAACTCCAGACCCTTCGCCGTGTGCAGCGTCATCAGCGTGATGACGCCCGCGCCTTCCTCGTCCTCGTCGGGGATCTGATCGGAGTCGGCGACGAGCGCGACCTGCTCCAGGAACTCGGCGAGCGTGCCCGAGCCCTCCTCGGCACCGCGCTCCTGCTCGAACTCGAGCGCGACCGCCGCCAGCTCCTGAAGGTTCTCGATGCGCGTCTCGTCCTGCGGGTCGGTGGAGGCCTGCAACTCGGCGAGGTACCCCGTCCGTTCGAGCACGGCCTCCAGGACCGTCGCCGGTCCCGCGCCCGACTCGACGATCGTGCCCAGCTCCTCCATCAGCGCGTTGAACCGCTTCACGGCATTGGCCGACCGGGCGGCCATGCCGTACGCCTCGTCCACACGCCGCAGCGCCTGCGGAAAAGTGATCTTCTCGCGCAGGGCCAGCGCGTCGACCATGGCCTCCGCGCGCTCGCCGATGCCGCGCTTCGGAACGTTCAGGATGCGGCGCAGCGGGACGTTGTCCTCGGGGTTGGCGAGGACGCGCAGGTACGCGAGCACATCGCGGACCTCCTTGCGCTCGTAGAACCGCACTCCGCCGACGACCTTGTAGGGCAGGCCGACGCGGATGAAGATCTCTTCGAAGACACGGGACTGGGCGTTCGTCCGGTAGAAGACCGCGACATCGCCTGCCTTGGCGTCGCCCGCGTCCGTGAGCCGGTCGATCTCGTCGGCGACGAACTGCGCCTCGTCGTGCTCGGTGTCCGCGACATAGCCGGTGATCTGCGCGCCCGCGCCCGCGTTCGTCCACAGGTTCTTGGGGCGGCGGCTCTCGTTGCGCTCGATGACGGCGTTGGCGGCGGAGAGGATCGTCTGTGTCGAGCGGTAGTTCTGCTCCAGCAGGATCGTCGTCGCGTCCGGGTAGTCCTCCTCGAACTGGAGGATGTTGCGGATCGTGGCGCCGCGGAAGGCGTAGATCGACTGGTCGGCGTCGCCCACGACGCACAGCTCGGCCGGCTCCAGGTCCTCGTACCCCGTGCCGACCAGCTCGCGCACGAGCGTGTACTGAGCGTGATTGGTGTCCTGGTACTCGTCGACCAGGACGTGGCGGAACCGGCGACGGTAGTGCTCGGCGACGTCCGGGAACGCCTGGAGCAGATGGACGGTGGTCATGATGATGTCGTCGAAGTCCAGCGCGTTGGCCTCGCGCAGCCGGGCCTGGTACATCCGGTAGGCCTCGGCCAGCGTCTTCTCGAAGCCGTCGGCGGCCTGGTCGGCGAAGGTCTCCTCGTCGATCAGCTCGTTCTTCAGATTCGAGATCTTGGCGCTGAAGGACTTCGGCGGGAACTTCTTCGGGTCCAGGTCCAGGTCACGGCAGACCAGCGCCATCAGCCGCTTCGAGTCCGCCGCGTCGTAGATGGAGAACGAGGACGTGAAGCCGAGCTTCTTGCTCTCCCGGCGCAGGATGCGGACGCAGGCGCTGTGGAAGGTGGAGACCCACATCGCGTTGGCGCGCGGGCCGACGAGATGCTCGACGCGCTCCTTCATCTCGCCCGCGGCCTTGTTCGTGAACGTGATCGCCAGTATCTGGCCGGGGTGGACATGGCGGGTCGCCAGCAGATGGGCGATCCGGTGGGTCAGCACCCGGGTCTTGCCGGAGCCGGCACCGGCCACGATGAGCAGCGGCGAGCCCGTGTGCACGACGGCGGCACGCTGCTGCTCGTTCAGCCCCTCGAGCAGCGCGGCCGGGTCCACCGCGGGACGCGGCGCACCGTCCCTGTAGTACGCGTCCCTGGCCGGGGGCACGTCGAACTTCCCCTCGAAGAGGTCGTGCGGGTCCTCCTCGTGGGGCGCGTGCTCGTCGTGCTCGGGCGGCGGGGGCTCCTCCGAGGCCGAGGTGCGCTGGAGGTCCGCCAGGAAGCTGTCGTCAAAGAGGCTGCTCATCGCTCTACGAGTCTAGGCCGCCCCACCGACAGCCCGCCGCCGCCTTCACCACAACCGGCCGAACACGGTCCGTCACATCACGAGCACGGGACGGATGCGGCACGACGGTGACACGCCGAGGTCACGAAAATGTATCGGGCATATCGAACATCGACCTTCACAGCGGCACCACAGTTTGGCTAGCGTGCTCGCCCAGGCGGCCCGTTCCCCCAACGGCGACCTACGCCAATCGGGCAGCCCACGCCGAATCCGACTTTCCCGTAAGGAAGTTCGGAACCGGGGACCCATCATGCACAACCGGGGTGAATCGGGCCGTGCTCAACTCGGCCCGTAGGACAGCCTTCCGTTCCGTCCGAACCCGACAGCTAACCCGGTAGGCGGTCCACGGAAGGAGATGCCGGCCTTGGCGTCGCATCGCAAGACGCGTACGCATCCGCGTACGAAGTCCCCCGCCGTCGGGTTCACGACGGCCGCCCTCGCGGGCGTCACCCTCCTCTCCACCCAGAGCGCCCAGGCCGACCCGAGACCCAGCATCGAAGAGGTTCAGAAGAAGGTCGACGACCTCTACCGGCAGGCGGGCACCGCGACCCAGCAGTACAACCGGGCGAAAGAGGAGACCGCGCAGCAGCGCCGCGAGGTGGACACGATCCTCGACGATGTCGCCAAGCGCACGGAGTCGCTGAACGAGGCCCGCCGCACGCTCGGTTCGTACGCGGCCGCGCAGTACCGGACCGGTGCGGTCACGCCGACCGCCGCGCTGCTCTTCGCCGACAGCCCGCAGGCGTACTTCGACCAGACCCATCTGATGGACCGGCTCTCCGACGAGCAGCGCGGCGCCATCGCCGACTTCGAGACGCAGCAGGCGGAGGCCGCGAAGCAGCGCGCGAAGGCGACCAAGAGCCTGGAGACGCTGACCGCCTCCCAGCAGTCGCTGCGCACCAGCAAGGAGCAGGTGCAGCAGAAGCTCGCCGAGGCGCGGACGCTGCTGTCGCAGCTGACCGCCGAGGAGAAGGCGCGGCTCGAGGCGCTGGAGCGTCAGCGGGAGGAAGAGGCTCGCCGGCAGGCCGAGGCGAAGGCCAAGGCGGAGGCGGAGGCCAAGGCCGAGGCGGAGCGCCTGGCGAGGGAGCGCGCGCAGCAGGAGGCGCAGAGCCAGGACACCGGGACCAGCCCCGGGACGAGCACCGGCACCGGGACGAGCACCGGCACCGACACGTCCGCCGGGACCTACGCGGCCAAGGCCGAGAAGGTCCTCGCCTTCGCCCGGGACCAGATCGGCAAGCCGTATGTGTGGGGGGCGACCGGCCCCAGCTCGTACGACTGCTCCGGCCTCACCCAGGCGGCCTGGAAGGCGGCCGGCGTCGATCTGCCCCGCACCACGTGGGACCAGGTCGAGGTCGGCCAGCGCGTCGCCACGAGCGATCTTCTCCCCGGCGACCTGGTCTTCTTCTACGACGACATCAGCCACGTCGGCATCTACATCGGCGACGGCATGATGATCCACGCCCCCAAGCCGGGCGCGAACGTCCGCGAGGAGTCGATCTACTACATGCCGATCTACGGGAGCGTCCGCCCCGCGTAGACCGCATGGACGCCTGACTGACTCACGCCGTAACCACCCGTCGCACAGGGTGCGTTGCGGCGTGAGTGGTCATGCGACCGGCCCGGTCACGTCCACAGCGTCGCGATGCTGTGCCTACCCGGGGGACACCCCCCGGACCCCCGGCCCGGTCACGTCCACAGCGTCGCGATGCTGTGCCTACCCGGGGGACACCCCCCGGACCCCCGGCCCGATCACGTCCACAGCGTCGCGATGAAGATGTTCGCCACCGTCAGGCCGCCCACCGTGGCGAACACGCCCTTCCCCACCTTCTCCTCGTCCCGCTTGACGTAGACCAGCGCGAGGATCACCACCAGCACCGCCAGCTTGACGCCGATCTTGAGGTTGTTGACCGGCTGGTCGTCCGCCTGGTTCAGCCCCACCAGTGCCACGCCCGTGACCAGCATCAACAGGGCGCCGTGCAGCATCGCGGGCGTGAAGCGTGCCGTTCCCTCGCCCATCGCCTTCATCTGGGTCAGGAAGCCACCGAGCAGCGACGCGATGCCGATGATGTGCAGGGCGACGAAGACATTGATGAGTACGTCCATATCACCGGAGCCTAGCCGTACGGTCCGAAAGCGACCCCGGCGGTCCGACTCCCGCCAATAACGGTCATGGCACCACTGCTCGGCGCGCCGGAGGTTTAGCGTCCTCCCCCAGGTGACCGACTCCCCACCGCCGCCGCGCATCCGGGCGGCACTCCGGCCACCACGCCGATGGATCCGGCGGTGGACCGCTTCCCCTGTGCGGCCCGCCGCCGGACCCGTACGGCATGACCTGGCGGACTCCGGAAGGACTGGCCCTCGTGGCAGCGCACCGCAAGCCCAAGCAGCGCACCCTCGGCGGCTCTGCCGCCCGTACCGCCCTCACGCTCGCGCTGGCCGGTGCCGCGTCCGCCACCGCTTTCGAAGGCTCCGGGCTTGCGGACCCCCGGCCCACGCCCGAGCAGCTGAAGGCCGAGGCCGACAAGCTGTTCCAGGAGGCCGAGGCGGCCACCGAGAAGTACAACGGCGCGAAGGAGGCCGCCCACCGGGCCCGGGAGTCGCTGGACGACCTGCGGGACGAGGCGGCGCGGCGCACGGAGCGGCTCAACTCCTCCCGGAACGCGCTCGGTTCGATCGCCACCGCGCAGTACCGCGCGGGCGGGCTCGACCCGTCCGTACAGCTCGCGCTCTCCGCCGACCCCGACACGTATCTGGCCGGGGCGGAGCTGGCCGAGCGGGCCGGGGCGCGGCAGGCCGCCACGATCGCGGGGATCCAGAAGCAGGCGCGGGAGTTGGACCAGCTGCGTGCGGAGGCGGGCGAGCGGCTGGCCGCGCTGAAGACCCGGCAGGCCGAGCTGGCCCGCCACCGGGCGACGATACGCACGAAGCTCGCCGCGGCCCAGAAGCTCCTGGCGCAGCTCACCCCCGATCAGCGGGCCGCCTATGCCGGCCAGGACGGGAACCCGGCGTCCCGGGCCGACCGCGACGCCGCCCGCACCGCACCCGTCGTCCCCGGCTCCCCGGCCGCCGCCCCCAACTCCCGTGCGGCGCAGGCCGTGGCGTACGCGTACGGGGCGCTCGGCAAGCCGTACGTCTGGGGGGCGACCGGGCCCAGCTCGTACGACTGCTCGGGGCTCACGCAGGCCGCCTGGCGCTCGGCGGGCGTCTCGCTCCCCCGCACGACGTACACGCAGATCAACGCGGGCCTCAGCGTCCCCCGCTCCCAGCTCGCGCCCGGGGACCTGGTCTTCTTCTACTCCGGCATCTCGCACGTGGGGCTGTACATCGGGGGCGGGCAGATGATCCACGCCCCGCGGCCGGGCACGCCGGTCCGGATCGCACCGATCGACCAGATGCCGTTCGCGGGCGCGACCCGGGTGGCCTAGGACCGGCAGGCCCCCACGGAGCCGACCAGGCCCCGCCGTGCCCCGACGGCCGGCTCCGCCCGGCCCGGCCACGTGCCGTCAGCGCGCCGCGGCCGACGCCGTCGGACCCCCTTCGACGCCGATCTGACGGGTCAGCCAGCGGAAGACGTCCGGGATCTGGAGCCTCCACCCTTCGGTGTCATGGGCGCCGCCGACCTCGATGACATCGACCTTCGTCGGCGGCTTGGCCGCGGCGCGGAGCGCGAGGCCCGCCTCGAAGCCGTCGCCCCTCGCTCCGGAGACGTAGAGCGCGGTCCGCGGGGGGACCGGGGCGGACTCCAGGAGGGTCAGGGGGTTGTTGGCGCGGCGCAGTTCGGGGTCGTAGGCGGCGATGGAGGCCTTCTCGGCGGCCGGGTCGTTGTAGCCGGACAAGCTCACTCCGGCCCGGTAGCGGTCCGGGTGGGCGACGGCGAGTTTCGCCGCGCAGTGGCCACCCGCCGAGTAGCCGGCGACGGCCCAGCCGCCGGGCCGCTGCGAGGCGCGGAGGCTGTCCATGACCATCTTGCGGACGTCGACGCTGAGCCAGCTGTCCGCGTTGATCTTCCCCGGGGCGTTCGCGCAACCGGTGTCCAGGCCGCCGCCGAGCAGCGTGGTGCGCGGGGACACGAGGATGAACGGCGCGACCTCGCCCCGCTCCATCAGGGGCTTCAGCTGCTCGTGCACCCGGAGCGAGGTGAACCAGGCCCGGGACGAGCCGGGGTAGCCGGGCAGCAGCTCGACCACGGGGAACTTCGTGTTCCGGTAAGCGGGGTCGTCGTACTGCGGCGGCAGCCACACATGGACCTCGCCGCGCACTCCCGAGACATGCCCGTCGAACTCCGTGACCCGCACATCCGGCCCCACGTTCGGGTCGTCCGCGGGCCTGAAGGTCTGCCTCGACGCCGGCAGATCGGCGAACCGCACCCCGCCCATACCGTCCCGGCCGAGATCGGCCGCGGCCGCCACATGGTCCCCGGTGCCGAGGAGATCCTCCCAACTGCCGTACAGGCCGTTGCTGTTGTTCACGGCCACGAAGACCACGAGCAGTGCGGTGACCTGTGCGAATCCGACCATCAGCAGCCGGGCGCCGCCCCGCACGAGGGCGGGTCCGCGCACCCGGCTCCACAGGGCCAGCGGCAGCAGTACGGCGACCACGGCCAGCACGATCGCGGTCACGAAGAACGGGGTCCCGGTCAAGCTCATCACGACCGGTTAGAGGAGACGGGGACCGTCCGGGTTGCCACCCTTGTGTACCGGTTGGATCACACATGGCCGTCGGATGGGCGTCAGATGCGCCCGCCGCCCCGCGCCCTCGGACAGGCCCGCGCCGTCGGACAGGCCCGCGCCGTCAGACGAGCCGGCGCGCCGTCGCCCACCTCGTCAGCTCGTGCCGGTTCGACAGCTGCAGCTTCCGCAGCACCGCCGAGACATGCGACTCCACCGTCTTCACGGAGATGAAGAGCTGCTTGGCGATCTCCTTGTACGCGTATCCGCGCGCGATCAGCCGCAGCACCTCCCGCTCCCGCTGGGTGAGCCGGTCCAGGTCCTCGTCGACCGGAGGGGCGTCCGTCGACGCGAACGCGTCCAGCACGAAGCCCGCCAGCCGCGGCGAGAACACCGCGTCCCCGTCCTGGACCCGGAAGATCGAGTCGACGAGATCGGTGCCGGTGATCGTCTTGGTGACGTAGCCGCGCGCGCCGCCGCGGATCACGCCGATCACGTCCTCCGCGGCGTCCGACACCGACAGCGCCAGGAACCGCACCGGGCGCTCCGCCGCCGCCATCAGGCTCGCGCAGCGGCGCAGTACCTCCACCCCGCCGCCGCCCGGGAGGTGGACGTCGAGGAGCACGACCTCGGGGCGGGTCGCCGTGATCACCGTGACCGCCTGGTCGACGTCGGCGGCCTCGCCGACCACCTCGACGCCCGTGGTCTCCGTGCGGCCGATCTCGGCCTGCACGCCCGCGCGGAACATCCGGTGGTCGTCGACGAGCACGACCCGTACGCGACGCTCCGTGGTCCCTTCGTTTGCGTCGGTCTGCTCGGTCATCCGTCCGCCCTCTCCCTCTCCCGCTCCATCTCGAGCTCCACTTCCGTGCCCTCGCCGGGCACGGAACGCAGCCGCGCCGTCCCGCCATTGCGCTGCATGCGCCCGATGATCGATTCTCGTACGCCCATCCGGTCCTCCGGTACCGCGTCCGGGTCGAATCCGGGCCCCCGGTCCCGTACGGAGACGAATACGGTACGGCCCTCGACCTCCGCGTACACCTGGACCGGACCGCCCTCGCCACCGTACTTCGCGGCGTTCACCATCGCCTCGCGCGCGGCCTGCATCTGTGCGGTCAGCTTCTCGTCGAGCGGGCAGTCGCCGACGACCACGACCTCCAGCGGGACCCCGTGCTTGTCCTCGACCTCGGCGGCCGCCTTCTTCACCGCGTCGGCGAGCGTGGTGGGCTCCTCGTCCTCCTCCTTGCCGGTGCCCTCCGGCTTGTACAGCCAGTTGCGCAGCTCCCGCTCCTGGGCGCGGGCGAGTCTGCGCACCTCGCCCGCGTCGTCCGCGCTGCGCTGGATCAGCGTGAGGGTGTGCAGCACGGAGTCGTGGACGTGGGCGGCGACCTCGGCCCGCTCCTGGGCGCGGATGCGCATCAGGCGCTCCTCGGAGAGGTCCTGGGTCATGCGCACCAGCCAGGGGCCGGCGAGCAGCCCGATGCCGGCGATCACGGCGAGGGCCGCGGTCAGGACATTGCCGAGCTGGGCGGCGGAGCCGCGGACGACCACGAAGACGGTCAGGCCCATGCCGACCAGGGCGACGCCCGCGAGACCGCGCGCGAGCTGCAGCAGGCGGCGGCGCCTGCCGTCGCCGGTCCACTGGGCGCGGCGGGCGTTGTCGGCCTGCCGCCACACCAGGACGACACCGGCGCCTATCAGCAGCAGCGGCCACACATAGCGGTCGGCACTGCCCGTGTCGACGTTGCCGACGAAGACGACCGCGCCGATCAGCAGCGCGAACAGCGCGAAGAGCTGGCCCTTGTCGGGTTTGCGCAGCCGCCGCCGGCCGTCCGGGGTCGTCTCGAAGACGGGCTTCGGCCCGGCCGACCTGCCGCCGACGCCGAGCGGGACGACGATCCAGAACACCGCGTACAGCAGCACGCCGAGCCCGTCCGCCATGAAGAGGCCCAGGAAGACGAGCCGGACCCAGACGACGGGGAGCCCGAGATGTCCGGCGAGGCCGCGCGCGACACCGCCGAGCCACCGCCCGTCGGCGCTTCGGTACAGCTTGCGGACGGGTGGCTCTTCGGTCTCGGGGAGGCGGGCGGCGGCGACGGGCATGCCTCGATCGTCACACGTCCATAAGGGCCCGGGCATCAGGGCCGTCCCTGAGACCGCCCCTGAACCTCAGGGGGACCCGGGGAGGAATATCAGGGACGGGCCAGGGTCGGGGCGGCTGCCACCCGGGGTCGCGCGCCGTCACCATGGAGTCATGACTCAGCCGACCGCCGTGCCGCCCCAGCCACCGCAGGAGCAGCCGCCCGCGCCCGCCCAGCTGCGCCGGGCGCCTCGGCAGAAGCTGGTCGCCGGTGTGTGCGGGGGTCTCGGCCGGTACTGCGACATCGACCCGGTGATCTTCCGGATCGTCGTCGGTGTGCTCTCGGTGACCGGCGGTATCGGCCTGATCTTCTACGGCTTCGCCTGGCTGCTCATCCCCCTCGCCGGCGAGGAGGAGAACGAGGCGCGGCGCGCACTGTCGGGCCGCGTCGACGGCGCGGCGCTGGCGGCCGTGCTGATGGCCCTGCTCGGCTGCGGCCTCTTCCTGTCGATGCTGGGCAACGGCGGCACGCTCGCGTTCTCGGCGCTGCTGGCGCTGGCCGTGACGGGCGCCGCCGTCTGGTCGCAGCGGCGCACGATGGTCACGCCCGAGGGCGGCCCGCTCGACCCGGCGACCGCGCACGCGGTGGCGGAGGCACCGCCGGAGGCCAAGGCGCCGCCGACGCCCGGCAGTCCGTCCTGGTGGCGTGACCCGATCGTCAAGGACGGCACCACCGGCCCGGTGGCCACCGGTTATCTGTGGGGCCCGCCCGACGCCGCGGTGACCGAAGGGCTGTCGCCGCGTCGCACCGAGGACCGGAGCGGCACGCCGTGGGCCGGCCCCGCCGCTCCCCGTCCGCGCGGGCCGCGATCCATCGGCGGTCTCGTCCTGTTTCTCGCCCTGGTGGCGGGCGGCCTCGGCACCGGGCTGTCCTGGAGCACCCATCCGCTCGGTACGAGCCTGCAGTTCGGGTTCGCCTGTGCGCTGGCGGTGTTCGGCCTCGGCCTGGTGGTGAGCAGCTTCCTGGGACGTACGGGCTTCGGCACGATCCTGATGACCATGCTCACCGCCCTGCTGCTGACGGGTGCCGCGGCGCTGCCCAAGGACATCAGCACGGAGTGGGTGCGGACCGAGTGGCAGCCGGTCACGGTCGCGGCGGTGGAGCCGCGCTACGAGCTGGGCACGGGCGTCGCGACGCTCGATCTCGCCCGGGTCGCGGTCCCCGCCGACCGCACGGTGAGCACCCAGGTCCAGCTCGGCGTGGGACGGATCCATGTGATCGTGCCGAAGAACGCGACGGTGAAGGTCACCGCCGCGGCGGGGCTCGGCGAGGTCCGGCTCCCCGGCGACCCGCCGAACGACGTGGACGTCTCCCCGGCCCAGGAGCGCACCCGTACGCTCACCCCGCCCAAGGGCACGCAACCGGCGGGCACACTGGCACTCGACCTCGAGGTCGGATTCGGACAGGTGGAGGTCACCCGTGCTGCTTCATGAGTTCCGGCCGGCGCGGCTGATCGCGGGCGCGGCGGCGCTGGCGGCCGCCGCGCTGTTCCTCGGCGATGCCACGGGCGCCTGGCAGACGCAGTGGTTCGCCGCCCTCGTCATCGTCTTCGACGGGCTGTTCCTCGCCGGCGCCGTGGCCTTCGTGCACTACCGGATCCGCCGGCGCCGCTCCGCGAAGGCCGCGTCGACCGAGAGCACCGACGCCCCGGCCAGCACCAGCGGCAGCCAGGCCATCAGATAGATCAGGTCGTTCCCGTAGTAGTACGGCTCGGTCGCCCAGCTCACGGTCAGCCACAGGCTCAGCGAGATCAGCGCCCCGCCCAGCGCGGCGAGCCGCGCCAGCAGCCCGACGAGGGTGCCGATACCGACGGCCAGCTCACCCAGGGCGATGGCGTAACCGAACCCTTCCGGGTTCTTCAGCGCGAGATCCACCAGCCCGGGGATCGCCGACGTGTCCCGCACCGCCTTCATGAGCTCCCCGACGGACCCGGTGCCGCTCGCCGCCATGAACGCGCTGTCGGTGAGCTTGTCGAGCCCCGCATAGATGAAGGTGACCCCGAGGAAGATCCGCAGCGGCAGCAGCGCGTACCGCTGCGCGGTCTCCTTCCAGCCACCTCCGCCGCCGTGCCGTCCACCGATCGTCGTCCCGTACATCGCCGTCGTCCGGTCCACATGCGTCATCGTCGCCTCCGCGATTCCTCCGGCTGGGACGATTCTCCCCACGCCCCATACATATGACTACGCGGGTGAGGACCGTATGGCTCAGTCGGTGACCCTCGGTGAGGGACGTTTCAATCCGTGACGCTTCGTCCGTGACGCTTCAGTCCGCGGACGTTCAGTCCGTGACGTCGATCGTCATCCGGTTCGACTCCGCACCGGCCGCCGTCACCACCTGCACATCGACCCGCCCCGGCTCCACCTCGACCGGGACCGGCACCACGACGCTCGTGTCCGTGGGGTTGGTGAAGCCGCCCGGGACGGGGACCAGCGGGACATGGACGTGGACGTGGCCGATGCGGACCGACATGCGGGCCAGCCGGTCCGGGGAGCCCGCGCCCGGGGGCACGAAACCGGCGCCGCGGATCTCGATGTCGTCGCCCGTGCGGATGGGACCGTCCAGACCGCCGGGCTCGCGGGCGCGGATGACGGAGAGCACGACGGGCCGGCCGCCCTCGGCGTACTTCCCGGCGAGATAGACGGCGGCGGAGACGAGGACGAGGACGGCGAGCCCCCAGGAGAGGTGGGGCAGCTCGTCCGGGCGGCGGGTGAGCAGGACCACGGCGTAGGTGAGGGCGGCGGCGCTGATGAGGACGTACTGCGCGTCCGTGAAGCTGCCGCGTCCGTTGTCGTCGCACAGCAGATCGGCGGGGTGCGGCCGGTCCGCCTGCACCTTCTGGAGGCGCTGGGTGAGGATCCGTACGGTGACGACGCGGCGTACGACGACGGCGATCAGGCAGCTGACCCCGACGAGGGTCAACAGGGCGGCCGCCCGGCGGAGACCGAGCCCCACGGGGGCGGAGACGGGGGCGGAGACGGCCAGGCGGAAGGCCAGGAACAGCACGGAGTACACGGCGCAGAGCACCCACGCGGCGGCGACCGCCCGCGACGTCGACAGCCGGTTGTCCTCGCCGACGAGCGGGGCGAGCAGTCCGCCGTGCGCGCGGTGCAGCCGGGCCCCGGCGGTGAGCAGTCCGGCAAGACAGGCCGCGGCCGCCAGCCCCGCGGTGCGCGACACGGTCCAGCCGGGGCCGATCGCGGTCACGGCCTGGGCCAGGAACAGCAGGGCGACCCAGCCCCACAGGACGACGAGGGTGCGCCGCCAGACCCGGATGAGCCAGGCCTCGCCCGCCGCGCGGCTGCGCTCGGCGACCGCGCGAGCCGACTCGGTCAGCTCGTCCGAGATCCACTGCCGGGACGCGCCTTCGGAGTACGCCAGTTGGACGGGAAGTCCCCGCCCCGTGGCGAGCTCGTCCCGTCGGGCCCCGAACTCGGCGACCGCCTGCCTGTGTCCCTCGCGCGCGCCGTGCGGGCAGTCGCCGCAGGTGCAGCCACCGCCGTGCACGCCCTGTCCCGCCTCTTGCACCGCCACGGCGACGCACCCTTCAGATTCGACCAACGACCCTGCAATGCCAAGGAATTGTGCCGTACGGGCGGGCTCGTGCACGCACCGGCAAGGCGGCGCGAGGGTGATTGCCTCACGATCAAATTGACGTACTACGACATGAGTTCGGGCTCTGCGGCGGCGATCTGCCGCCACAGCGGCTGGTAGTTGATCCACCCGACGAGGTCACTGCCGAGCTGTTCGCGGGTGGCGACGGCGTCCCTGTGCTCGATCAGCACCGGCTTGCCGGCCGCCCGCGCCGCCAGCTGCACCTGCGCGCAGCGCTCCATGGCGATGAACCACCAGGCTGCCGCGTCCACCGAGTCGCCGACCGTGAGCAGCCCGTGGTTGCGCAGGATGATGCCCTTGTGCCCGCCCAGCGCGGCGGCGATGCGCCGGCCCTCGTCCGCGTCCACGGCCACGCCCGTGTACGCGTCGTACAGCGCGTGGTTCTCGTAGAAGGCACAGGCCTCCTGGGTGATCGGGTCGAGCGGCTCGCCGAGCGCGGCGAGGGCACGGCCGTGCACGGAGTGGGTGTGCGCGACGGCGACGGTCTCGGGCCTGGCCCGGTGGACCTCGGCGTGCACCGCGAACGCGGCCTGGTTGACGTGCCGGGCGCCCTCCACGACCTGCCCGTCACCGTTGACCAGGATCAGCGCGCTCGCGGTCATGGACGCGAACGGCTCACCGAAGGGGTTGACCCAGTAGCAGTCCGGGAACTCCGGGTCCCGGGCGGTGATGTGCCCGGCGACGCCCTCCTCGTACCCGAAGCGCGCGAAGAGGCGCAGCGCCCCGGCGATCCGCTGCTTGCGGTGGGCCCGCTCGTCGGCAGGGGACTCGTGGACGGGCGGCATGGCGAAGTGGAGCCGCTCGACGGGGACAGGGGCAGGTGCGGGTGCGAATGCCTCGGCCGGAGTCTCGGTCATGGGGCGGAAGGTAGCGCCGACCACCCCAACTGACCAGAGACTTCACGTGCCTTGCGGATCAGAGGTTGTCGATCTCCGCGAGATCGATGTCGATGTCGAAGGGGACGGAGAGCTTGAGCCGGTCGTGGAACGTACCGGATGACTCGTAGACGCGGGTCTCCTTGTCGAGCTCAAAGGCGTGACTCCTCCCCCGGATAAATCCGGGGGCTTCTCCTGTCGGTGGCTCAGGCCACGTCGGGAAGGACCAGCCCGGCCCTGAGTACGACGTTCCAGGCGCCTACCCGGTCCGCGTGGTCGCGGTGGTCACAGGCGGTGCACTGGAACTTTTCGCCGTCGCGGTTCTCGCCGTCCACGTGCCCGCATTCGGGGCAGGTGCGGGAGGTGCTGCGGGGGTCCACCGGGATCAGTACACGAGCGGCGCTTTCGGCCTTCTGCGCGAGGATGCCCAGGAACACCCCCCAACCCGCGTCAAGAATGCTGCGGTTGAGCCCGGCCTTCGAGGCAGCACCGTTCGGCAGGAA